>JBEHYF010000169.1:0-11736 GCA_048498315.1 Actinomycetota bacterium
GCCCGCAACCTGGGTCGTGGTCCTTCCGGTGCCACCACGTTCCCCCGCCGGCCCGGGACCATCCGTGATCGGAATCCGAAACGGGGTGAGCCGGCGGCATGAGGCCCGGGGGCGCGAAGTACCGGACGCGGGGACGGGCCGCTGCGGCCGCCGGCGCCGCGCCATCCGCCGGCGGCGGCCGGTCACCCCGGGTACGCGTGTGTCTCGGTCGCCTTCACCGCGGCCCACACCGCATCACCCTCGGTCAGGCGGAGCTCGGCAAGGGCGGCCGGCGTGACGTCGGCGGCGGCGCGCACCGGCCCGTCCAGGTGGACGCGGACCTGGTCGCCGTACGGCTCGATGCCGCCGATCGTCGCCTGCCACAGGTTGCGGGGGCTGCCGTCCGGGCGGGTGCGGAACAGCGCCACCGCCGACGGCGGGAACGCCACGAACACCGGCCCGTACTGCGCCTCGGCCATGTTGATCGTGAGTCCGCCCGCCGCGCTTCCGGCCGTGGCACCGCCGCTGGTCGCGCCGGTAGCCGAATCCTCGCCCGCCATGTCTCCGCCGCCCGGGTTCTCGTCCACACCGGCGCCGGGGGCGGTGACGGTGACCGGGCCGGCCGCGTCCGCCGGGGCGGGCTCCGCCGCGCCGCCGCCCGCCGCGGCCGCGCCGGCGGTGCCGCCGGCGGCGAGCGTGACCGTGTGCCCGCGGGCGAAGCCGCGGTACAGGTTCAGCCCGACGAGGCGGGCGACGTACTCCGTGCGCGGGTACCGGGCGACGTGCGCCGGAGCGCCCTGCTGCACGACGCGGCCGCCCTCGATGACGACGATGCGGTCGGCGAGCGCCATCGCGTCGAGCGGGTCGTGGGTGACGAGCACGGCGACGCCGTCGAAGGCGGCGAGATGGCGGCGCAGCCCGGCGCGCACGTCGAGCCGGGTGTGGGCGTCCAGGGCCGACAGCGGCTCGTCGAGCAGGAGGAGCCGGGGACGAGCGGCGAGCGCGCGGGCCAGCGCGACCCGCTGCGCCTGCCCGCCCGACAGCGTGCGCGGCTTGCGGGCGGCGTGGGCGGCGAGGCCGACGCGGCCGAGCCACTCCGCGGCCACCCGGCGTGCCTCCGCACGGCCCAGGCCGTGGCACCGCGGCCCGAACGCGACGTTCTCCAGCACGGTCAGGTGGGGGAAGAGCAGGTAGTCCTGGAAGACCATGCCGACCGGGCGGCGCTCGGGCGGCCGGTGCGCCCAGGCTTCGCCGTCGACGGTCACGTGGCCGTCCGACAGCGGCGTCAGCCCGGCGAGGGCGCGCAGCGCGGTGCTCTTGCCCGCGCCGTTCGGGCCGAGCAGCGCCACCACCTCGCCCGGGGCGGCCGTCAGCGCGACGTCGAGGGTGAAGGCGGCGCGGCGGACGACCAGGTGCGCGTCGATCACGGCACCCACCGCCCCCGCAGCACGGTCAGGACGACGACGGAGACGGCGAGCAGCAGCACGCTGAGCACGATCGCGGCCTGGGGGTCGGTCTCCAGCGCCAGATAGACGGCGAGCGGCATGGTCTGCGTACGGCCCGGGAAGTTGCCGGCGAAGGTGATGGTGGCCCCGAACTCGCCCAGCGCCCGCGCCCAGCACAGCACGGCGCCCGCGCCGACGCCCGGCGCGATCAGCGGCAGCGTGACCCGCCGGAAGATCGTCCAGCGGGATGCGCCCAGCGTGGCGGCCGCGTCTTCGTAGCGCAGGTCGGCGGCGCGCAGCGCGCCCTCGACGCTGACCACGAGGAACGGCAGGGCGACGAACGCCTCGGCCACCACCACGGCCGCCGTCGTGAACGGCAGCGTGACGCCGAACCAGCGGTCGAGCCATCGCCCGACCAGCCCCTCGCGGCCGAGGACGAGCAGCAGCGCGACGCCGCCGACGACCGGCGGGAGCACCAGCGGCACGGTCACCATCGCGCGCGCCAGCCGGCGGCCCGGGAACTCCGCGCGCGCCAGCATCCAGGCGAGCGGCACGCCGAGCACGAGGCACACCGCGGTGGCGGCGGTGGCGGTGAACAGCGACAGGCGCAGCGCGCCGAAGATCTCCGGCCGGGCGAGCCGCGTGCCGAGGGTGGACCACGGTGCCCGGACCAGCAGGCCGGCCGTCGGCAGCACCAGGAACGCCAGCCCGAGGACGGCCGGAGGGACCAGTACCCACGGCAGGCGCCGGTTCACGGCGCTTCGAACCCCGCGCGGACCGGTGCCGCGCTCATTCGGGCAGCTCCACGACGACGTTGGTGGACTTGACCACGCCGACGGCGACGACGCCCGGCTCGAGCTTCAGCTCGTCCGCCGCCTCGCGGCTCATCAGGGACACCAGGCGGAACGGGCCCGCCTGGATCTCGACCTGGGCCATGACCCGGTCGCGTACGACGCCGGTGACGATGCCGCGCAGGCGGTTGCGGGCGGAGGAGGGCACGCCGTCGTCGCGGTCGGCCGGGGAGCGGACGAAGTCCGCCAGGTCCGGCCCGGACACGACGCGGTGGCCGTGCTCGTCCCGCTCGGCGGGCAGCCGGCCGGAGTCGATCCACCGGCGTACCGTGTCGGGGCTGACGCCGAGGAGCGACGCGACCTCGCTGATCCGGAATGTCGCCATGCGGCCCAGTATAGGTATCGCAGAAGCGAGGCGATCAAGGCGGTGAATCGGGAAAACGCAGGATGAACCGCGAAACAAGTTCGCAGATGCCGTACCTCGTACGTTGGCCGTCGGGGCCGTCGGTGCCCCCCGGGGCCGCGTGAGGCCGGGAGCGTGGTCCGGGGCCCGCGACAGGACCGGTGCGCGCCCCGGAACGTCATCGCGCTCAGACGGTGCGGACGACCTGGTCGTAGTCGAGGCGCGGGTTGCGCTGGAACCAGGCGTCCGGGCCGGGGCGCCCGATGTTCATGACGACCAGCACCTGATGACCGCCCTCGGGGAAGAACTCCTTGGTGACGCCGTCGACGTCGAAGCCGGTCATCGGCCCGGCGGCCAGCCCGGCCGCGCGCACGCCGATGATGAAGTAGGCGACCTGAAGCGTGGCGTTCAGCGCGGCCGCCTGCGCGCGTGTCTCGGGAACCCGGTCCAGGCCCTCCTTCATGCCCTGCTTGTGCGGGAAGGTGAACGGCAGGTGCTCGTGGTAGTCGTTGTCGGCGGCGAAGATCACGGTCAGCGGCGCCGACGCCGTCTTGGCCTTGTTGCCCTCGGCCATGTGGGCGACGAGCCGCTGACGGGCCTCGGGGGAGCGGACGAGCAGGATCCGCAGCGGCTGCGAGTTGGCCGACGTCGGCGCCCACTTGACGAGGTCGTAGACCGCCCGCACCTGCTCGTCGGACACCGGCTCGTCGGTGAAGGTGTTGGCGGTGCGGGCCTCGCGGAACAGCAGGTCCTGTGCGGCGGGGTCGAGGCTCAGCAGCTCGCTCACGTTCGTGCTCCTTCCGAAAACGGGATCCGGGTGACCGTTCCCACGGCCACCTTCCGCAACCATGATTGAAGATTCAATATTTCGCCCGCGCTCGATCCGTCGCGCGAGGCGGCGCGCCGTACGCCGGTCAGACCGCCAGCCCGAGGGTGAACAGCGCGCCGAAGACGATCTGCAGGCGGCCGGTCTCGCCGAGCACCGCGATCAGCTCCGGGCCCTTGGCGCCCCGCAGCACCCTGCTGCTCGGCGCGATCGCCCACAGCCCGGACGCCAGCGCCAGCATCGCCCAGGGCCGGGCGATCGCCACCACCGGCACGCAGACGAACGCGCCGGCCATGCACCCGGTGTACAGCAGACGGGTCCGCCAGTCGCCGAGGAGCACCGCGAGCGTCCGCTTGCCGGCCACGGCGTCGGTCGGGATGTCCCGCAGGTTGTTCACCACGAGCATCGAGCACGACAGCAGGCCGACCGGCACCGCCGCGACCCACAAGGCCCAGGGCAGCCGTTCGAGCTGGACGTACGCCGTGCCGGCCACCGACACGAGCCCGAAGAAGGCGAACACCGACACCTCGCCCAGCGCCCGGTAGCCGTACGGCCGCGAGCCTCCGGTGTAGAACCACGCGGCGGCGATCGCCGCGGCGCCGATCAGCAGCAGCCACAGGGTGGTCACCAGCGCGAGCACCAGCCCGGCCACGGCCGCCAGCACGAAGCAGCCGAGCGCCGCGGCCAGCACCTGTTCCGGCGCCGCGACCCGGGAGCCGACGAGCCGCAGCGGGCCGACGCGCTCTTCGTCCGTGCCGCGGACGCCGTCGCTGTAGTCGTTGGCGTAGTTCACGCCGATCTGCAGCAGCAGCGAGACGGCCAGGGCGAGCAGCGCCCGCCACCACACCGCGTGGCCGTACCCGACCGCCAGGCCGGTGCCGACCGCGACCGGGACGATCGAGTTGGGGAGGGTACGGGGCCGCGCGCCGGCGACCCACTGCGCGACGGTGGCCACTACCGTCCTCGCACGGGATTGAAGATCATGCGGGCGATTCTCCCCGATCCGCGTCGTGCCCGCGACGCAGCCTCAGGGTCAGCAGCATGCCGGCGGCCAGCAGGCCGGCCGTGACGAAGGCGGCGCGGTCGGTGGCGACGGCGAGGCTCTCGTCGGCGGCGCGGGCCAGCCGCGGGTCGCGGTCGTGCAGCCCGCGGGCGAACGTCCCGGCGCTGTCGCGCAGCCGCTCCGCGTAGACGGCGCCCTGCCGGGGCGCGAACCCGGCGTCCCGCGACCTGGCGGTCATCGCGTTGTTCAGGCTCGTGGCGAAGACCGTGCCGATCAGCGCGATGCCGAGCGCCGCGCCGACCTGGCGGGCGGTCGACTGGGTGCCGGAAGCCAGGCCCGCGCTGGCCGGCGGCACGTCCCGAAGCACGATGCGGGTGAGCTGCGCGGTGGTCAGGCCGAGCCCGGCACCGTAGATCAGCATCCAGGGGGCGAGCGCGAACCCGGTGGTGTCCGCGCGCGTGGTCAGCCCGATGGCCAGCACGGCGACGACCTCGACGGCCATGCCGAGCTGCAGCATCCGGGCCGGGCCGAGCCGGCGCGACAGCCGCGCCGCGGACCCGCCGGTGATCAGGGTGCCGAGGGCGAGCGGCAGGATGGCGATGCTGACCTGCAACGGCGAGTCGCCGTGCACGTCCTGGAGGAACAGCGGCAGCACGAACAGCAGCCCCAGCTCGCCGACGCTGATCAGCGAGGCGGCGGCGCTGCCGCGGCGGAAGTCGGGGATGCGGAACAGCGACAGGTCCAGCACGACCGGCCGCCCGGCCGCCGCCCGCCGCTGTTCGACCCCGACCAGCGCGGCCAGCGCGAGCACGCCGGCGGCCAGCGCGACCGGCACGGGGGACAGGCCGTGCCGGGGCCAGGGCAGCGGTCCGGCCGAGAACGGCCGCAGCAGCGCCCACCAGCCGTAGCGCTGCCCCTCGATGAGCGCGAACACGATCAGCGCCATGCCGGCGGCGCTGAGCGCGCCGCCCGGCCAGTCGTTGCCGCGGCGCGCCCGCGGGTCGCGGGTCTCCGGCACGAGCATCAGCGCGCCGGCGAGGATGAGGACGCCGATGGGCAGGTTGACGCCGAACGCCCACCGCCACCCGTACGAGGTCGCCAGCCAGCCGCCGAGCAGCGGGCCGAGCGCCGCCGTGCCGCCGATGAGCGAGCCCCAGATCCCGAACGCGATCGCCCGGTCGCGGCCGTGGAACAGGCTCGTCACGGTGGACAGTGTGGCGGGCAGGATCATCGAGGCGCCGGCGCCCTGGACGAGCCGTGCGGTGACCAGCGCGGATCCGCCGCCGGCCCGCGCGGCCAGCATGCTGGCCCCGACGAAGACGACCGTGCCGAGAACGAACATCCGCCGCCGCCCGTACAGGTCGCCGGCCTTGCCGAACGGGATCAGCAGCGCCGCGAAGGCCAGCGAGTAGATCGAGGCGACCCACTCGGCGCCGGTCGTCGTGAGCCGGAGGCCGGTGACGATTCGGGGCAGCATCACGTTGACGATCGTGGCGTCGACGATGATCAGGGAGACGCCGAGGCTGACGACAACCATGCCCCACCAGCGGCGCCGTCCGCGAACGCCGGCGGGAGACGCGGAGCGCGCC
This sequence comes from Actinomycetota bacterium, assembly GCA_048498315.1. Classification (GTDB taxonomy): domain Bacteria; phylum Actinomycetota; class Actinomycetes; order Streptosporangiales; family Streptosporangiaceae; genus Actinoallomurus. Next base: position 6,037 of record JBEHYF010000169.1, read on the forward strand.
GGAGCAGGGCGTAGGGCCATCGAGGGAGTCCGGAGTCCCTTCATTCGAGCCTGAATGATCCGGCTACCAACATACCGCCGGGGCCCGAACCCCCCTCCGTGGGTGGCCGGAAGCGCCCTTCCCCTGGCCACGAGCGAGGCGGGCACGGACAATGGCGCCGTGCCCACCACCGAGATCGACCTCGAACGCCTGTCACTGTCCCGCCTGCTGGCCGTCGCCGGCCACGTCGTCGCGATGCGGTGGCAGCGGCTCATGGGCGGATACGGTCTCACTCCGCACGGCCTGGCCGTCCTGTCCTCCCTCGAACAGGGCGCCGCGCTCACCCAGCGGGAGCTGGCGAAGCGCTGCGGCATCGCGCCCTCGACCCTCAACCACACCGTCGACCACCTCGAGCGTTCCGGCTGGATCGAGCGGCGCCGCGACGCCGCCGACCGGCGGCTCGTGCGGCTCGCGCTCACCGAGACCGGGCAACGGCAGCTCGTGCGGGTGCAGGCGGCCGCCGCCACGCGGATGGAGCCGATGCTCGACCACCTCCTCCCGGACGACGAGCAGATCGTCCGCCGCTTCCTCCTCCAGACCGTGCTGCGCTTCCAGACGGCGGACGATGACGGCGCGGGCGTGCTGGGCTACCCGGTCGGGGCCCGTGCCGAGCGGTTCTGACCGCCGTTCGTCATCAGCCGCTGTTAGGTTTCCGGCCATGCCCTTCGACCTGCTGGAGCTCCTGCCGGCCGCCTGGCGCGAGCGTGTCGAGCCACTGCTCGATCCCGAGGCGACCCGCCGGCTCGGCGAGTTCGTCGCCGCCGAGTACGCCGCCGGCCCCGTCTACCCACCGCTGCCCGACCTGTTCAACGCGTTCCGCCTCTGCTCGCCGGACGACGCGCGGGTGCTGATCCTCGGCCAGGACCCCTACCACGGGCCGGGCCAGGCGCACGGCCTGAGCTTCAGCGTCCGCGAGGGCGTGCGCGTGCCGCCGTCGCTGCGCAACATCTTCAAGGAGCTGCGCGACGACCTCGGCCTGCCGATGCCAGCCTCCGGCGACCTCACGCCCTGGGCGCGGCACGGCGTGCTGCTGCTCAACGCGGTGCTGACCGTGCGCGCCGGAAAGTCCGGGTCGCACGCCGGCAAGGGCTGGGAGGAGTTCACCGACGCCGTGATCCGCGCGCTCGACGCCAAGGAGCAGCGGGTCGTGTTCGTGCTGTGGGGCGCCTACGCCCGCAAGAAGCGCGACCTGATCACGGCGCCGCAGCACGTCGTGCTGGAGGCGGGGCACCCCAGTCCGATGAACCCGCGCGGGTTCCTGGGCTGCCGCGCCTTCAGCGCGATCAACAAGGCGCTGACCGAGGCGGGCGAGAAGGAGATCGACTGGAGCCTCGACCAGAAGATCTTCTGACCGGTACGGCCGGGGCCGCCACGCCGTTCGAGGCGGCGCGCACCGCGCCTCCGCCACGGCTCCGCGGGAGCGGGCTCCCGGCGGCGTCGCGCCGCCGGGAGCCATCCATCCGCGGGGCGGTCTCAGTTCCAGACGTCGGTGATCGCCGAGGCGTTGCAGGAGCCCGCGACGCAGGCGAGTCCGTAGGCGTCCTCGATCGTGCGGAGCACGCTGTAGTGGGTGATGCGCTCGGCGAAGCCTCCGGTGGCGACGTGCTGGCCGTAGAAGATCGTCGGGATCTGGTTGCTGTGCGAGCTGTCGTCCTCGTCGAAGGTCAGGACGAGGAGGCTGTTGTGGGTCTTGGCCCACTGCGCGTAGGTGTCGATGTGGTTCTTCAGCCAGGTGTCGCCGGTGGAGACGCTGCAGTTGTGCATGTCATCGCAGATGTCCGGTACGACGAAGGAGACCGCCGGGAGCGTCGTGAAGTCGGTCGGCCACTGGCTGAACGGCACGTTGCTCGACGACGGCACGTTGCTGAAGTCGACCCAGGGGTTGTGCTTGCGGTAGTAGCGGCCGCTCTGGCATCCCGTGTAGCCGGCCGAGGGCAGCCCTTCGGAGTAGCCCCTGAACGTGTCGCCGGCCGCGATGAGCTGGTGGCCGAGGTTCTCCGCCGAGTAGGTGTGCGGGCAGGAGTCGTCGGTCAGGCCCTGGGTGGAGCCGGAGAACAGGGCGAGGTAGTTCGGCTCGCTGGGGTGGGTGACGGCGAACGACTGGGTGAAGGTCGCGCCGCCCGCCTTCAGGGTGTTGTTGATGTACGGCGCGGACGAGCTTCCGATGATCTGGCTGTAGGAGTGATTCTCCATGACGACCACGACCACGTGGTCCGGTCGCGGGACACTCGCGGCCGACGCCGGACCGGCGGTGACCGCCGAAACGGCGCCCACCACGGCTGCGGCCAGCATCATGCTGATCTTTCTCATGCTCGGCATCACGCCTCTCCTCGGGGGGTGTCCGGAGGCCGGCGGCCCGAGGCGGGAATACCCGCGATGCTCGGGAGCGACCGCCGTAACGGGCAGACCCGACTTTGAACTCTCAAGGGTGAAAACGGAATAGCGCGTCCTGACAAGCGGGCCAACGTTGGCTGACACCTCCGTGTTCGCCGCACGCCGGTCCGCCTGGCCGGTCCGGCCATGGCCGGACCCCGCCGACGGGGCCGCCGGTGGCTCCGCCGTGTGCTCACCGGGCGGACGGCAGGCGGCCGTCGCGCCGGGCAGCGCGCTCAGCCGATGGCGGTGTGCAGGCGCACCATCTTCACCGGCTCGCCCATGTCGACCGTGCTGTACGCGCCGTCGGGCGCCCAGCCCGCCGACGCGAGAAAGCCGCGCAGCGTCTCGTCGGCGGCGAACAGCCACGTCACCGCGGTCGTACAGCCGTCCTCGCGCAGGTGGTCGACGGTCGCGGCGAGCAGCCGGCTGCCGTGGCCGGCCCGCCCGTGCGCCGGGTCGACCAGCAGCGTGAGCAGCTCGCCCGTGGTCTCCGCCTCATGATCGGGCTCGTTCGCCGGGGCGTGCGCGGCGAAGCCGACGATGACGCCGTCGTCCACCGCGACCAGCAGGCGGTGCCGCGGGCTGGGCGGCGCGGTCACGGCCTCGGCCCACCGCTCGCGCCACAGCTCCTGCGCCTGCGGACCGGTCATCTCGGCGAGCGCCGGCGCCGGGATCACGTCGCGGTAGCCCTCACGCCAGGCGCGCACCTGGATCTGCGCGACCGCGGCCACATCACCCGGATAGGCCGCCCGGACCCCTGTCACGCCCACCGTGCCCGACACTCCTCACTCGCGCCGTACGCCCCTCCCGATCGACCGTATCGCCTGCCGCGCCGGTTCGTTCGGGCGAGGCCGCCACGCGGGGCCGGCCAGGCCAGGCCGCCTGCCCGGCGTCATTCGGGCGAGGCCACGGCCAGCGCGCGGGCGAACCGCGCGACGCCCTCGGGTAGTTCCGCCTCGTCGGCCGCGAACCCGTGGCTGAACCGGACCCGCGGGCCCGGCGGCTCGGCCGGGAAGAACCGGCGGCCCGCGCTGACCAGCACCCCGGCCCGCAGTGCGGTCTCGGCCAGCGCCACGTCGTCGACCCCGTCGGGCAACCCGGCCCACACGTGCAGCCCGCCGCCCGGCAGCACGGCAGGGCGCAGGCCGGCGGTCGCCAGCGCGGACACCAGCACGTCGCGCCGGCGCCGCAGCGCAGCGCCGACCGCGCGCAGGTGGCGCGGCCACGATGGGGAGCGGACCAGCTCCAGCGCCGTCTCCTGGAGCGGGCGGGCGACGAAGAACGAGTCGACGATCTGCGCGGAGCGGACGCGTTCGGCGACCGGGCCGCGGCAGATCACGGCGGCGACCCGCAGGCTGGGCGCGGTCACCTTGGTCAGCGAGGCGATGTGCACGACCCGTCCGTCACGGTCGCCGGCGATCAGCGGGGGAGCGGGCGGGTCGATCGCCAGGTGCCGGCTGTAGTCGTCCTCGATCACGAACGCGCCGGCGGCGCGGGCGACGTCGAGCACGTGGGCGCGGCGCTCGGCGGACAACTGCGTGCCGGTCGGGTTGTGGAACGTCGGCTGGCAGTACACGGCGCGCGCCCCCGTCGCGGCGAACGCCTCGGCGAGCAGGTCGGTGCGCATGCCCTGCTCGTCGACCGGCACCGGCACGGGACGCAGCCCGGCCGCCCGGGCCGCGGCCAGCGCGCCCAGGTAGGTGGGCGATTCGACGAGCAACGGCGCGCCCGGCGGCAGCACCGCCCGCAGCACGAGCGTCACCGCCGCCTGCCCGCCGCCGGCGATCGTGACGTCGGCGGCGGTCACGTCGCCGCCGGCCGTGCGGGCGAACCATTCGCGCAGGCCTCGCAGGCCCGCGAGCGGCGGCCGTTCCCAGACGTCGGCGCGCCGGACCGCCCGTGCGGCGGCGGCCGCCAGCGCCCGTACCGGCTGCAGTTCCGGCGCGAGGTAGCCGCCGCTGAGCGCGATGACGTCGTCGGGCGGCGTCGCGAGCAGGCCGACCACGCCGTCCGCGTCGACGGTGCGATCGGCCAGCGCGACGGCCTGCCAGCCGAGGTCCGCCCGCGCCGCGGGCGCGGCCGGCCGCAGACGTTCGGCCACGAACGTGCCGCTGCCCGGCCGGGTGACCACGAGCCCCTCGGCGGCGAGCGCGCCGATCGCGCGGGCGACGGTGACCGGACTGACCTGGTAGCGGCTCATCAGCGCGCGGCTGGACGGCAGCCGGTCACCGGGACGCAGCGTCGCGATGCGGCGGCGCAGCTCATCCGCCAGCGCGACGATACTGCTATCGTGGCTCATGAGAGATAACGATAACGCTACTATCCACCGCGCAGTAGCGCTGCCGTCCGGGCTCGGTGCCGCCGCGCTCGGCGTGCTCGCCTTCTCCTTCACCTTCCCCGCCACCACGTACGCACTGCGCGGCTTCGGGCCGTACCCGATCGGCATTGGGCGCGCGGCGGTCGCCGCCCTCCTCGCCGCGGTCGCGCTCCGGCTCGCGCGGGTGCCGCGCCCGCGCCCCGCGCAGTGGGCGCCCCTCGGCCTGGTCGCCGTCGGCATCGTCTTCGGTTTTCCCGTGCTGTCCACGCTCGCGCTGGACCACGGCTCGACGTCCGCGCACGGTGCCGTCGTGATCGGGCTGCTGCCGGTGTCGACCGCGGTGTTCGCCGTGCTGCGCGCCGGGGAGCGTCCCTCACCGCTGTTCTGGGCGGCGAGCCTCGCCGGTGCCGGGTGGATCGTTGCCTTCACGCTGCGGAACGGCGCGGGCCGGTTCACGCCCGCCGATCTCCTGCTGTTCGCCGCGCTGGTGGCCGGCGGGCTCGGGTACGCCGAGGGCGGCCGGCTAGCCCGCGAGATGCCGGGCCCGCAGGTGGTCTGCTGGGCGCTGATCCTTGCCGCGCCGGTCACCGTGCCCGTCACCGCCGCCCTGCTGCTCGCCGAGCCGCCGCGCTGGAGCGTCCCGGCCGTCGCCGGCATGGCCTACTTGGCGGGCGTGTCGATGTTCCTCGGCTTCTTCGCCTGGTACGCCGGGATGGCCCGCATCGGCGTCGCCCGCGCCGGGCAGGTGCAGCTCGCCCAGCCGCTGCTCACGCTCGTCTGGTCCTGGCTCCTGCTCGGCGAGCATGTGGGCGCCGACGCGCTGCTGGCGGCGGTCGGCGTGCTGATCTGCGTGACCTTCGCGCAGCGCGCCCGCGTCGCCCGGACGGCGAAGCATCCGCTCGCGGCCCGGCGAACCGCCCGCGACGATGGGGCCCTCGGCGAGACGACCGCCGGCGAGGTCACCGATT
>JBEHYF010000170.1:0-11524 GCA_048498315.1 Actinomycetota bacterium
CGGGGCCGTTTGAACGGGCTCGGTCGAGCGGGTTCAGTTGAGCGGCCAGGGCAGGCCGTTCCCCGGCCTCCTCGGGTGCCTGGGCATCCCGCCCATGCCGTTGCTGACGAACAGCATCACGGTGGTGCCCTGGTCGGTGGGGGTGCCCACGCTCGGTGAGGTGTAGGCGACGGTGCCGCGGGGCTCGGTGGAGTCGATGGCGCGCGGGGAGACCTGCACGGTGAAACCGGCGTTCTCCAGCTCCTGCCGGGCCTGTGCCACGGACATGCCCGTCACGTTCGGGATCCGGGTCTGGGCGAAGGTGCCGAAGTTCTTCAGCGGCGTGTGGAAGGACGACGGCTTCGTGCCCTTCAGCGCGCCCTCCATGGAGGCCTTCCAGATGCGGCCGATGTCGTGGCCGTAGATGCCGGGGTTGTTGTGTTTCCACGGCGCGGCGGGGTCGCCGTACCAGACGGCAGCGGCCAGCTCGGGCGTGTAGCCGGCGAACAGGGCGCAGGTGTGCGCCTCGCAGGTGCCGGTCTTGGCCGCGGCGGGCCGGCCGATGCTCATGCCCTGGCCGGTGCCGTTCGTGAGCACGCCCTGGAGAATCTTGGTGACCTCGTCGGCGATCTCCGGATCGATCGGGTTGCTGCACTTGGACGGCGGCACCTTGATCTTGTTGCCTGCGGAGTCGGTGACGTCGGTGATGGCGACCGGCGTGCAGTACCGGCCGCGCGCGGCGAACCCGGCGTACGCGGCGGCCAGGTGCGTGACGTCGATGTTGTTGGTGCCGAGCACCTGCGACGGCACCTGCTGCAGCGGCTGGCCGTCGGCCTGCTTCATGCCGAACTTCTCGGCCATCTTCACCGCGTCGCACAGGCCGACCCTCTGCTCCAGGGCGGCGTAGAAGGTGTTGATGGAGTCCCAGGTTCCGGTTTCGATGTTCGCGGTCTTGCGCTTGGACTGCTCGGCGTTGCCGAGGGTCCAGGGCTCGAAACCGTTGCCCTTGCAGTCGTGGTAGCCCGAGACGGTGGTGCTGTTCGGCGCGGGGAGCGTGGTGCCGACGCTCATGCCCTTGTCGAGCGCCGCCGCCAGCGTGAAGATCTTGAACGTCGAGCCGGCGGAGTAGCCGAGGTTGCCGCCGTGCGCGTAGTCGGCGGCGAGGTTCAGCGTCGTCTCGCCCTTCTTGGGGTGGTCGCCGTAGTCCTGGCTGACCACCATCGCCTTGATCTCCCCGGTGCCGGGTTCGATCATCGCCTCGGTCGCGGTGCGGCTGTGGTTGGGCCGCAGGTCGAGGGCGCGCTGCGCCGCCCTCTGGTCCTGCATGTCGAGGGTCGTGCGGATCGTGAGGCCGCCGCGGTAGAGCAGGTCGTAGCGCGCCTGCTGGGTCTTGCCGAACGCCGGGTTGCCGAGGATCTCGTCCTTGACGTACTCGCAGAAGAACGGGGCCTTGCTGTTGGCGCAGTCGGTCTTGGGCTCCTTGATGTTCAGCCGGATCGGCTGCGCGGCGGCCTGGTCGGCCTGCTGCTTGCTGATCATCTTGAGCTGGGCCATGCGGTACAGCACGGTGTTGCGCCGGGCCAGCGCGGCCTGCGGGTGCAGCTCGGGGTCGTAGGCGGACGGGCTGTTGGTGACGCCGGCCAGCAGCGCCGCCTCGGGCAGTGTCAGCTCGGAGGCGTCCTTGCTGAAGTAGTACTGCGACGCGGCCTGCACCCCGTAGGCGCCGGACCCGAAGTAGGCGATGTTGAGGTAGCCCTGCAGGATCTGGGCCTTGGTCAGGTGCTTCTCGACGTTGACCGCATAGCGCAGCTCGCGCAGCTTCCGGCCGAAGGTCGGCGCCTTGGCGGCCTCGGCCTCGGCCTCCGTCTTGGCGTCTTCGACCAGCATGTTCTTGACGTACTGCTGGGTGAGGGTGGAGCCGCCCTGCCGGATGCCGCCGTCCTGTGCGTTGGTGATGAGCGCGCGGATGGTGCCCTTGAAGTCGAGCGGGCCGTGCTGGTAGAAGCGCGAGTCTTCGATGGCGATGATCGCCTTCTGCATGATGGGCGCGACCTGGTCCAGGCGCACGGATTCGCGGTTGTGGTAGTAGAACTGCGCGATGACCTGGCCGTCCGCGGAGTAGACGGTGGTGCGTTCGGGCGGCGGCTGCAGGCTGAACCCGGTGGGCAGCTTCTGCAAGCTGGTGGCGGCGTCCCGCGTCGCCATGCCCGCGCTGCCGACCGCCGGTAGGGCGATGAGGCCGATCAGGAGCCCGGCCACGGCCGCCGCCCCCAGCAGCCGCATGAGCTTGACGACCGACGATTCCTGATCTTCGTTCTCCCCAGTCACGCCCCATAGGTTACGCGGGACGAGAGGCGCATTCGGGACACCCCGCCGCAGACGGATGACTAGTTCCTTGCAGTCCTATGGCCCGTAGGAACTATCTCGAGAATGGACCCATCGGGGGCTGTTGAAGCGCTGCGCTCTTCCGTAAGTTCTTCCCCACGGCTTTCGTATGGCGGCCTGACGTCCGCGCCCGTCCGGCCGGGGCTCGCAAACGACAACCGACCCAAGGGAGTGGGGCCAAGATGTGGATCACTGACTGGACCGCCCGTGCCGCCTGCCGTAACGCGGATCCCGACGCGTTGTTCGTGCAGGGCGCGGCGCAGAACCGGGCCAAGCTGATCTGCCGCGGCTGCCCAGTGCGCACCGAGTGTCTGGCTGACGCCCTCGACAACCGGATCGAGTTCGGTGTCTGGGGCGGCATGACGGAGCGGGAACGACGTGCCCTGCTCCGTAGGCGTCCCGACGTCTCCTCCTGGCGCGAGCTGCTCGAGAGCGCGAAGGAGCGGTACGAGCGCTCCCAGAACCCTGACGAGGAGCTGGTCGCCAGCTGATCGACGGCGGTGGCCCGGCCGCTGCGTGGCCGGGCCTTTCGTCATGCCCGCTACGGCCGGCCGCGGCCACCGTGCGCCCGGGCACCGGGACGGTGCCGCGCGTCGGCGGCGGCACCGACCAGGCTCAGGCGGCCGGTTCGGCGGTGGTGTCGGCCAGGTCGGCCGCGATGCAGCGCAGGCCGTCGAGGTCGTGCACGTCTTCGGCCATGGCCGCGACGGTGGCCACCGGTACCGTCGGGTGGGACGAGCTGAAGCTCTCCCGCAGCCGCGCCTCGCGCGCCGCGACCTGCATCCGCTCGGCGTGCAGCCGCAGCAGCGCGGCCGCGAGTGGGTGCGTGCCGCGGTCGTCCAGGGTCTCGGCGGCGGCCTGGCTGCGCACCGCCGACAGCTCCGACGCCTCGGATCGGTGCACCCGGTTGACGACCAGCCCGGCCAGCGGCATCCGTTCGTCGGCCAGCCGCTCGACGAAGTACGACGCCTCGCGCAGCGCGTCGGGCTCGGGCGCGGCGACGACGAGGAACGCCGTGCCGGGCGCCTGCAGCAGCTTGTAGGTCTGCTCGGCCCGCTCCCGGAACCCGCCGAACATCGTGTCGAAGGCCAGCACGAACGTCTGCACGTCCTTGAGGAGCTGGCCGCCGAGCACCTTCGTGATGGCGTTCGTGAACATGCCGAAGCCGACCGTGACCACCTTCATCCCGAACCGCCCGCCGGCCTTGGCCGGAGCCATCAGGATCTTGATGAGCCGGCCGTCGAGGAACCGGCCCATCCGCTCGGGCGCGTCGAGGAAGTCCAGCGCCGAGCGCGACGGCGGGGTGTCGACGACGATGAGGTCCCAGGCGCCGGAGCGGTGGAGCTGGCCGAGCTTCTCCATCGCCATGTACTCCTGCGTGCCGGACAGGCTCGACGACAGCGACTGGTAGAACGGGTTGGCGAGGATCTGCTTGGCCCGCTCGGGGTCGGAGTGCGCCTCGACGATCTCGTCGAAGGTGCGCTTCATGTCGAGCATCATCGCGTACAGCTCGCCGTCGACGCCCTCGACCAGGCGCGGCGTGTTGTCCAGCTCGGTCAACCCGAGGGCCTGGGCGAGCCGGCGCGCCGGGTCGACGGTGAGCACGACGACGTCGCGGCCGCGCTCGGCGGCGCGCACCCCCACGGCGGCCGCGGTGGTGGTCTTGCCCACGCCGCCCGACCCGCAGCAGATGATGATCTTCGTGTCGGGGTCGTCGATCAGCGCGTCGATGTCGAAGACCGGCGGTACCTTGCTCATGGCTGCCCTGCTCATGGCTGCGACCGTCCTGTCCGGATCACACCTGTACGCACCGCGCCTGTGCGCGCTGTACCTGTACGCATTGCGTCTGTGCGCGTTGCGCCTGTACGGACCGGTCCCGTACGCATCGGTCCCGTGCGCACCGCGCCCGCGTACGTCACGCTTGTTCGGATCACGCGGCACCCTGCCTTCTCAGCTCGGCGGCGAGCTCATACAAACCGGCGAGGTCCATGCCGTATGTAAGCATCGGCAGCTCGTACTGCGGGACGTCGGCGGCATCGAGCCGGGCCTTCTCGCGCTCCTGCAGCGCCGTGCGGCGGGCGTGGTCGGCGGCCTCGGCGGCGAGCGCCTCGGCAAGCTCCGGCATGCGGTCTTCGATGCCCGCGGCCTTGATGCCCATGCGGATCGCCTCGACGTCGAGCCGGCCCTGGGCGGCCAGTGCCAGGTCGGCCTCGGGCAGCAGCGGCGGCCGCACCATGTTGATCAGCAGGCCGCCGACGGGCAGGCCGATTGCGCGCAGCTCGGCGACGCCGTCGAGGGTCTCCTGGACCGGCATCTCCTCCAGCAGCGTGACGATGTGCACGGCCGTCTCGGGGCTGCGGATCACCCGCATCACCGTGTCGGCGTGGCTGCGGATCGGGCCCACCTTGGCCAAGCCCGCCACCTCGGCGTTGACGTTGAGGAACCGGCTGATGCGGCCGGTGGGCGGAGCGTCCATCACGACGGCGTCGTAGACGAACCGGCCGCGCCTGTCCTTGCGGCGCACCGCCTCGCTGGCCTTGCCGGTGAGCAGCACGTCGCGCAGGCCGGGCGCGATGGCGGTGGCGAAGTCGATCAGCCCGAGCCTGGTGAGCGCCCTGCCGGCCCGCTTGATGCCGTAGAACATCTCGAGGTATTCGAGCATGGCCTCTTCGGGGTCGACCGCCAGGGCGTAGACGTCGCCGCCGTCGGGGGCGACCGCGACCTTGCGCTCCTCGTACGGCAGCGGCGGGCAGTCGAACAGCTGGGCGATGCCCTGCCGACCCTCGACCTCGATCAGCAGGATCCGCCGGCCGCCCGCGGCCAGCGCGAGCGCGAGCGAGGCGGCCACCGTGGTCTTGCCGGTGCCGCCTTTACCGGTGACGACGTGGAGTCGCACACCGTCCCAGTCGGTATCTCTGCCGCTCACACTTGTGAGGTTATCGTCCGCCCGGCGGTCACATTGACGGCGCGTGCAAGTGAGCTCTGACACGGCGGAGCGATGCGCAGGCTAGTGTCGGACATGAGGGAATCGGCCGTCGGAAAGGTGGGGACTGTGGGTGAAGCAGCAGCCGTACTTCTGGGCATTATCGCATTCTTCGTACTGATCATCATTCTCATGTCGATCAAGGTGGTGCAGCAGGTCGAGCGGGGCGTCGTCTTCCGCCTCGGCCGCGTGCAGCCGCACTTCAGGCCGCCGGGCCTGACCCTGATCTTCCCGGTCATCGACCGGATGGCGAAGGTCAACATGCAGACCATCGCCATGGGCGTGCCCGCCCAGGAGGGCATCACGCAGGACAACGTCAGCGTCCGCGTCGACGCGGTCGTCTATTTCCGGGTGATCGACCCGGTGAAGGCGATCGTCAACGTGCAGAACTACAACTGGGCGATCTCCCAGGTCGCGCAGACCGCCCTCCGGTCGGTGATCGGTAAGGCGGACATGCAGCAGCTGCTGTCCGAGCGGGAGACGATCAACGCCGAGCTGCGCGCGATCATGGACGAGATGACCCAGGCGCCCTGGGGCGTGCAGATCCAGCGGGTCGAGATCAAGGACGTCTCCCTGCCCGAGAGCATGAAGCGGTCGATGGCCCGCCAGGCCGAGGCCGAGCGGGAGCGGCGCGCCCGCATCATCACCGCCGACGGCGAGTTCCAGGCCTCCAAGCGCCTCGCCGCCGCCGCCGAGGTCATGGCGCAGGATCCGGCCTCCCTCCAGCTCCGCCTGCTGCAGACGGTCGTGGAGGTCTCGGCGGAGAAGAACAGCACGCTCGTCATGCCGTTCCCGGTCGAGCTGCTGCGCTTCTTCGACCGCGCGGTCGGAGGCGACCGGCCCCCGCGCGAGGGCGCGCCCCGTACCGACCTCTCCGAGCGGCTCGCCAAGGCGGAAGAGGACCTGGCCAAGGCGGCCGAGCCGTCCTCGATCGAACCCAAGGACGTTCCCCCGGTCGCCGGCCTGGACGAGGGCGAGCACCACCACGGGCACCACGGCATCGCGGCGCCGCGCCAGACGCCGACCGAACCGCAGGAGCCGCCGGCCGGTCAGTAGGGTTCCGCTATGAAGAAGTGGGAGTACGCCACCGTTCCGCTGCTGGTGCACGCGACCAAGCAGATCCTCGACAACTGGGGCGACGACGGCTGGGAGCTCGTCACGGTCATCCCCGGCCCCAACCCCGAGAACCTCGTGGCCTACCTCAAGCGTGAGAAGGCCTGACGCCGCGCCGCCGCCGGATCCGAGGGCACCCGGGCCCGACGGCGACATCCGGCGCTCCGCCGCCCCGCCGCGGCGGCGCCGGACCGAGGGGTGCCGATTCCCGCAGCGGAGGAGGGGACAGCGACCGTGACACCCGAGAAACGCCTTGAGGAGCTGGGCCTGACGTTGCCGGAGGTCGTGACGCCGCTCGCGTCGTACGTGCCGACGGCGCGCACCGGCGACCTCGTCTACACGGCCGGGCAGTTGCCGTTCGTCGGCGGCGAGCTGCCCGCGACCGGCAAGGTCGGCGCCGACGTGACGCCGGAACGCGCCGCCGAGCTGGCCCGCACCGCCGCCCTGAACGCGATCGCCGCGCTGAAGGCCGAGGTCGGGGAGCTGTCGCGGGTGCGGCGCATCGTCAAGGTCGTCGGCTTCGTCGCCAGCGCGCCGGACTTCTACGGCCAGGCACAGGTCGTCAACGGCGCGAGCGACCTGCTCGGCGAGGTGTTCGGCGACGCCGGCCGGCACGCGCGCAGCGCCGTCGGCATGGCCGTGCTGCCGCTGAACGCGCCGGTCGAGGTCGAGTTGATCGCCGAGGTCGAATAGCGTTCGGGTATCAGCCCCGTACGGCCGGGGCCGCCGCCGGCCCGGCACGGCGGGCGGTGGCCCCGGCCCGGCGCGCCAAGGAGGCCCCCGTTGCCAGACGCCCCCGGACTCCGGTTGCCCGACGACCTCGCCGACCACGCCCGCGCCATCGCCGACGGCCGCACCGAGCCGGCCGTGCCGCGCGACGCCTCGACCGTGATCCTGCTCCGCGACGCCCCCGGCGGCGGACTGCAGGTCTACATGCTGCGCCGCACGTCCTCGATGCCGTTCGCGCCGGGTGCGCACGTGTTCCCCGGCGGCTCGGTCGACCCGCGCGACGCCGATGCCTCGCTCGGCTGGGCCGGCCCGCCGCCGGCCGTCTGGGGCGCGGCGTTCGGGGCCGGCGAGGCGCTCGCCCGCGAGCTGGTCTGCGCCGCGGTGCGCGAGACGTTCGAGGAGTCGGGCGTGCTGCTGGCGGGCCCGGCGCCGGACACGATCGCGGCGGACACCAGCGGCGACGCCTGGGAGGCCGACCGCCAGGCCCTGCTCGACCGGTCGCTGTCCCTCGCCGAGCTGCTCGAACGCCGCGGCCTCGTGCTGCGCGCCGACCTGCTGCATCCGTGGGCGCACTGGATCACGCCGCTGATCGAGCGGCGGCGGTACGACACGCGGTTCTTCGTCGCGGCGCTGCCCGACGGCCAGCGCACCCGCGACGTGAGCACCGAATCCGACCGGGTCGTGTGGGTGCGCCCGGACGAGGCCGCCGACGCCGCGCGCGGCGGCCGGATGCCGATGCTGCCGCCGACGCTGGTGACGCTGACCGAGCTGGCGGCGTACGGGTCGGTGGCCGAAGTGCTGGCGGCCGCCCGCGAGATCCGGCCGCGGATGCCGGAGACACGCGTCACCGACGACGGCGTCTACCTGATCCTGCCGGAGGAGCTGAACGGCGCCGACCCGGGCGGCCGGCCGTGACCGGGCCGGCGCCCGCACGGCGGGCCGAGCCGGCGGCGGTCACCGCGCAACCGCCGCCTGCGGGGGCGGGCCGGCGGCGCGCACGAGCGAGCGGGCCGCGCATGACCAGGCCGCGCATGACCAAGCCGCCTATGAGCGGGTCGTGTATGGGCGGGGCGCGTACGACCAGGCCGCGTAATGAGCGGGCCGCGACCGGGCCGCGTATGAGCGGGTCGTGCGCAGGAGGGAGTCGGCGGTGAGCGCGAACGATCGCGCCGCGGGCGGCGCAAAGCCGGGAGCGGGCATCGACGGGATGGGCACGGACCGGGCGCGGTGCGTGCTGGCGCCCAACCCCTCGCCGATGACGCTCGACGGAACCAACACGTGGGTGCTGCGCGAGCCGGGGGCCGAGCGGTCGATCGTCGTCGACCCCGGACCCGAGCACGAGGAGCACCTGTGCCGGGTGGCCGCCGAGGCGGGGCGGGTCGCGCTGGTCCTGCTCACCCACGGCCACCCCGACCACGCCGAGGGCGCCCGCCGGTTCGCCGAACTGGCCGCGCCCGGGGCTCGCCCGGTGCCGGTCCGCGCCCTCGACCCGGCGCACCGGCTGGGCGAGGAGGGCCTGGCCGAAGGCGACGTCGTCGAGGTGGACGGCCTGGAGCTGCGGGTGCTCGCCACGCCCGGCCACACGCCCGACTCGCTGACCTTCTGGCTGCCCGCCGACCAGGCCGTGCTCACCGGCGACACGGTGCTCGGGTATGGCACCACCGTCGTGCACCGGCTCGGCGACTACCTCGGCTCGCTGGAGCGGCTGCGCGCGATGGCCGACACCACCCGGGTGATCCTGCCCGGTCACGGCCCGAAGCTGGACGACCCGGCCGGTGCGCTCGACGGCTACCTCGCGCACCGGCGTGAACGGCTGGAGCAGGTCGAGGCCGCCCTCGCGGCGGGCGCGCGCACGTCCCGGGAGGTGGTCGAGCACGTGTACGCCGACGTCGACCGGTCGCTCTGGCCGGCCGCCGAGTGGTCCGTGCAGGCCCAGCTCGACTACCTCGCCGAGCGCGGCCGCTTCACCGCTCCCGAAGACCGGGCATGAGTCGCACGTGCTCGGCCGGACGATCCGGAACGACGGTGGGTGTCTTGGTCTGCCGCGCGGGCCGCGCACCGTACGGACCTGTGCGGCCCTGGGGCGAGCGGCCCCGGGGGTGAGCCGGCCGCGTCGCCGGGTACGGCGCGGCGGCCGGTCAGCGGGAGCGCTTGCGGAGGCGTTCGATGTCGAGGACCTGCACGGCGCGCGCCTCGATGCGCAGCCAGCCGCGCTGGGCGAAGTCGGCCAGCGCCTTGTTGACGGTCTCGCGGGAGGCGCCGACGAGCTGGGCGAGCTCTTCCTGGGTCAGGTCGTGGTGGACGTGCAGTCCGGTCTCGGTGGGCTGGCCGAAGCGCTCGGCCAGGTCGAGCAGGGCCTTGGCGACGCGGCCGGGCACGTCGGTGAAGACGAGGTCGGCCATGATCTCGTTGGTGCGGCGCAGCCGTTGGGCCAGGGCCCGCAGCAGGTGGATGCTGATCTCGGGGTGGCCCTTGAGGAACGGCCACAGGTCGCTGTGGCCGAGGCCGGCCAGGCGGCTCTCGGTCACCGCGATGGCGCTGGCCGTGCGCGGGCGGGGATCGAACAGCGACAGCTCGCCGAACATCTCGCTGGGTCCGAGAACGCTGAGGAGGTTCTCGCGGCCGTCGGCCGCCGCGCGGGTCAGCTTGATCTTGCCCTCGAGAACGACGTAGAGGCGGTCGCCCTCCTCATTCTCGCTGAACAGCGTCTGACCGCGGGACAGATGGACCTCGGTCACGTTCGCCCGCAGGGCCTTGGCTCCCTCGTCGTCGAGAGCCTCGAACAGCGGGGCGCGTCCGAGAATCTCCACGTCGCGGTCGTTCACGTTTCCTCCTAGTGACGTACGACCACAGTGTGACGCACATCGCAGGATGAGTTCGCGGCGGCCCCCCGGTTACCCTTGCGTGCGTGCCACATAAGCCGGAGTCACGCCTCGCGCTGGTTCGCCGTGCTCGACGGATCAACCGCGAGCTTGCCGAACTCTACCCCGACGCGCACTGCGAGCTCGACTTCGCCGATCCCTTCCAGCTCCTGGTCGCTACGATCCTGTCCGCGCAGACGACGGACAAGCGGGTCAACATGGTGACGCCGACGCTGTTCGCGCGGTACCCGACCCCCGCCGACCTCGCCGCCGCCGACCGCGAGGAGCTGGAGAAGATCATCCAGTCGACCGGGTTCTTCCGCGCCAAGGCCAATAGCCTGCGGGGGCTCGGCCGCGAGCTGTGCGAGCGCTTCGGCGGCGAGGTGCCGCACACGATGGAGGAGCTGGTCACGCTGCCGGGCGTCGGCCGCAAGACCGCCAACGTCGTGCTCGGCAACGCCTTCGACGTGCCCGGCATCACCGTCGACACCCACTTCGCCCGGTTGTCGCGCCGCTTCGGCTGGACCGCCGAGACGGACCCGGTGAAGATCGAGTACGAGGTCGGCGAGCTGATCCCGCGCAAGGACTGGACGGTCCTGTCGCACCGGCTGATCTGGCACGGCCGCCGCATCTGCCATGCCCGCCGCCCGGCCTGCGGTGCCTGCCCCCTCGCCCGCCTGTGCCCGTCGTACGGCGAGGGCCCCACCGACGAGAAGGTCGCCCGCAAGCTCGTCAAGCCCGGTCCGTTCTCCTGACCGGGAACGATCACAGGGAGCACGCTGTCGAACGTCGATGATGCCGGACTTCCCCGAGTGGCTGCGGGACCTCGTCGCCAAGGCGCCCCGCACGCCGGTTCCCCCGATCTTCCGCCCTCCCGCGAACGGCGCCCGCCCGGCGGCCGTGCTCATCCTGTTCGGCGAGGGGCCCGACGGGCCCGATCTCCTGCTGCTGCAGCGTGCCGACACCCTGCGCAAGCACGCCGGCCAGCCGGCCTTCCCCGGCGGCGGCATCGACCCCGGGGACGGCGGGCCCGAGGCCGCGGCGCTGCGCGAGGCCGCCGAGGAGACCGGCCTCGATCCGGCGGGCGTGGCCGTGCTGGCGACCATGCCGGAGCTGTATGTGAGGCACAGCGGGTATCGCGTCACGCCGGTGATCGCGTGGTGGCGCGAGCCCTCCACGGTCGCCGCCGGCGACCCCCGCGAGGTCGCCTCGGTCGCCCGCGTGCCGCTGGCGGAGCTGACCGACCCGGCGAACCGCCTGCTCGTCCGCTCGCCCTCCGGCAACCTCGGCCCGGCGTTCCGCGCCCGGGACATGCTCGTGTGGGGGTTCACCGGCAACCTGCTGAACACCGTGCTGGAGATCGGTGGCTGGTCGCGGCCGTGGAACCGGGGCCGCGTGGAGGACCTCCCGGCCGAGGTCATCGACCTCGCAACCCGCGAATAGTCCCCCATTCGTACGCGATCGGTAATGATCT
>JBEHYF010000171.1:0-11449 GCA_048498315.1 Actinomycetota bacterium
GCCCGCCGAACGCGAAGCCCTCTATTACGCTCAACACCAGCCGCGAGACGCGGTTGGAGCCAACCACTGAAGTCTCCACGGAACCCGGGGCGGTTCAGGCGGAGCGCCTGGTCGAACGAGTCGCCGGACACGTGCAGGCCGGTGGCGGCGGCGCCGTCGTAGGCGGACTTGAGCTGGTCCGACTGCTGGATGCTGCCGTCGGTCTCGACGACGGCGATGCCGACCGGGGACAGGCCCACGTATTCAGTGCCGGACGTGCCGCCCAGCAGCAGCTTCATGATCTCGTGGAACAACCGGATGCGGGTGGGCGGGGACGGCGCGGCGTACCACCGGTCGAAGATCGCGACGAGCCAGTCGCCGTACGGCGTCTCGGGCGCCTGCGGTACCCGGCCGGGAGGCGGCGACGACCAGTTCCCGTGCGACAGCAGGAAGTCGATCGCGGGCGGTTCGAAGCACAGGAGGGCCTGGTAGGTGTCGACCGGCGGGTTCCGCGGGTCGATCGTGCACAGCAGGCCGCCGAACAGGTGCCGGAACGGCGGGCTCGTCAGCTCCTTCAGTGCACGTACGACGGCGGCGTGGCTGCCCCGGCCGTTCGGCCGTATCCGGTGGCGGTCGTGCGCGGCGGCGTCGCCGTCGAGACTCACCCCGACGCGCACGTCGAGCTTGTCGAACAGCTTCAGGAACGCCGCGTCGAGCAGCACGCCGTTCGTCTGGATGTGGACGTCGACGCGGGCCGGGGTGCGCGCGCGTACCGTCGTGACGAGCCCGCGGATGAAGTCGGGGCCCGCCAGCAGCGGCTCGCCGCCGTGCAGGACCAGCGTGACCGAGGGCAGTTCGTGCGTCCGGGCGTGCTCGGCGATGCGGCGGGCGACGGCGTCGACCGTCCGCTCGGACATGCGCCGGGGCTGGGCGCGCCAGCTCTGGTCCGCCATTTCATACATGTAGCAATAGCGGCACTTCAGATCACATCTGCTGTGAATCTTCAGCACGAACTCGCGGAATGGTGTCGGCCGCCAGCCCTCCGCGATGAGCTGCTCGACGTCGAGCGTTGCTGGCCATTCCGGCACGTGCGCCACCTGGCAGTCGAAGGTAGCCGCGACCCCGGGAGCTGCGGCCCCGGCAGGGCGGGCGATCCACTGTCGCCGAGCATAAACCCTGGGCTCGCCGGAACGGAGCCGATGTCCGGCAATCGGACCGGAAAGTGGCCTGCATTATGACGCTGAGGTGAGAGAACGACGGCGGCGGGGTTCCCCTGTGACCGGATCCCCTGTTGCGGACCATATGGACACCCATGCGGCAACCGACCGGCGGGGCCACGGCCGCCATTGTTTCCGGCACACCCTTCACCCATCGGACGGCCGCGGGACCACACGTGACCCACCCCTGCCCATGCCGCCACGTCCGGCCCGAGGCCGGGCACCGCCGGGCGCGTTCAGACGCCGGACGCCTCGCCGCGCTCACGGATCAGCTCCGCCAGCTCGGCGACGGCCCGCCGGGCGCGGTCGCCGTCGGAGGCCTGGATGCCCATGACCTGGACGGTCGAGCCGTCGGCGAGGTCGAGCACCGGCCACGGCGCGCCGCTGTTCATGGACACGCCGAGCACCTCGGCCCATTCGAGGTCGTGGGTGCGCAGGCCGTTGACGACGGTCAGCCCGTGCTCGTCGGCGGTCACCCGGCTGCGGCCCAGGATGTGCAGGATCCCGGCGACGATCAGCCCGATGACGACGAAGCCGATGCGGTCACCCAGGCCCCACGGGGACGGCAAGGCGACGGCGAGGGCGGTCATGCCGGCCACGACCACCACCGACAGGACGTACGGGGTGATCCTGGCCCAGGTCGGCCGCCAGGTCTCCGCCCTCACCGCCATCGCCGCCGTCGTCAGTCGACGATCTTGCTGATCGGGATCTCGAGGATGTCGCGCGCGCCGGCTGTCTTGAGCGCCGGGATCAGCGTGTTGACGCCGTGCTTGGCGACGACGCTCTCGACGGCGTGCATCTCGCCGCCGGCCAGCGGCGTGACGGTCGGCGACGACATCGACGGCATGATGTCGAGCACCGCCTGCAGCGCGCCGTTGGCGACGTTGAGCTTGAGCAGCACGTTGCCCCGCGCCCGGATCGCGCCCTGCAGCAGCATCGCGATGTCCTCCATCGCGGCCCGCTTCTCGGCGTCGTCGTACGCCTCGCGGTTGGCGACCAGCTCGGTGTAGCTGGTCAGGAGGGTGTCGAGGATGCGCAGGCCGTTCTTGCGCAGTGACGAGCCGGTCTCGGTCAGGTCGACGATCGCGTCGACGATGTCGGGGACCTTCGCCTCGGTCGCGCCGTAGGACGGCACGACCTTGGCCTTGACCCCGTGCTTCGTGAGGAACCGCTCGGTGAGGGCCGGGAACTCGGTGGAGATGCGCACACCGTCGGGCAGGTCGGCGACGGTCTGCCAGGGCGCGTCGTTCGGCACGGCGATGATGACCCGTACGGGGTTGGACGTCGCCTTGGAGTACTTCAGCTCGCCGAGAGAGACGACGTCGGAGTCGGTCTCGGTGATCCAGTCGCGGCCGGTGATGCCGAGGTCGAACAGGCCCTGCTCGATGTAGGTCGGGATCTCCTGCGGCCGCAGCACGCGGACGCGGTCGATGCGCGGGTCGTCGATCGAGGCGCGGTAGTCGCGGTCGGAGCCGCGGCGGACGGTCAGGTCGGCGGCGTCGAAAAGCTCGAACGTCGCCTTCTCCAGCGACCCCTTGGGCAGCACGAGTGACAGCACGGTCGGAAACCTTCCTGATCGGTGATGGGAGTCACGGCGTGGACGCTCAGGAGCCCAGATGCTCCGCGTCATGCCGTGCGTGGCCGTGGTGCCGCAGACCTCGCAGGGTCAGTGCCGTATCGAGAGCGGCCACGGTCGCCTCCATCCCCTTGTCCTCGTGGCTGTGATCCAGCCCACAGCGGTCCAGTGCCTGCTCAAGCGTCTCACAGGTTAGTACGCCATTGCCCACGGGGGTGCCCTCGTCAAGGGCGACCCTCGTCAAACCGGCGGTGACAGAGTCGCAGACGTAGTCGAAATGCGGGGTTTCTCCCCTGATGACCGCGCCGAGACAGACGACGGCGTCGAGATCGCGGGCGAGCTGCTGGGCGACGACCGGGATCTCCAGCGCGCCCGCCACCCGTACGACCACCGGCGCGTCCACGCCGCACTCGGCCGCCGTCGCGACGGCGCGCTCCAGCAGCCGGTCGGTCACCGGCGCATGCCAGCGCGTGCAGACGATGCCCAGGGTCAGCCCTCGCGCGTCGACCGAGCCCGCCTCCGGTCGTCCGCCCCCGCTCATTCGTTCCTCCCGCTCGCCCTCAGCGGCGCCCGCGGACGCCGCCCTCTGTCGTGGTCACGATCGCCGCGCTTCCCGCGTTCCGCGGTCCAGGCGGCGGCCCCGGCAGTACCGCGCCTGCCCGGCGGGCTCATCGCGGCATCCCGCCCGGCCTCCACGGCGCCCGCAGGCACCGCCCCGCCTCGTCGCCGCGGTCGCCGCTCTCCCCCGCCCGGGCGGTGTCGCGACGCCGCCGCGCGCTCACGTGAGGTCTCCGATCCGGTGGCCGAGGCGGTCCCGCTTGGCCGCGAGGTAGCGCCGGTTGTGCTCGGTCACGAAGACGGGCAGCGGCACTCGCTCGCGCACGTGTATCCCGTACGCGGCCAGGCCCTCGACCTTCGCCGGGTTGTTGGTCAGCAGCCGGATCGACCGCACGCCCAGGTCGATGAGCATCTGCGCCGCGGTGCCGTACTCGCGCGCGTCCACCGGCAGGCCCAGCTCCAGGTTCGCGTCGACGGTGTCGGAGCCCTCGTCCTGCCGCTGGTAGGCGCGCAGCTTGGCGAGCAGGCCGATCCCCCGGCCCTCATGCCCGCGCAGGTACAGCACCACGCCCCGGCCCTCCTTCGCGATCGCGGCCATCGCCGCATCGAGCTGGGCGCCGCAGTCGCAGCGCCGCGATCCGAGCACGTCGCCGGTCAGGCACTCCGAGTGCGCCCGCACCAGGACGTCCTCCCCGTCGCCGAGGTCGCCGAGCACCAGCGCGACGTGCTCGCCGCCGTCGATCGCGCAGGCGTAGCCGAACGCCCGCCAGACGCCGTGCTCGTTCGGGATGGTCGTCTCGGCGCCCCGCGCGACCATCCGCTCGGTGCGCTTGCGGTACGCGACGAGCTGCTCGATGGAGATCAGCTTCAGGTCGTGCTCCTTGGCGAACACCTCAAGTTGCGGCAGCCGCGCCATCGTGCCGTCGTCGTTGACCACCTCGGCCAGCACGCCCGCCGGCGTCAGGCCCGCCAGCCGCGCCAGGTCGACCGCGGCCTCGGTGTGCCCGCGCCGCCGCAGCACGCCGCCCTCGTGGTAGCGCAGCGGGAAGACGTGCCCCGGCCGGACCAGCTCGTACGGCTCGGTCGCCGAGTCGCACAGCGTACGGATCGTCCGCGCCCGGTCGGCCGCCGAGATACCGGTGGTCACGCCGTCGCGCGCGTCGACGCTCACCGTGTACGCCGTGCGCATCCGCTCGTTGTTGTGCGCCGTCATCAGGGGGATCTGCAGCCGGTCGAGGTCGCGGCCCTCCATGGGCACGCAGATCACGCCGCTGGAGTAGCGGATCGTGAAGGCGAGCAGCTCGGGCGTCGCCTTCGCCGCGGCGAAGATGATGTCGCCCTCGTTCTCCCGGTCGGCGTCGTCCACGACCACCACGGCCCGTCCGGCCGCGATGTCGGCGATCGCCGCCTCCACGCTGTCGAAGCTCACGCGAATTCCCCGTTCGGCCTCAGGGACGCCATCGGACGCCGCCTTCCCTCGTCGCTCCGGGCGCCCTGCTCGATCGCGCTCACGCGGGCACCGCCTCCAGTTCCTCGTCCCGCCGTTGCCGCCGGTGCTGCGTCAGCCAGTTGCGGAAACCGGCGAGGACCATCACGAAGAAGATCCCGTAGGTCGCCCCCGAGACGTATAGGCCGGACTTGACCGCCAGCGGCACGCCGACCAGGTCGACCAGCACCCAGATGATCCAGAAGTCCACGAGGGCGCGGCTCTGCGCGAACGTCGCCACCGCGCTGCCCACGAAGATGTACGCGTTGGCCGGCGGCGACCAGGTGATCTGCAGCCACGGGATGTGCGCGAACGCGAGCGCCACGACCGCCGTGCCGGCCGCGAGCGCCCCGATCAGCAGCGCCCGCTCCCGCATCGTCGCCGGCCGCACCGGCAGGTCGTGCCGCTCCCGGATGCCGCGCAGCCACTTCACCCAGCCGTACGGCACCAGCATGATGAACAGCGCCTGCTTGAGCGCGTTGCCCGGGGCGTGCGCGCTGAGCGAGGCCACCAGGAGCAGCACCGCGCCGGTGAGCTGTACCGGCCAGGTCCAGATCGTGCGGCGCATCGCGAGCCAGACGGTGGCCAGCGAGAAGACGTTACCGGTCAGGTCCGTCCACAGGACCTTCTCGCCGAGTACCGTGACGCCCGCCTGGGTCCAGGAGCTCATGCCGGCGCTCCGCCCCGGCCGGCCGGTGCCTGCCCGGCGGCCTCCGGCCCGCCGGACTCCGGTGCCGCGGCCGCCGGGGCGCGGGGAACCGCCCGCCGTCCGGCCCCCTCGCCGAGGAGCCGCCCGGCGTACCGGCGGGCGTAGTGGTCGATGTTGCGTTCGACGTACTTGGCGACGACGTCCACCTCCAGGTTCACCGGGTCGCCGGGACGCCTGCGGCCCAGCGTGGTGAGCCGGAGCGTCGTGGGGATGAGGGAGACGGTGAAGGCGTCGTCGCGGGCCTGCACCACCGTGAGGCTGACGCCGTCCACGGCGATCGCCCCCTTCTCGACGACGTAGCGGCCCAGCGCGGACGGCAGCGCGACCGTCACCACGTCCCAGCGCTCACCGGGCTCGCGGGACAGGATCCGTCCGACCCCGTCGACGTGTCCCTGCACGAGGTGGCCGCCCACGCGGTCCGACAGCCGGAGCGAGCGCTCCAGGTTGACCGGGTCGCCCGGCGCCAGTCCGCCCAGGGACGAGCGGTCCAGGGTCTCCTTCATGACGTCGGCGGTGAACGTGTCGTCCTTCACGTCGGTCACCGTGAGGCACACCCCGTTGACCGCGATCGACGCCCCGTACACGGCATCGGAGACCACCAGCCGCCCGCGCACGGTGAGCCGGGCGGAGTCGTCCGCGGGTTCCAGTGCGACGACCTCGCCGAGCTCTTCGACTATTCCGGTGAACATTCAGCGATCCCTTCGCGACGGTGCCGGCCGTCCGGCCACCAGGGACTGGTCAGGTTCGCCTGCCCGGCGGGGAGGCGGATGCCCCGTTCCGGGACGCCGTCCGCCGCCGGCGGCGCACGGTCCCCGGCCGGAGACCACCGCGGCGCGCGATTCGAGCGCGGTCGCGTCGGCGTCCTCGGCCACGGCGACGAGCGTCGGCGCGGTGCCGTCCAGGACACGGGCGCCGAGCGGGGTGCGGGCGCGCGTGTCGGCGATCACGCGCAGCGGGCCATGGGCTCCGGGAGGCCCGGACGCCCCCGCGTCCCGCACGGTGAGGCGGGGGTCGTCGGCCAGAACGGTGCCGGATCCGGCGACGATCGCGTCGCAGACGGCGCGGAGGCGGTGCACGTCGCGGCGCGCCTCCGGCCCGGTGATCCACCGGCTGGTGCCGTCGGCCGCGGCGGAGCGGCCGTCGAGGCTCGCGGCGAACTTCCAGGTGACGTGCGGCCGGCGCAGCCACGCGTAGGTCAGCCGGTCGGCGTTGCCGCGCTCGGCCTCGGCCCGCAGCAGACCGCGCTCGACCTCGATTCCGGCCGCCGCGAGGCGCCGGACGCCGCCGCCGGCCACCGGGTCGGGGTCGTCGACCGCGTACACGACGCGCCGGACGCCCGCCTCGATGGCGGCACGGGTGCACGGGCCGGTGCGGCCGTGGTGGTCACAGGGTTCGAGCGTGACGACGAGCGTGACGACGAGCGTGCCGCTGCGGGCGCGCGCGCCGGCCGTGCGCAGCGCGACGACCTCGGCGTGCGGGCCGCCGGCGAAGGCGTGGTAGCCCTCCCCGGCGACGTTCCCGTCGCCGTCCAGCACGACGCAGCCGACCACGGGATTGAGGCTCGTTTCGCCGCGAGCGCGTGCGGCCGGCGCCAGCGCCCGGCGCATGGCACGCTCCTCGGCGGGATGTTCGGTCACCCCGGGCCTCCCTCGTCAAGGCTCCGGGTGTGCCGCGGCAAGACCGCTCACGCCGTGCCGTACAGGACACGGCCGCGCGCTGCCTCCCATCCGGACTTTAACCGTCGGTCCCGGAGTTCCACCGGGTCAACCGGCCGATGGTTTCGGCCGGGTCGCGGACTGTCACCGCCGGTTCGGACTTTCACCGACCCCGGAGCACGCGTTCGTCACTCGATAACCAGTGTGCCACGCCGGGCATTCCGGACCCTATGTGAGGGTGGCCACGTCCGGGCACGGCAGGCGGCAGGCTGCGGCCGCCGGTACCCGGATCGGCCGTGCCGTGGACGCGGGCGGCCTCGCCTCACGGCCCGGCAGCGCACGCACGACCCGCCCTGAGCGCCCGCGCCCGGCGGGGGGCCGGCGGGCGGTATCGTATGGGCCCGGCCGGACGCCTGGGCGGCACTGCGGCCGGGCGGCCTCGCGCCGGGTGCCGCCGCGTCGGGTGCGCCCGTCACCGTGCGCGCCCACCTGTGTCCGGTCTCACCGCTCTCGTCTGGCCTTCGACCCCCGGCGTCGGATATAGATCGAATGTTGTTCTAGAACGCCATATCACCACGAAAGAGGGCAAACCATGGCGCAGCGCGCGGAGTGGATCGAGCCTGGAGCGTTCCAGGTCGCACCCGGCGTGCACCGGATCCCGCTTCCGCTGCCGAACGACGGCCTGCGCGCGGTGAACGTGTACGCCGTCGAGAGCGAGGACGACCTCGTGCTCATCGACGGCGGCTGGGCGTTGGAGGAATCCCGGCGCCGCCTGGAGACGGCGCTGAAAGAGCTCGGCCGCGGGCTCGGCGACGTCACCCGGTTCCTCGTCACGCACGTGCACCGGGACCACTACACGCAGGCGATCGCGGTGCGCCGCGAGTTCGGCACCCGGGTCAGCCTGGGCATCGGCGAGCGCGACACCCTGGAGACGCTGGTACGGCCGCGGCGCCGGGAGGACTCCGCGCAGCTCGGCCAGCTTCTCGCCTGCGGCGCGCGCCCGCTGATCGACCGTCTCATGGCGACCTGGCGGGAGGGCGGCCACGACCCCGGCGAGTGGGAGATGCCGGACGAGTGGATCGACGGCCGTACCGCGGTGCCGGTGGCCGGCCGCGAGCTGCTGGCCGTGCCGACACCCGGTCACACGCGCGGCCACCTGGTCTTCGCCGACCTGACGGAGGGAATCCTCTTCGCCGGCGACCACGTCCTGCCGCACATCACGCCGTCGATCGGGTTCGAGAGCGCGCCGGCCGAGTCGCCGCTCGGCTCCTACCTCGACTCGCTGCGGGTCGTCCGGGAACTGCCCGACATGCGGCTGCTGCCGGCGCACGGGCCGGTCACCGACAGCGTCCACGCGCGCGTCGACGCCCTGCTGGAGCATCACGCCGAGCGGCTGGACGCATGCGCGGCCGCCGTCACCGCCGGTTCCGGAACGGCGTACGAGACGGCGCGGGCGCTGACATGGACGCGGCGGCAGCGCCGCTTCGACGACCTGGACGTGTTCAACCAGATGCTGGCCACCACCGAGACCCAGGCGCACCTGAAAGTCCTGGTCGCCCAGGGCCGTCTGCGCAGCCACGAGGAGGACGGCGTCGTCGTCTACGCCGCATAGCCCGGTCCCTCGGCGGACGTGCGCCCGCCCGCAAGGCTCCCGCGCCCGCAACGCTCCGGCGCCCGGCGTGAGCGCCCGTGCGTCCCCTGCGCCGCCCGGCCGGAGGACCCGCGTACCCGCGGTCGTCACCGCCCGGCGCCGGCCCGGGGGAGTCGACGACCCGCGGCGTCCGGGTCCCCTCAGCCGCCGCGCCGGGCTGCGGCGGCCCGCGCGGGTCCGCGGCGGGCGCGCCCAGGATCGGCGGGTCCGCGGCGGGAGAGTCCAGCTCGGGCAGGTCCAGGTCGGACAGGTCCCGGACTGCGGGTCCTGAACAAGCAGGTCGATGACGCGCGGAAGGGACGGGTCGTCCGGCGGCTACGGGACGTACGCGCGGGCGGCCCGTTCCCGCAGCGACCGCACCGCCTCGGCGGGGTCGTCGGCGGAGTACACCGCCGAGCCGGCGACGAAGATGTCGGCGCCGGCCTCCGCGCACCGCTCCACGGTCAGCTCGTTCACACCTCCGTCGACCTGCAGCCACACGTCGAGGTCGCGGCTCTTGATCAGCTCGCGGGCGCGCCGCACCTTCGGCAGGACGACGTCGAGGAACGGCTGCCCGCCGAAGCCGGGCTCGACCGTCATCACCAGGAGCATGTCGATCTCGGCGAGCAGGTCCGCGTACGGCTCGACGGCCGTGCCGGGGTTGAGCGCCAGGCCGGCCCGCGCCCCCGCCGACCGGATCGCCCGCAGCGTGCGGATCGGCGCGCTCGCGGCCTCCGCGTGGATCGTGACGCTCGACGCTCCCGCCTCGGCGTAGCCCGGCGCCCAGCGGTCCGGATCCTCGATCATCAGGTGGCAGTCGAGCGGCAGCGGCGTCACCTTGAGCAGCGACTCGACGACCGGCAGGCCGAGCGTGAGGTTGGGCACGAAGTGGTTGTCCATCACGTCGACGTGGATCCAGTCGGCGCCCGCGACCGCCGTCACCTCGTCGGCGAGGCGGGCGAAGTCGGCGGACAGGATGCTGGGAGCGATTTGCACGGCCATGATGCGTCAAGTCTAGGGAGGCCCCCGCGCCGGCATGTCCCCGGTGGTCGGCGCGCGCGGAGCCGCCGCGCCCCGGCGACCCGGCCGGGCGGTGCGGCGCGAGGCGGCGTCGGCGGAATGCCGACGCCGGCGGTGCCGGAGGTGCCCGGCGCGCGAAGGCGGTCTGGGCGGCCGCGCCGATGCCGCCGGTGCCCGCGTGGGGTCTCACCGCCGCTGCCGTGCCCGGCACACCTCCGCCGCGACCCGCGCCCATCACGGCGCCTCCGTGGCGGGCCGCCGCACCGCCGGGCGCGTACGTCGCCGGCCGCGTCCGCTCATCCGGGCCGGGCGGCGGTGAAGTAGGCCACCGCGCCGCTCGGCTCGACGCCGACGTTCTCCAGCGGCACCGCCGCCAGCTCGGCGCGCAGGTCGTCGGCGTCGCCGACCCTGCCGAACTCGCCTGTGCGCTGGAGCAGGGCGATGCACGCGTCCTGGCGCCGGCCGGAGCCGCGGACCACCGCGGTGCCGCGCAGGACACCGCCAGGGCGCAGCACCCGTGCCATCTCCACCAGCGCCCCCGCCGGGTCTGTGAAGCAGTGCAGGCCGTTGTAGCTGAGCACCAGGTCGAAGACGCCGTCGCGGAACGGCAGCCGTGCGACGCTCGCCCGCGCGAACGCGACCCGCCGTCCCCGCCGGGACGCCTGGCCTCGCGCCCGGGCGAGCATCATCGGCGAAAGGTCGGCGGCGACGTACCGGATGCCGCCCGCGCCGGCCTCACCGCCCCCGCCGCTCTTACGGCCGGTACCGGCCCCACCGCCGCGGGCACCGCGCGCGGCCGGGGGCAGGCCGCGGAACGCCACGCCGCCGCCGCAGGGCACGTCGAGGACCGCGGCGCCCGGCGGAAGCCGCCGCAGCTCGGCGAACCCGCGGTACATGGGGGCGACGTCGGCGCCCCACAGCAGCCGGCCGCCCAGCACGGCCAGCCGCTCGCGCTCGACGGCGAAGTCGTAGATCGCCGGAACGAGACGGGCCAGCCGCCACAGCCGATCGCTGTCCACGCGAAACCTTCTCTCGCCGGAACGTACCGTGTCCCCACGATCAGCCTAGACCCGGGTCGGCCGAGCCAGCGTGCACGACGGCCGGGACGTGCCACGCCGTTCCCGCGGGGCGTGGATCTCCGGCCGGTAGCCGCTCGCCGGCGGCGGCGTCCGGTTCCGTGACCGGGCTCGCGCCCGGTGGCCGGCTCCAAGCCCGGGTCCGCCCGGATTCGCGCCCCGGGTCGATCGCCCAGGTCCGACCCCGGCCGGCGTCCCCGTCCCCGGCCGGGTCAGGCCGGCGGCATGGGAGGCGCGCCGACGTACCGCTCGACGTCGACGCCGGCCGCGGCGTCCTTCAGCGCCTCGACCGTGACCTTGACCGACGGGCGGCGCACGCTCGCCGTCCGGACCACTGCGTAGACGTAGCGGGTCAGCGCGCGCGGCAGCTCGCGGACCGCGACACCCGGGACGGCCGCGGTCAGCGCGAGGGTCGGCACGGCCGCGATGCCCACCCCTCGGGCGACCAGGGCCAGGATCGTGCCGAGCCCCTCGAACTCCCAGGGCACCGGGGGGGCGCCGCCGACGGCGGTAAGTATACGATCGATCGCCCTGCGCTACGAT
>JBEHYF010000172.1:0-11362 GCA_048498315.1 Actinomycetota bacterium
TCGAGGGCGCGGGCCATCGCGATCTCCTCGGCGTCGATGCCGAGCCAGTCGTCGTAGGTGACCGGCCGGATGTTCCGCGACTCCAGAACCGCCTCGATCGACGGCCGCTCGGGCGACCGTCCGGGCTGGTCGGCCAGCAGGGCGCGCACGGTCTCGGCCGCGTCGCCCTTGTTCGTGCCGATCACGCCGGTGGGGCCGCGCTTGAGCCAGCCCGCGACGTACTCCCCGGGCCGCGGCCGGCCGTCGGGTCCGAGGACTCGCCCGGCGTCGTTGGGCACCACGGACGCCCGCTCGTCGAACGGCACTCCGGGCAGCGGCACGCTGCGATACCCGACCGACCGCAGCACCAGGCCCACCGGCAGCGTCTCGTACTCACCGGTGCCGACCACGCGCCCCTGCTCGTCCAGTGCGGTGTGCTCCAGGCGCAGCGCCTCGACCCGGTCCCTGCCCAGAATCTCGGTGGGCCGCAGCCAGAAGCGCAGGTCGAGGCGGCGCGGCCGGCCCTCTTCCGGACGGTGCGCCCACTCGCGCATGACGGCGAGGTTGGCGCGCACGCGCCGGTCGGACTCGGCCAGGTCCTCGGCGTCCGGGTCGAGCTTCATGTCTTCGGGCCGTACATGCACCTCCGCGCCCGGCAGTGTGCCGAGCTCGCGCAGCTCCTTGGTGGTGAACTTGGCCTGCGCCGGGCCGCGCCGGCCGATCATGTGGATCCGGCGGACCGCGCTGCCGCCGAGCCGGCCCAGCACCGGCTCGGGCACGTCGGTGGTGCGCAGCTGGTCGGCGGTCTTGGCGAGGATCCGGACGACGTCGACGGCGACGTTGCCGACGCCGATCACGGCGACGGAGTCCGGCGACAGGTCGACGTCCAGCCCGGCCGCGTCCGGATGCCCGCAGTACCAGTTGACGAAATCAGTCGCGGCGACGCTGCCGGGAAGGTCCTCCCCCGGCACGCCGAGCCGCCGGTCGACCATGGCGCCGGTCGCGTAGACGACTGCGTCGTAGCAGGTCAGAAGGTCGTCCCGGGTCACGTCGGTGCCGAACTCGACGCCGCCGAGGAACCGGACGGCGGGGTTCTCCAGCACCCGCTGGAGGTAGCGCGCGATCGACTTGATCGACGTGTGGTCGGGCGCCACGCCGTACCGCACGAGGCCGTACGGGGTCGGCAGCCGATCGAAGACGTCGACCGTGATGGGGCGCTCCGCCTGCTTCACCAGGGCCTCGGCGGCGTAGATGCCCGCCGGGCCGGATCCGACGACCGCGACGCGGAGCGGCTGTGTGTCCGCCACGGGATCATTGTGCCCCCGGACGGCCCCGGAACCGGGTAGGCGTGGCCCACGTCACGCCGTTTCGGGAATCGGACGCGGCGAGTCTGCTGTTCCGGCGGCCGTAAAGGAAGTAGATCAGCAGGCCGGCGAGCATCCACGCGACGAACCGCAGCCACGTCTCGACCGGCAGGTTCAGCATCAGGTAGACGCAGGCCAGCACGGCGAGGGCCGGCACCAGCGGCGCGGCCGGCACGCGGAACGAGCGCGGCAGGTCCGGCCGGGTGTTCCGCAGGATCACCACGCCCACCGAGACCACGACGAACGCGAACAGCGTGCCGATGTTGACCAGGTCGGCCAGCGCCGACAGCGGCACCAGACCGGCGACGGCGGCGACCGCGATCCCGATGGCGACCGTCAAGCGGTACGGCGTGCCGTACCGGGGGTGCACCGCGCCCAGCCAGGACGGCAGCAGCCCGTCGCGGCTCATCGCGAAGAACACCCGGCTCTGCCCGAGCATGAGGATCAGCACGACCGTGGTCAGGCCGGCCAGCGCGCCGATGCTGACGACGGTGGCGAAACCCGGCCGGCCGACCGCCCGGAACGCGTCGGACAGCGGCGCGTCCACGCTGAGCCGCCGGTAGGGCCTCATGCCCACGACCACGAGGGACACCGCGACATACAGGGCGGTGCAGATCCCCAGCGAGCCGATGATGCCGATCGGCAGGTCGCGCTGCGGGCGCCGGGTCTCCTCGGCGGCGGTGGCGACGATGTCGAAGCCGATGAAGGCGAAGAAGACGATCGCGGCGCCGGCGAAGATGCCGGCCCACCCGTACGTGGAGGGCGTGTAGCCGAACAGCACCTGGATCAGCGGGGTCGTCGCGCCGTGCGCCGCGGACGTGGGCACCGGCCGGGGCACGAACGGCTGATAGTTGGCGGCACGGACGAAGAACAGCCCGGCGGCGATGACGAACAGCACGACGGCGATCTTGATCGCGACGATCACCGCGTTGACCCGTGAGGAGATCTTGACGCCGAGCACCAGGACGGCGGTGACCGCCAGCACGACCAGCGCCGCCGGCACGTTGAAGACCGCCTTCTCCCCTGCCAGGGACGGCGGCGGCCGCCAGCCGAGGGTGGCGAGGAGGCTCGCCGCGTAGCCGGACCAGCCGGCCGCCACGGTCGCGGCGGCCAGCGCCAGCTCCAGCACGAGATCCCAGCCGATGATCCAGGCCGGCAGTTCGCCCAGCGTGGCGTACGCGAAGGTGTACGCCGAGCCGGCCACCGGCACGGTGGAGGCGAACTCGGCGTAGCACAGCGCGGCGAGCGCGCAGGCGACCGCGGCGGTGATGAACGACAGCGCGACCGCCGGCCCGGCCTTCTCCCTGGCCACCTCGCCGGTGAGCACGAAGATCCCGGTACCGACGATCACGCCGATGCCGAAGACGGTCAGGTCGAGCGCGCTGAGCTCGCGCCTGAGCCGGTGACCTGGCTCATCCGCGTCCCGGATGGACCACTCGACCGGCTTGGTCTTCGGGCGGAACACCCGCAACCCCCGCACCTCTCACCCCCGCGCCCGCCCCGTACTGGGAGTGATCACCGGCCTGAATCGTCGCGAAACGTCAGGCTTCCTGGGGCCGAGAGTCGAGCCCGGAGCCGGGGAGCCGAGCCCCGAGCCGGAGACCCGAACCCGGAGCCGGGGACGCGAACCGGGAGCCTCGCGGGGGAGGCGAACGCGGAGCCGAGTGCGCCGCGCGCGGAGCGGGCCGCGAGCCGGCGCCCGCGAAGGCTCAGGACTCGCTGGGTTCCAGGACCTCGTCGCGCGCGGTCGCGGCCGTGATGTCGCGGGCGAGCCCCTGCGGGGTCAGCCCGATCTCGGCGAGGATCTGCGCCCGCTTGGCGTGGTCGAGAAACGCGCCCGGGATGCCGAACGTACGCACCGGCACGTCGACGTCGGAGTCGCGCAGCAGTCGCGCCACCGCGTCGCCGACGCCGCCGATGCGGATGTTGTCCTCCACCGTCGCGACCAGCCGGTGGCCGGCCGCCATATCGGCCAGCGCCGGGTCGAGCGGCGTGACCCAGCGCGGGTCGACGACGGTGACGCCGATCCCGTGCGCGTTGATGAGCGTGGCGGCCTCGACCGCGACGCCCGCCATCGGCCCGGCCGCGATGATCAGCACGTCGTTGCCACCGGACCGGGACAGCACGTCGATGCCGCCGATCCGCTCCACCGCCGGCAGGTCGGGGGCGACCGGGCCCTTCGGGAACCGGACGACCGTCGGGCCGTCGGTGACGTCGACCGCCTCGCGCAGCAGCTCGGCCAGCCGGGCGCCGTCGCGCGGCGCGGCGATCTTCAGGCCGGGGATGACCTGCAGGACGGACATGTCCCACATGCCGTTGTGGCTCGGGCCGTCGTCACCGGTGACGCCCGCCCGGTCGAGCACGACCGTCACCGGGAGCTTGTGCAGCGCGACGTCCATCAGAAGCTGGTCGAACGCGCGGTTCAGGAACGTGGCGTACACCGCGACGATCGGGTGCATGCCGCCGAACGCCAGGCCCGCCGCCGACGTCATGGCGTGCTGCTCGGCGATGCCGACGTCGAACGTGCGCTCCGGGAACGCCGCCTGGAACGGGGCCAGGCCGGTCGGGTACAGCATCGCCGCCGTGATCGCGACCACGTCGGGCCGCTCCGCGCCGAGCTCGACCAGTTCCTCGCTGAACACCTTGGTCCAGCTCCGGCCGCCCTTGGTCAGCTTGCGGCCGGTCGCCGGGTCGAACAGGCCGGGGGCGTGAAAGCACTCCTCGTCATCGTTCTCGGCCGGCGCGTAGCCGTACCCCTTGCGGGTGATGCAGTGCACGATCACCGGGCCGCCGAAGTCCTTGGCCTTGCGCAGCGCGTGCTCGACGGCCTCCTCGTCGTGGCCGTCGATCGGCCCGAGGTATTTCAGGCCGAGGTCCTCGAACATCGCCTGCGGCTGGAGAATGTCCTTGATGCCCTTCTTGATGCCGTGCAACGCCTCGTACGCCATGGGCCCGACGACCGGCGTCTTGGGTACCGTGCGCTTGATCAGTTCGAGTGCGTGCTCGTAGCCGCGCGTCATCCTCAGGTCGGCGAGGTGGCTGGCCAGCCCGCCGATCGTCGGCGAGTACGAGCGGCCGTTGTCGTTCACGACGATGACGATGCGGCGGTCGGGGCCGGCCGCGATGTTGTTCAGCGCCTCCCAGGCCATGCCGCCGGTGAGCGCGCCGTCGCCGACGAACGGCACGACGAAGCGGTCGCCCTCGCCGCGTAGCTGGAACGCCTTGGCCAGCCCGTCGGCGTAGGACAGGGCGGTCGAGGCGTGGGAGTTCTCGATCACGTCGTGCTCGGACTCGGCCTGGCTGGGGTACCCCGACAGCCCGCCCGCCTGGCGCAGCGTGTCGAAGTCCTGGCGGCCGGTCAGCAGCTTGTGGACGTACGCCTGGTGGCCCGTGTCGAAGAGGATGCGGTCGCGCGGCGAGTCGAAGACCCGGTGCAGGGCGATGGTCAGCTCGACCGCGCCGAGGTTCGGCCCCAGGTGACCGCCGTTCTTCGAGACGGCGGCGACGAGGAGGTCGCGTATCTCTCCGGCGAGCTGCGGCAACTGCTCGGGAGCCAGCCGCTTGAGGTCTTCCGGCCCTCGGATCGACGCAAGAAGGGTCACTCGGGGTCATCTCCTCGTCTTCGCTGCGGATGCCGATTTTAGTGCCGCCCCTACCGGTGCGACGCGAGCGACTCACGGCGGGTTCACGTGGCACGTCGGTAACCTTCCGATATAAAGGCCGTGATGGATGAAGAGCGAATCGTGCTGCTCGACGCCGACGGCCGAGCGACCGGAACCGCCCCCAAGGCGTCGAGCCACCACACCGCCACTCCCCTGCACCTGGCCTTCTCGTGCTACCTCACCGACTCCGCGGGACGCGTGCTGATCACCCAGCGCGCCCATGACAAGCGGACGTTCCCCTCGGTGTGGACGAACAGTTGCTGTGGCCACCCCGCGCCGGGCGAGAGCCTGCGCGCGGCGGTCCGCCGCCGCGTCCGCACCGAGCTGGGCCTGGAGGTCGCCGACCTGACCCTCGTGCTCCCCGACTTCCGCTACCGCGCGACCGCTGCGGACGGCATCGTGGAGAACGAGCTGTGCCCGGTGGTCCGCGGCGTCGCCAAGGGCGACGTGCGGCCGGACCCGAGCGAGACCGGCGCCGCCGAATGGCGCGACTGGGCGGCATGCGTCGAGCTCGTCGACCACCCGTCGGCCTCCCCTTGGTACCGCGAGCAGATGGCGCGGCTGGTGCCGCTCGGCGAGCCCGCGGACTGGCCCGCCGCTGCCGCGTCCCTGCTTCCCCCCGCCATCCGCTGGTGACCACCCCGTCGGCCGGACGGCGGTGCCGCACGCCCACGCCCGGAGCGAACGCCGTGCCGGTGTGACCATCGTCACCGCACGCCCGGGAACGCCGCCCGGACGATCCCCGCAATGCCCGCCGCCGCACGCGGACCGGTTCCACTGCCGCGGCGTCAGGCGCCGGATACGGCGACGCCTTCGGCGAACCGCCGGAGGACGGCGAACTCGGCGGCGAGCGCCGCCGGCGTGTAGTGCGCGTTGAGCCCGGACGGGTTCGGCAGGATCCACAGCAGTGCCCCGCCGAGGGTGCGCTCCTGCGGGCCGACCCGTACCCTCGGGCCGCCGAACGCCGTGCGGTAGGCGGTCATGCCGAGCACGGCGACGACGCGCGGCCGGTGCGTCCGGGCGAACTCCTCCAGCCGCGCGCCGCCCTCCTTCAGCTCGGCCGCGGTCAGCTCGGCGGCCTGCGCGGTGGCGCGCGGGGCGAGGTTCGTGATGCCGAGGCCGTACGACGGCAGCAGGTGCTGTTCGCTCGGGTGCAGCAGCCGGTCGGTGAACCCGGACCGGTGCAGCGCCGGCCAGAACCGGTTGCCGGGCCGCGCGAAGTGCCACCCGGTCGTGGCCGAGTACAACCCCGGGTTGATACCGCAGAACAGCACCCCGCCTGCCGGCGGTACGACATCCGGAATCTTCCGATCCCGCGCCGCCTCCATCTCCGCCGAGGTGGGCCGTCGCCGCATGGCCGCACGCTACCGGAACGGCCCGGACGCCATGCCGATGCCCGTGGTCGGATCCCCACCGGCCACCCGACGCGAATCGACGGATCGCGGTTTTCGACCGTATCGCCGCGCGGCTGTCGGCGGCGGAACGACAGTGAGTGCTCAAGGGCGGCACGTCACTGGAGTTCCGCCTGGGCGTACGGGCCCGTGCCACCAAGGATCTCGACCTCGCGCTGTTGAACGGCCCCGCCGACGGCGACGCGTTACGCGCCGAGTTGATCGAGACCCTCGCGGTGGACGTCGATCACGACGGCTTCACGTTCTCCGTCGGACGGCCGATGCCGCTCGAAGCCGACGCAGCAGGACGTCCCGGCTGCCGTTTCTCCGTCGAGAGCGTGGTCGCGGGCAAGACCCGAGTTGGCTCAAATTAGTGCGCACCTGCCGGGCGGTGGATGGCCTCGAGTGCGTGTGTCGCGCGTCACCAGCCCACAACCCCGGCACGACATCGCGTGCAACTCATGCTCTGTGACCTGGACCGCCACCTGCGGCACATCG
This sequence comes from Actinomycetota bacterium, assembly GCA_048498315.1. Classification (GTDB taxonomy): domain Bacteria; phylum Actinomycetota; class Actinomycetes; order Streptosporangiales; family Streptosporangiaceae; genus Actinoallomurus. Next base: position 6,895 of record JBEHYF010000172.1, read on the forward strand.
AACACCTGCCGCCGCACCGGATCCCCCACACGATCGACACGACGCAACCGCCCACCACACCCGCCGCACCGGACCGGGAAATGCCTCTCGCGCTCATCCGGCTCGGCCACCTGCGCCAAATGGAATCCGGCCGCGCCGTCCTGCTTGCCAGGCTCGCGGCCCGACCGGGTGCGCATCGAGCGAGGCGGTGGCTTGGCCAGCCCATCAGCCGACGGCGGCGCCGAGGAGTTCTGCGAGTTTCGGCCCGCCTGCCGCCTCAGCTCCGCAACCTCGGCCTTCAACTCCGCGACCTCGGCCCGCAGCCCCTCGATCAGCTCAGCCTGGGCGGACACCAGCGCGATCAGCTCATCACGCGACAACTCCTCCAGCCCAGCCACACCAAGATCATCCCACGAGAACGATCAGCCCGGACCAGCTCACGCAGAGCGACCTGAATAGTCACGACCGGAGACAGCAATTCGCGGAAAAGCTGCATGCCTTCACCCGCGACTACGGCACCCGTCCCAACACCCGGGTCAAGGACGTTGTGGACACGATCCTCTTGATCGAGGATGGGCTGCCCTCCGACGGCTCTCTCCTCGAAGTGGTGCATCGCGTGTTCGCGGTGCGCGCGACGCACCCTGTCCCCAAAATCCTTCCCGATCCACCACCCGCATGGGCGGCGGAGTACCCGAGGCTCGCCGCAGGCCTCACCCTGACGAGACCGACCGGGGGGTATCTCTCCAGGTGTGTAAGGAGGACCTGTGCAGCCGAGAGCCGCGGCGAGTTGCCCTTGGGAACAGGTCGGCGCGCTGGCGCAGGCGTCTCAGCTCGCGTCCGAAGTGCGCGCGTAGCGCATCGTGGTCCTCTTCGTGCGGTGGGTTCGACATTTGTCCGGCCTCCGCCTCGGTGCCGACTGGGGGTAAAGCACTGGGAAGCGCAGTTGACACAACGCTATCGCTCAGAGTAATCGACCCATAACAACTTGTGTGACCGTTTGAGCAACGAGCGCGGACGGCCGGCTCGGGAATAGATCAGGTGTGCGATGAACGTGAGGTAACCCGCGCACCGGGCGAGACGGCTTAGCGTTGATAGAGCTACCACGACCCTGGGCCTACCCCGCGAACGTCGAAGCCGGCGAAGACGTCCGGGTGATGCCGCGAAGCGTCGCCGAGACGCTTGAGCTTCCCGATGAGGACTACTGGTTGCTCGATTCTCGGCGCGTCGCGCTCATGGCTTACGACGATCGCGGCAACTGGCTCAGTGTCGACTTCATCGACGAGCCCGACCTCGTCGCGCGATACGCCGCGGGCCGTGATGCGGCCATCGACCACGGCACGCCCCTGAACGCCTACCTCAAGGAGATCGATCGTGCAGAAAGAGCGTTGTGAGCCGCAGATCGCCCGGCTTGTGACCACGTTCCGGAAGGGCAGTGGAAGCGGGGACGTCGGCTGCGTCGAGGTCGCCCTCGCGATCACCGGGTGCGGCGGCCGGTAGCTTCGCCGGTCCGGGCGCGGCCTCGGCCGGCTCATGCCCGGAGCCGATTCTTGGCGCCTGAGGATCGCATGCGGTTTCGGCAGGCGGAGACGCACGGGCCGCCCGGCCTCTGGGTGGAGGTCGGGCGGCCCGTACGGGCAGCGTTACTTCTTCAGGAGGGAGCGGAGGACGTACTGCATGATGCCGCCGTGGCGGTAGTAGTCCGCCTCGCCCGGCGTGTCGATACGGACGATCGCCTGGAACTCCTTGCCATCCGCCCTGACGGTGACCTCACGGGGTGTCTCGCCCTCGTTGAACCTCTCGACGCCCACGATGTCGTAGGTCTCGTGGCCGGTCAGGCCGAGGGACTCCACCGACTCGCCGTCCTTGAACTGCAGCGGCAGCACGCCCATGCCGATCAGGTTGGAGCGGTGGATCCGCTCGAACGACTCGGCCAGCACGGCGCGGACGCCGAGCAGCGCGGTGCCCTTGGCCGCCCAGTCGCGCGAGGAGCCTGAGCCGTACTCCTTGCCGCCGATCACGAGCAGCGGCGTGCCCTCCGCGGCGTACGCCTGCGCCGCATCGTAGATCGACATCTGCTCGCCGTCCTTGACGGTGACGCCGCCCTCGGTGCCGGGCGCGAGCAGGTTGCGCAGCCGGATGTTGGCGAACGTGCCGCGGATCATCACCTCGTGGTTGCCGCGCCGGGACCCGTAGGAGTTGAAGTCGCGGCGCTGCACGCCGTGCTCGGTCAGGTACCTCCCGGCCGGGCTGTCGGGCTTGATGGCGCCCGCGGGCGAGATGTGGTCGGTGGTGACCGAGTCGCCGAGCAGCGCGAGGACCTTGGCGCCGCGGATGTCGGTCACCGGGTCCGGGGTCTCGCCCATGCCGTCGAAGTACGGGGCCTTGCGCACGTACGTCGAGTCGGGGTCCCACTCGAACGTGTCGCCGGACGGCACCGGGAGGGCCTGCCAGCGCTGCTCGCCGGCGAACACGTCGGCGTAGTCGCGGCTGAACATCTCCTGGGCGATCGCGGCGTCGACGACCTCCTGCACCTCCTGCGGCGACGGCCAGATGTCGTGCAGGTACACCGGCTTGCCGTCGGCTCCGGTGCCGATCGGGTCGCGCGCGATGTCGACGTCCATCGAGCCGGCCAGCGCGTACGCCACCACCAGCGGCGGCGAGGCGAGGTAGTTCATCTTGACGTCGGGGTTGATGCGGCCCTCGAAGTTGCGGTTGCCGGACAGCACCGACACGACGGCCAGGTCGTTGTCGTTGACCGCCCGGCTGATCTCTTCCGGCAGCGGGCCGGAGTTGCCGATGCAGGTCGTGCAGCCGTAGCCGACGAGGTTGAAGCCGAGCTTCTCCAGGTACGGCGTGAGGCCGGCGCGGTCGTAGTAGTCCATGACGACCTTGGAGCCGGGCGCGAGGGAGGTCTTGACCCACGGCTTGCGGGACAGGCCGCGCTCGACCGCCTTCTTGGCGAGCAGCGCCGCGCCGATCATGACGGACGGGTTCGAGGTGTTGGTGCAGGAGGTGATCGCGGCGATCACCACCGCGCCGTGGTCGAGGTCGAACTCGGCGCCGTCCAGGCTGACCGTGACCGGGTCGCTGGGACGGCCGGTGGCCGGGTTCGCGGACCGCTCGTGCGGCCGGTCGCCGTTGGAGCCGTGCGAGATGGCCGGGGAGTCGGAGGCCGGGAACGACTCGGCGGACGCCTCGTCAGTGGGACCCTCGATGCCGTTCGGGACGTAGTCGCGGACGGCGGTCCGCCAGCACTCCTTGGCCTCCGACAGGGCGATGCGGTCCTGCGGGCGCTTCGGTCCGGCGATCGACGGCACGACGGTGGACAGGTCCAGCTCGAGGTACTCGGAGTACTCCGGCTCGTGGCTCGCGTCGTGCCACAGGCCCTGCTCCTTGGCGTATGCCTCGACCAGCGCGACCTGCTCGGCCGGGCGGCCGGTGAGCCGCAGGTAGTCGACCGTCTCCTGGTCGATCGGGAAGATCGCGCAGGTGGAGCCGAACTCGGGGCTCATGTTGCCGATCGTGGCGCGGTTGGCCAGCGGCACGGCGGCCACGCCCTCGCCGTAGAACTCGACGAACTTGCCGACCACGCCGTGCCTACGGAGCATCTCGGTGATCGTGAGGACGAGGTCGGTGGCGGTGGTGCCGGCCGGCAGCTCGCCGGTCAGCTTGAAGCCGACGACGCGCGGGATGAGCATCGAGATCGGCTGGCCGAGCATGGCGGCCTCGGCCTCGATGCCGCCGACGCCCCAGCCGAGCACGCCGAGGCCGTTCTGCATGGTGGTGTGGGAGTCGGTGCCGACGCAGGTGTCGGGGTAGGCCTGGCCCTGGCTGTCGAAGACGACGCGGGCCAGGTGCTCGATGTTGACCTGGTGCACGATGCCGGTGCCCGGCGGCACGACCTTGAAGTTGTCGAACGCGCTCTGCCCCCACTTGAGGAACTGGTAGCGCTCCTTGTTCCGGCCGTACTCGAACTCGACGTTGCGCTCGAAGGCGTCCTCGCGGCCGAAGACGTCGACCTGCACCGAGTGGTCGATGACCATCTCCGCCGGGTTGAGCGGGTTGATCCGGGAGGGGTCGCCGCCGAGGTCGCGGACGGCCTCGCGCATCGTCGCCAGGTCCACCACGCAGGGCACACCGGTGAAGTCCTGCATGATCACCCGGGCGGGCGTGAACTGGATCTCCCGGCTCGGCTGGGCGTTCGGATCCCAGCCGGCGAGGGCACGGATGTGCTCCTCGGTGACGTTCGCGCCGTCTTCGGTGCGCAGCAGGTTCTCCAGCAGGATCTTCAGGCTGTACGGGAGGCGCGCCGAACCGTCGACGGCATCCAGCCGGAAGATCTCATAGGACGCCTCGCCGACGCGCAGCGTCTGGCGGCTGCCGAAGCTGTTCAAGTCCTCTCCTCCTCTACGCGCTCGCCGAGCGCGGATGCCCCGGTACGTCTCGCGCGGGGTTCGTTGGTGGATACGTCTGGATCCTCCCCCAGCCG
>JBEHYF010000173.1:0-11307 GCA_048498315.1 Actinomycetota bacterium
GCCTGGTCACACCACCGCCGTACCCACCAGGCCCGCGCTCGAAGCAGCCACTACTGGCGACGATGGCTCAGATATAACGAACTGTTGCTGTAGTACTAGACTAGGCGGCGAGCTCGCGAATCTTCTCGATGAGGCGGACGCGGGCGGCGTGGTCGGCGGCGATCGGCGTGACGTTGAGGGTGGTGACGCCGGACTCCTTCAGCGCCGCGAGCCGGTCCCGCACGAAGCCCTCGGTGCCGATCAGGGAGGTCTTCTGCAGCAGCTCGTACGGGACCTTGGCGGCGGCCTCGTCCTTCTTGCCGTCGAGGTAGAGATCCTGGATCTCCTCGGCCTCCTTCTCGTAGCCGTACCGGCGGGCCAGGTCGTTGTAGAAGTTGCGGCCCTTGGCGCCCATGCCGCCGATGTACAGCGCGGCCATGGGGCGGCCGAGTTCCAGGAAGCCCTCGACGTCGTCGCCGATGGCCAGCGGCGCCTGCGCGACGACGTCCAGCTCGCCGAGCGAGGGATCCCGCCTGGCCTTACCCCGGGCGAGCGCGTCGCCCCAGACGTCGGCGGCCTTCTCCGGAACGTAGAAGATCGGCTCCCAGCCCTCGGCCAGCTCCGCGGTCATCTCGACGTTCTTCGGGCCGAGGGCGGCGATGATGATCGGGATGCGCTCGCGCACCGGGTGGTTGATCAGCTTGAGCGGCTTGCCGAGGCCGGTGCCCTGGTCGGCCGGCAGCGGCAGCTTGTAGTACTTCCCGTCGTACACGACGCGCTCGCGCCGCCAGACCATGCGGCAGATCTCGATGATCTCGCGGGTGCGGCCGATCGGCGCGGTGTACGGCACGCCGTGCCAGCCCTCGATGACCTGCGGGCCGGAGGCGCCCAGCCCGAGCACGAACCTGCCGCCGGAGACGTAGTCGAGCCCGGCCGCGGTCATCGCGGTCAGGGTGGGCGTGCGCGAGTAGAGCTGGAGGATGCCGGAGGCGATCTGCAGCCGCTCGGTGCGCGCGGCGATGAAGCCCATCTGGCTGACCGCGTCGAAACTGTAGGCCTCCGGCACGAACACGATGTCGAGCCCGGCCCGCTCGTAGTCCGCCAGCTCCTCGACGGTCTCCTTGAAGCCCTCCGAGTAGTTCAGCGACATCCCGATGCGCATCTGTGGCTCTTCCCTGTTCCGGTGACCGAACGAGATTCAGTGTGCCCTACGGTACAGAACCGGCGCAGGGCCGCCCCGCATGACGCCGCTCACCGCCCGCCGTGATCCCGCCGACCGCTCGGTGACACCGCTCCCGCGACACTGCTCCCGTCGACAGCTCCCCCGACCCTGCTCCCCGGGGCACGGCTCCCGCGACGCGGCGCCTCCGTGACACGGCTCGCTGTGACGCGGCACCTCCGCCGCGCACCGCGCGGCGGCGCCCGGGAGGCGGGGCCGGTCAGCCCTCGTTCTCGGCGACGAGCTCGGCGATCGCCTGCAGGGCGAGAACGTAGGACAGCAGGCCGAACCCGGCGATGGTGCCGGTGGCCTTCGGGGCGACGACGGAGGTCTGGCGGAACGCCTCGCGCGCCGCCGGGTTGGTGATGTGCACCTCGATCAGCGGCGCGGTGCGCTGGGCGATGGCGTCGTGCACCGCGTAGGAGTAATGCGTGAACGCGGCCGGGTTCAGCACGACCGGGATCCGGCCGTCGGCGGCCTCGTGCAGCCAGCCGACCAGCTCGGCCTCGTCATCGGTCTGCCGCACCTCGGCGTGCAGGCCGAGCCGCCGCGCCGTGTCGCGGCACAGCTCGCTCAGCGCCGCGAAGTCGGCCTCGCCGTACACGTCGGGCTCCCGGCTGCCCAGCCGTCCGAGGTTCGGCCCGTTGAGCACGAGCACCTCGCTCATCCGCATCATCTCCGCTCATTGCCCATCATCTCGGCTCATCCGGCACCCGCGCGGGTCATCCTCCCGTACGGGCCGCGCCCGGCGGACCCGCGGCGGTGACCCGCCCGTACGCCCGCTCCAGCAGCTCCTCGTCCGGTCCCTCAAGACGCCCCGGCGCCGCGATGCCGTCGAGCACCACGAACCGCAGGCGGGCCCCGCGCGCCTTCTTGTCGATGCTCATCGCCCGCCGCAGCTCCGGCCAGGCGCCGGGAAGGTAGGACGTGGGCAGGCCGACGGCGGTGAGGATCTCCCGGTGCCGTGCGACGTCGGCCTCGGCGAGCCGCCCGGCCAGACGGGCCAGCTCCGCGGCGTACACCATGCCGATGGCGACGGCGTCGCCGTGCCGGAACCGGTACTTCTCCACCTTCTCGATCGCGTGGCCGAGGGTGTGCCCGTAGTTGAGGATCTCGCGCGGGCCGCTCTCCCTCAGGTCCGCCGAGACGACACGGGCCTTGACGGCGACGGCACGCTCGATGAGCTCCCGGGTGTGCGTGCCGTCGGGACGGCCGGCCGCCTCCGGGTCGTCCTCGACCAGGTCGAGGATCGCCGGGTCGGCGATGAAGCCGGCCTTGATCACCTCGGCGAGGCCCGCGACGTAGTCGGGACGGGGCACGGTGACGAGCGTGGTCAGCTCGCACAGCACGCCGGCGGGCGGGTGGAACGCGCCGACGAGGTTCTTGCCCTCGGGGATGTCGATGGCGGTCTTGCCCCCCACCGCGGCGTCGACCATGCCGAGCAGCGTGGTCGGCAGCAGCACGACCCGCACGCCGCGCAGCCACGTCGCCGCGGCGAAGCCGGCCAGGTCGGTGGTGGCGCCCCCGCCGACGCCGACGATGGCGTCGCTGCGGGTCATGCCCAGCCGGGCGAACGCCGACCACAGGCGGGCGAGCACCGCGGCGTCCTTGCCGGCCTCGCCGTCGGGTACCGGCAGCAGGTGCGCGGCGAACCCGGCCTCGGACAGGGCCGCGGCGACCGGCCGGGCGATCTCCGGCAGCCCCTCGGCGTGCACGACGGCGACCGTCGCCGCCCCGTCGAGGAGCGTCGACAGCTCGCCGAGCACCCCGCTGCCGATCACGACGTCGTACGGGCTGTCGCCGCCGACGTGGACGCGGTTCACGTGCACCCCCCACCCGGTCTCCGCGACGACCGAGAGGTCCGCCCGCGCGGCTCGCTCATCCGAGGCCCTTGACGATCTCGTCGGCGACGTCGGCGGGGTCGCGGTCGTCGGTGGTCACCCGGATCGTCGCCAGCCGCTCGTAGATGGGCCGCCGTTCCTCCATGAGCTTGCGGAACCGACTGCGCGGGTTGAGCACGAGCAGCGGCCGGGCCGCGGCCAGCCCGACGCGCTTGACCGCGTCGGACAGCCCGACCTCCAGGTAGACGACACGGTGTCCGGCCAGGTCGGCCTGCGTGTCGGGGTCCAGGATGGCGCCGCCGCCGAGGGCGATCACACCGTCGTGCGTGTCGAGCGCCGCGCGCACGGCCGCGCGCTCCATCTCGCGGAACCGCTCCTCGCCGTCGTCGATGAAGATCTCGCCGATCGGCTTGCCCGCAGTGGCCTCGACGTCGTGGTCGGTGTCGCGGAACGGCACGCCGAGACGCTCGGCGAGCAGCCTTCCGACGGTGGTCTTGCCCGCGCCCGGTGGGCCGATGACGACGATCGCGGATTTCACTTGATCACCAGAGATGAGAGGTAGCCCTGCAGGTTACGGGCGGTCTCCTCGACGGAGTCGCCGCCGAACTTCTCGACCACGGCATCGGCCAGCACCAGCGCGACCATCGCCTCGGCGACCACGCCGGCCGCCGGCACCGCGGTGACGTCGCTGCGCTGGTTGATGGCCTTGGCCGGCTCGCCGGTCGCCACGTCGACGGTGTCGAGCGCGCGCGGGACGGTCGAGATCGGTTTCATCGCGACGCGGAGCCGCACCGGGTCGCCCGTCGTCATCCCGCCCTCGATGCCACCGGCCCGGCCGGTACGCCGCCGGATGCCCTCCGGGGTGTTCTCGATCTCGTCGTGCGCCCGCGAGCCGGGCCGCCGCGCCGTGGTGAACCCGTCGCCGACCTCGACCCCCTTGATCGCCTGGATGCTCATGAGCGCCCCGGCGAGGCGGCCGTCGAGGCGGCGGTCCCAGTGCACGTGGCTTCCCAGGCCGGGCGGCAGCCCGTAGGCGATGACCTCGACCACGCCGCCGAGCGTGTCGCCCGCCTTCTTGATCTCGTCGATGTGCGCCACCATCGCCGCGCCCGCCTCCGGGTCGGCACAGCGCACCGGGTCGGCGTCGATGCGGGCGAGGTCGTCCGGGCCGGGCAGCGTGCCCTCCGGCGCGCTCACCTCGCCGAGCGCGACCACGTGGCTGAGGATGCGCGCGCCCGCCACCTGCTGCAGGAACGCGCCGGCCACCGCGCCGATCGCGACGCGCGCGGCGGTCTCACGGGCGCTGGCCCGCTCCAGCACCGGCCGGGCGTCGTCGAAGCCGTACTTCTGCATGCCGGCCAGGTCGGCGTGGCCGGGCCGCGGCCGCGACAGCGGCGCGTTGCGTGCCTGCGCGGCGAGAAGGCCGGGGTCGACCGGGTCGGCCGCCATGACCGTCTCCCACTTCGGCCACTCGGTGTTGGCGATCTCGATCGCGACCGGACCGCCCTGGGTGCGGCCGTGCCGGATCCCGCCGATCACCGTGACGCGGTCCTGCTCGAACTTCATGCGGGCGCCCCGCCCGTGGCCGAGGCGGCGGCGGCGCAGCGCCTCGGCGATGTCATCCGAGGTCACGCGCACGCCGGCGGGCAGCCCTTCGAGGATCGCGACGAGAGCCGGGCCATGAGACTCTCCCGCGGTCAGCCAGCGCAGCATGAGACGGATCCTTTCACCCTCGTGGCAGGCTACGCGCACGCGTCCCGCACCGTGAGACACCGGATGGCGGGCCGGCCCGCCGCGCCGAGGCCGGCCGCGTGCGGCGGGGGCCTCCGATCGCGGGCGGCGGGCACGAAGCGGTCAGAGCCGATCCTAGACGCGGCACCGTGCCGCACGAGGATCTCCGGCGCGGGCGGTCAGCGCCGGTGCCGGTGCTCCAGGCCGCGGATCCGGACGAGTCCGAAGACCGGTGGCCGTACCACCGTCTCGACGCACACGTTACGCCGGCCGCGCCAGTCGGCGCCGCGCGAGTCGGGGTCGAAGAAGCAGCCCATCGCCATGTCGGGCCACCCGAAAGCACCGGTGAACTCCGGGTGGTGCCGGATCGGCCCGGGCGGCCCCGGCCGCGCCACGCCGTCGCCGTCTCCACCGTCGTCGCCGGGGAGCCGCACCGACGGCCCGCCAGAGACCGCCACCGTGGGCGAGGCCGCCGCGGTCGCCCGCGGCGCCGGCGCCGTCCGTATGCCGTGCGCCGCCTCGGCCTGCCCCGGTACCAGCAGCGCCGCGAGCGCGCCCGCCGGCACGGCCGTGGCGGCCACCGTCCACAGCGGCACGCCGCCGAGCGGTGCCCGCGCACCTTCAGGGAAGATCAATTTCAGCCCCCCGTCGCTTCCAGCCCGGTCCGCACGTTCGTGGGCTGCCGCGATGTGCGGCCCCGAGCGCGTACCGGGAACGGAATACCCCCTCCCGCGCCGCCGTGCAGCCCGGGATGGCACCGTGTTCGGCCAAGCGACGGCAAACCCGCCTCCGTGCGGCATCGCCGTCGCGGCGCGGGGTGCCGGGGGCGGACCTCAAGGCCGTGACGGCGGCGCAGGGCGGGGAACGGGGCCGGGCTCGCGGGTCAGGCGCAGGCGAGCACGGCCGCCAGCACGCCCGCGAGCATGAACGGCCCGAACGGGATGTGCGACTTCAGCGTGGCCCGGCGGGCCGCCAGCAGCACGGCGGCGTACACGGCGGCGAGAACGTATCCGGCGCAGGTGCCGAACACCCAGGCCGGCAGGCCCAGCCACCCGAGGTACAGGCCCAGCACGCCGGCCAGCTTCACGTCCCCGGGGCCGATCTGGTCCGGCACGATGAACCACTGCACGGCGTACACCAGGAACAGCGCGGCCATCCCGGCCAGCGCATGCAGGAACCGCGCCCCGCCCTGGTCGGTGAAGGGCGCGGCCAGGCCGAGGGCGAGCAGCCCGACCGCGTACGACGGGAGCGTCAGCGGGTCGGGCAGCCGCTTGAGCGCCACGTCGATCACGCTCAGGACGACGCCCGCGACGGCCAGGTAGCAGAACGCGGGCAGCGCCGGCACCGGGCCGACCCGCCAGGCCACCAGCGCCAGCACCCCCGCCGCGCCCACGGCCACCGCGACCGGCCGGCGCGTCGCCGGCCCGGCCCAGCCGGGGAGGGTCACGCGGCCGGCCCCGGAGCGGGCACGAGCCCGATCTCGACGCCCCCGGAGACCTGGCCGCGCAGGCGCTCGGCAAGCCGGCCCGCGGCGTCCCGCACCGTCCGGGCGCCGTCGGCGCCCTCGGCCAGGCGGAAACGCACCGCGAGCTCCGCCTGATCGCCCGGCTCGACCTTGACGCCGGTGATGCCGGGGACGCCGTTGACGGCCGCGTGCACGGCGGCGAGGACGTCGGGGTCGTCGTGCGGGCCGGTGACCGTGCCGCCCGCAGCGAGCAGCGCCAGCCGGGCACCCTCGATCACGTACGGGACGGGCCCGGCGACGTCGACGACGAGGGCGCCGGCCGACTCGTCGAGCGCCGCCTGGCAGGCCTGCCGGGCGGGCACCGCCACGGGGCGGGCGCCGGGCCGCCACCGGGCGAGGCTGCCGACGGAGGTGAAGGCCGGCACCGCGCGCCGCCCGTCGTCGCCGACGAGAGTGGGCAGCGCCATCTCGCTCTCCTTCTCGCGCCTGACGCCGCCGGTGGTCTCGGCCTCGGTCAGCACCGCGACCACCGGGACGAAAAGGCGGGATCCGGCGAGCGCCGTGAGCACGGCCCGCTCCACGCCGTGCCCTTCGGCGTAGGCGGTCATCGCCCGCTCGACCTCGGGCGGGACGCTGCCGTCGTCATCGGGGAACACGGGCTTGGGAATGGTGAGTCCGCGCACGGCACACCAGCGTATCGGCCCCCAGGACGGCGGACGGCCCCACGCCCGAGGCGGCAGGGTAGGCCTGCGCGCCAGGTCTCGGCAGCGCGCACCGCGTGCCCGCTCCGCGCAGCGCCCCCGGCGCCGGACGATCGGCCCCGGCGTTCACCGATGGCGGCCTCGCGCGCCGGGCCGCCCCGCGGCCTCCACCCCGGAGCACGCCCGTGCGGCGCCGACGGCGTCCGCTCGCGCGGACGACGCCCTCCGCCGGCGGCCGGTGCAGGCCTACCGGGCCAGGCGGCGCAGCCGCGCGACGGCCTCCTCGATCACCTCGTCGCGCTTGCAGAAGGCGAACCGGACGTACGGGTCGCCGGCGTCGGAGTCGTAGAAGACCTGGGTGGGGATGGCGACGATGCCGGCCCGCTCGTGCAGCGCGCGGACGAACTCCATGCCGTCGCCGAAGCCCAGCGAGCGGACGTCGACCTGGGCGAAGTAGGTGCCCTGCGGGCGGAACGTCGTGAGCCCGGCCGCCTCCAGGCCGTCGCTGAGGCGGTCGCGCTTGGCGGCCAGGGAGTCGCGCAGCGCGGCGATCCAGGCGGTCTCCTCCCGCAGCGCGTAGGCCACCGCCCGCTGGTAGGGCGCGCTCGCAGTGAACGTGAGGAACTGCTTGACCGTCTGCACCGCCCGGACGAACTCCGGCGGCGCGGTGATCCAGCCGGTCTTCCAGCCGGTGACGGAGAACGTCTTGCCGGCCGAGGAGATCGCCACGGTGCGCTCGCGCATGCCGGGCAGGGTGGCGAGCGACACGTGCTCCGCGTCGTAGGTCAGGTACTCGTACACCTCGTCGGTGATGGCGACCAGATCGTGCTCGCGGCACAGCCCCGCGACGACCTCCAGCTCCTCCCGCGTGAAGACGGTGCCGGTCGGGTTGTGCGGGGAGTTGACCAGCACGACGCGGGTGCGCGCGGTGACGGCGGCGCGCAGCTCATCGGGGTCGAACGTGAACCGCCCGCCCTCCGGGCGCAGCGTCACCGGCCGCCGCACGCCGCCGGCCAGCGCGATCGCCGCGGCGTACGAGTCGTAGTACGGCTCGAAGACGACGACCTCATCGCCGTTCTCGACGAGGGCCAGCAGCGCCGCCGCGATCGCCTCGGTGGCGCCGACGGTGACCAGCACCTCGCCGTCCGGGTCGTAGGACAGGCCGTAGCGGTCGGCGCGCTGGGCGGCCACGGCCTCGCGCAGCTCCGGCAGCCCGGGACCGGGCGGGTACTGGTTGGCCCCGCCGAGGATCGCCTGCGCGGCGATCTCCAGCAGCTTGGGCGGCCCGTCGGTGTCAGGGAAGCCCTGCCCGAGGTTGATCGCTCCGGTGCGGACCGCGAGCGCCGTCATCTCGGCGAACACGGTCGTGCCGAAGCCCTGCATGCGCGCGACGAGCGGATCGGTATCGGTTGCCACGGGGCTCAGCGTATTCCGGCGGGTGCCCGTTCTCCGGCGGGTGGAGCGGCGCTCGCGGTCACTATGCCACAGTGGAGACGGACCTGGGAGAGGAGTGCCGCCATGCGGATCGCGCTGTGTCAGATTCCGGTGGGCGACGACGCGAAGGAGAACCTCGAACGGGCGCGCGAGGCCCTCGACTCCGCCGGCGACGCCGACCTGGCCGTCTTCCCCGAGGCGACGCAGGTGCGCTTCGGCGGTGACCTGGCCGGGGCCGCCGAGCCGCTCGACGGCCCGTGGGTGAGCGCGCTCGCCGAGGCGGCGCGCGCGCACCATACAGCGGTGATCGCGGGCGTGTTCGAGCCGGCCGGCGACGGGCGAGTCCACAACACCGCGGTGGTGCTCGGCGCCGACGGCCGGATCGCCGGCGCGTACCGCAAGATCCACCTGTTCGACGCGTTCGGGTACCGCGAGTCCGATGTGATCGCCCCGGGCGACGGCCCGGTCGTGGTGGAGGTGGCCGGCGCCCGCGTCGGCCTGATCACCTGCTACGACATCCGGTTCCCCGAGTTGGCCCGCGCCCTGGTCGACCGCGGCGCCGACCTGCTCGTCGCCATCGCCTCCTGGGCGCAGGGCACGTTCAAGGAGGAGCACTGGGTGACGCTGGTGCGCGCACGGGCGATCGAGAACACCGTCTGGGTCGCGGCGGTCGACAAGGCACCCGACCGCACGCCGCCGAAGAGCGGCGGGCCGACCGGCGTCGGCCGCAGCCTGCTGGTCGACCCGATGGGCACGGTGCAGGCCGACCTGGGCCCGTTCCCCACCGTCCGCGTCGTGGAGACCGACGAGGCGGTCACCGAACGGGTCCGCCGCCTGCTGCCGTCCCTGTCCCACCGCCGCCCCGACCTGCTGGGCTGACCCCCCGGCTGTACGCGCGCGGGAGCGCTAGGGCACCGGCGGCACGGGCCGTACCGGCACCGGACCGTACCGGTCCCGGCCACGGCCGCGCGACGCCGGGTGCGCCGGGTCCGCGGCCGGTTCGCCGGCGCTGCACCAGTAGGTATGCGGCGGCCGGCAGACACCGGCCCGCCGACTCCATGGACGGGCCGCCGGGTGCCGAGCCGACCGGGGCGATGGGGCGCTGGACCGCACGCACCGCGAGAACTCCCCGAGCCCTTCGGTAGCGGGCGGCGGTCCCGCCGCCGCGGGCTCACGCAGGGCTAATGCGGCGAACGGACGCGCACGCGGGTCGATTCGGGTGCCGTTCCGGGATCCGCCTCCGGTTCCGTCGCGGTTCCCGGATCCGGCACGTGCTCGTCGCCGGCCCGCGCGCCGGGCACGGCGCGGCGCGTGCGCCGACGGTGCTGAACGTACACGACGAGCAGCCCCACGGCGAGCCAGACGGCGCCGACGATCTTCGCGACGGCGGTGGCCGACACGGTGATCCAGATGCATACCGCCGCGCCCGCCGCGGGCACCATCAGGTCCGGCAGCCACGCCCGGCTCCGGCCGCGCAGGACGAACAGGCCGGTCACCGAGGCGTGCAGCAGAGTGAAGGCCGCGAGCGCCCCCATGTCGACGATGGAGACGAGGACGTCCAGCCCGTCCGCCCGCCGCGCGGCCCACACCGAGACCACGAGGGTGATCCCGGCGGTCAGGAACAGCGCCGCCCGGGGTACCCGGGAGCGCGGATCGACGGCGGCCAGCGCCTTCGGCAGGCCGCGGTCACGCGCCATGCCGTACGTCAGGCGGGACGCGGCGGCAACCGCGGACATCGCGCAGAACGCCGGCCCGACGCCCTTGACGATCGCGAACGCCCGGTGCATCCACGACCCGAACGCCGTGCCGGTCATCGTGTAGAAGGCGGTGCCCTGCTCGGCCGGCGTCTGGGCGAGGTGCTGCGGCGTCACGGGCATGAGCAGCCCGGCCAGGTAGGTCTGCGTCACGAACAGCAGACCGGCCAGGCCCAGGCAGAACAGCACGGCGCGGCCGATCTGGCGCTCGTCGCCGGTGTTCTCCTCGGCGAAGGAGGCGATCGCGTCGAAGCCGAGGAACGACAACACCGCGACGGAGACGGCTCCCATGACGGCGCCCGGACCGATCCCGCCGACGCCGGCGAACGGCGACGTCCACGGGCGGGCGGGCCCGTGCAGGGCGAGGACGGCGATCGCCGCGACGACGAAGACGGCGAGCAACACGATCTCGGCGACGAGCACGACCAGCCCGGCCCGGGCCGCGAAGCGCGCGCCGCTCAGGTTGAGTGCCGTGGTCACCACGAACGCGATCAGCGTGAAGAGCCAGGCGGGCACCGACGGGACGAGGGAGTGCAGCGCGATGCCGCAGAACAGGTAGGCGACCGCGGGGATCAGCAGGTAGTCGAGCATCGCCAGCCAGCCGGCGAGCAGCCCCGCCGGCCGTCCGAGCCCGGCGCTGGCGTACGCGAACACCGAGCCGGCGTGCGGGACGCGACGCGACATCCGGGCGTAGGACAGCGCGGTGAAGCCCATGGCGATGGCGGCGACGGCGTAGACGAGGGAGACCGCGCCACCGCTCTTGGCGTCGAGCACGCCGAAGACGCCGACGGGCGCGAGCGGGCCGATGAACAGCAGCCCGTAGACGATGAGGTCACGCAGCGACAGGCTGCGGCGAAGTGCCTGCGGCTCCACTGGGGGTCTCCCGGAGAATCGGAGGTGTCTCGAATTCCGGAAGGTATCCATCCAAAAAATGAATGTCCAGGTTGTTTTACCTGCTCAAGACGTTTCTCTTACGTCGATCACCCTGCTGCGTCACAGCGGCATCACGGCTCCCGCGGACACGGCCGCGCCGGCCGCCCGGACGCCCGGATCCGGCGACGCCCGCGGGCGGCCGGGCCGGCGGCGATCCACTGAGCCGATCGACGCCGACGAGAACGAGAGAGTTCCATGGCGCTTGAACGACCCGAGATCGACTTCCCCGGAGGCGACCCGCCGGCCGACC
>JBEHYF010000174.1:0-11215 GCA_048498315.1 Actinomycetota bacterium
TGATCCCGCCGCTCACCCGCCGTGCCCCGCCCGCGTCCAAGTCAGCCGCGCCGGTCGCCGGCCCGGCCGGCCCGGCGCTGGCCGGCCGGTGCGGAGAAGCGGGGTGCGAAACAGCTGTCCTCGACCTGCCGCGGCAGACCTCGCCCGGTTCAACGACCTTCACCGGCGCGGGGTCGTGCAGGTCGGCGGCGGGTCGTTGAACGCCAGGTGCCTGTTAACGCCGATACCGCAGCACACGATCTCGATCGGCGCGGCGGACAGCAGGCGGGCGTACCGCTCCGCCGCCGCGTGTGGATCGCAGCGTCCTGCGGCTCGACCGAGTGGGCGAGCGGCTCGTCTCCCGCAGCCGGCCGCACCACCTCGCCGTTCGTGCCCTGCGGCAGCCGCACCGGCAGGTTCCGCGCCGTCCCGGAGCATGGGCGCGGCGACCTGGGTGATCCGCCGGCGCACCGCGAGCAGGACCCGCTCGCCGAGGCTGGCGGGGGCGGCTGGCCGGCCCCGGCGGGCCTGGGCCTCCGCACGCAACGGCACCTCACACCACCCAAAGGGTTGCCGGCGCTCCGACTCGGCGGACGGTCGGAGCGCCGGGCAGTCACCGCCCGCCACCACGGATTTCCCGCGCACTCTGGTGCCTCTCGCATCGTGAGATGCGCGTTGCATGATGATGCAATCAACCGCATAATTAATGCATCGACGTGAGGAGAGACGATGGGAAGCCGTGCGGCGGTCGCCGGAGCGAGCGGCTACGCGGGCGGTGAGCTGCTCCGTATCCTGGCCGGCCACCCCGAGTTCGAGATCGGCGCGCTGACCGCCGCCGCCAGCAGCGGCTCGCGGCTGGGCGAGCACCACCCGCACCTGTACCCGCTCGCAGACCGCGTCCTCGCCGAGACGACGCCCGAGACGCTCGCCGGCCACGACGTCGTCTTTCTCGCCCTCCCGCACGGCACCTCCGGGCCGCTGGCGGCCGGGCTCGGCGACGACGTTCTCGTCGTCGACTGCGGTGCCGACTTCCGGCTCGCCGACCCCGCCGAGTGGGCCCGGTTCTACGGCGGCGAACACGCCGGCACCTGGCCGTACGGCCTGCCGGAGCTGCCCGGCAACCGCGCGCGGCTGCGCAAGGCCCGGCGCATCGCGGTGCCCGGCTGCTACCCGACCGTTTCGCTGATCGCGCTCGTCCCGGCGTACACGGCGGGGATCGCCGAGCCCGATGCCGTGATCGTCGCGGCCTCCGGCACGTCCGGCGCGGGTCGCATGCCCAAGCCGGACCTCCTCGGCAGCGAAGTGATGGGCGCGATGAGCGCCTACTCCGCGGGCGGGGTCCACCGGCACACGCCGGAGATCACCCAGCACCTGTCTGCCGCGGCGGGCCGGCCGGTCACGGTGTCGTTCACTCCGACGCTCGCTCCGATGAGCCGCGGCATCCTCGCCACCTGCACCGCCAAGGCGGTGTCCGGCCTCACCCCGGGCGACCTGCGCGCGGCCTACGAGCGGGCATACGGTGACGAGCCGTTCGTCCGCCTGCTGCCGGAGGGGCGGTGGCCCTCCACCGCCATGACGCTCGGTGCCAACACGGCCGTCGTCCAGGTCGCGCTCGACGAGCGGGCCGGCCGCATTGTCGCCGTGGCCGCCATCGACAACCTCACCAAGGGCACCGCCGGCGGGGCCGTGCAGAGCGCGAACCTCGCCCTCGGCCTTCCCGAAGAGCTGGGTCTCACCACGATCGGAGTCGCCCCGTGAGCGTCACCGCACCCCTCGGATTCAGAGCCGCCGGCCTCGCCGCAGGCATCAAGAAGGGCGGCGCGCGCGACCTCGCCCTGGTGGTCAACGACGGCCCGTCCCGCGCGGCCGCCGGCGTGTTCACCCGCAACCGGGTGAAGGCCGCGCCGGTGCTGTGGTCGGAGCAGGTGCTGCGCGGCGGCCGCGTCCGCGCGGTCGTGCTCAACTCCGGCGGCGCCAACGCCTGCACGGGCCCGGCCGGGTTCCAGGACACCCACCAGACCGCCGAGAAGGCCGCCGAGGTGCTCGGCGACTCGGCGGGCGAGATCGCGGTCTGCTCGACCGGCCTGATCGGCGAGCGGCTGCCCATGCCCGAGCTGTTGGCCGGCATCGAGACCGCGGCCGGGCAGCTTTCCCGCGACGGCGGCCTCGCCGCCGCCGACGCGATCCGCACCACCGACACGGTCGCCAAGATCTCCTTCCGGCGCGCGCCGGCCGGCTACACGGTCGGCGGCATGGCCAAGGGCGCGGGCATGCTCGCCCCGGCGCTCGCCACGATGCTGTGCGTGATCACGACCGACGCCGACGCCGACGCCGTCACCCTCGACCGGGTGCTGCGCCGGGCCTGCGAGGTGACCTTCGACCGGCTCGACACCGACGGCTGCATGTCCACCAACGACACGGTGCTGCTGCTGGCCAGCGGCGCGAGCGGTGTCGCCCCCGCGGAGGACGACCTGGCCGCGACCGTCACCGACGTCTGCGCCGACCTGTCCCGCCAGTTGCTGCTCGACGCCGAGGGGGCGAGCAAGGCGATCGCGATCGAGGTGGTCGGCGCGGCCAGCGACCACGACGCGGTGCTCGCCGGCCGGGCGGTTGCGCGCAGCAACCTGCTCAAGTGCGCCGTCCACGGTGAGGACCCCAATTGGGGTCGGGTCCTCGCCGCGGTCGGTACCACCGAGGCGGTCTTCGAGCCCGACCGCGTCAACGTCGCGATCAACGGTGTGTGGGTGTGCCGCAACGGCTCGTTCGGCGACGACCGGTCCAAGGTCGACATGCGCCCGCGCGACGTCACCATCACCGTCGACCTGTCCGCCGGTCCGCACACCGCGACGATCTACACCACCGACCTGACCGCCGACTACGTCCACGAGAACTCGGCGTACTCGACATGAAGCCCGAAACCAAGCCGCTCGGCGCCAGGCCGCAGGCCCGGCGCATCCGCAGCAGCGCTGGCGAGGAGGCCCTCCGCAAGGCCGCCACGCTGATCGAGGCGCTGCCCTGGCTGGAGAAGTTCCACGGCAAGACCGTCGTGATCAAGTACGGCGGAAACGCCATGGTCGACGACGAGCTGCGCCTGGCGTTCGCCCGCGACGTCGTCTTCCTGCGCTTCGCCGGGCTGCGCCCGGTCGTCGTGCACGGCGGCGGCCCGCAGATCAACGCCCACCTCGACCGCCTCGGCCTGGACAGCTCGTTCAAGGCGGGCCTGCGCGTCACCACGCCCGAGACGATGGACGTCGTCCGCATGGTGCTGGTCGGCCAGGTCGGCCGCGACGTCGTCGGCCTGCTCAACCGGCACGGCCCGTTCGGCGTCGGCATGTCCGGGGAGGATGCCCGGCTGTTCACCGCCGAGCGCAAGGCGGCGATCGTCGACGGCGAGCCGGTCGACATCGGCCAGGTCGGCGAGATCGTCGATGTCGACGCGGGCGCGGTGCGCAGCCTGCTCGACGACGGCCGCATCCCGGTGATCTCCAGCATCGCCTGCGGCGCGGACGGCGAGGTCTACAACATCAACGCCGACACCGCTGCGGGCGCTCTCGCGGTCGCGCTGAAGGCCGCCAAGCTGATCGTGCTCACCGACGTCGAGGGCCTGTACGCCGACTGGTCCGCCGACGGCGCCGGCGAGCCGGCCGAGGTGATCGACCGGATCACCGCGGACGACCTGGAGACGCTGTTGCCCGACCTGTCGTCGGGCATGGTGCCGAAGATGGAGGCCTGCCTGCGCGCCGTGCGGGGCGGGGTGCCGCAGGCGCACGTCCTCGACGGGCGCATCCCGCACTCGCTGCTGCTGGAGGTCTTCACCGACGAGGGGATCGGAACGATGGTGGTCCCGTCATGAGCGAGGGACGGGGAATGAACGACGAGTTGCGGGCGCGCTTCGAGGCCGCGCTGATGCCCAACTACGGCGTCCCACCGGTCGCGCTGGCCCGCGGCGAGGGCTGCCGGGTCTGGGACGCCGACGGCAACGCCTACCTCGACCTGATCGCCGGCATCGCCGTCTCCGCGCTCGGGCACGGCCACCCGGCGATCGTCGAGGCCGTCTCCCGGCAGGTCGCGGCCATCGCGCACACCTCCAATCTGTTCCTGCACGAGCCGGAGGTCCGCCTCGCCGAACGGCTGCTCGGCCTGCTCGGCGCCGGCGGGCGGGTGTTCTTCACCAATTCCGGTACCGAGGCCAACGAGGCCGCCTACAAGCTGGTCCGCCGGCACGCCGGCCCGGGCCGCACGTACGTGGTCGCCGCCGACGGCGGGTTCCACGGCCGCACGATGGGCGCGCTCGCGCTCACCGGCAAGGCCTCGATCCGCGAGCCGTTCGGCCCGTTCGGCGCCGACGTGCGGTTCGTGCCGTACGGCTCGGCCGACGCGCTGCAGGCCGCGGTCACCGAGGAGTGCGCCGCGGTGTTCCTCGAACCCACCCAGGGGGAGGCCGGCGTCGTGTCCCCGCCCGACGGCTACCTCGCCGCGGCGCGGGAGATCTGCGACGCGGCCGGCGCCGTACTGGTGCTCGACGAGATCCAGAGCGGCATCGGGCGCACCGGCGCGTGGTTCCAGCACCAGCACGACGGCGTCCTGCCCGACGTGATCACGCTTGCCAAGGGGCTCGGCGGCGGCCTGCCCATCGGCGCGTGCGTCGGCCTCGGCCGGTACGGCTCGGTGTTCGAGGCGGGCGACCACGGTTCGACGTTCGGCGGCAACCCGGTGGCCTGCGCCGCCGCGCTGGCCGTGCTCGACACCATCGAGCGCGACGGGCTGCTGGAGCACGTCGTCAAGGTCGGCGACCAGCTCGCCGCCGGCCTCGCGGCCGTCGAGCACCCGCTGGTGGCGGGCGTGCGCGGGCGCGGGCTGTGGCGGGCCGTCGCGCTCACCGAGCCGAAGTCCGCGGCGGTGCAGGCCGCCGCCCGCGACGCCGGCTTCCTCGTCAACGCCGTCCAGCCGGACGCCGTCCGCATCGCACCACCGCTGATCATCACGCCTGACGAGGTGGGGGCCTTCGTCGCGGCGTGGCCGCAGATCCTGGGGAACGCATGACGCCTTTGACCAAGGCAGCACGCCAGTCGCGCATCATCGAGATCCTGACGCGCAACGCCGTCCACTCTCAGAGCGAGCTGGCCCGGCTGCTCGCCGATGCCGGTGTGGACGTCACGCAGGCGACCCTGTCCCGCGACCTCGTCGACATCGGCGCGGTCAAGCTCCGCGCCGACGACGGCTCGCTCATCTACGCCGTTCCCGGCGAGGGCGGCGAGCGGATCCGCCGGGCGCGCACCGGCGCGGCCGAGACGTTCGGAGGCCGGCTCGCCCGCCTCGCCCAGGAACTGCTCGTGTCGGCCGAGGCGTCCGCCAACCTGGTGATCGTGCGCACCCCGGCCGGTGCGGCCCAGTTCCTCGCCTCGGCGATCGACCATGCCGACTGGCCGTCGGTGCTCGGCACCGTCGCCGGCGACGACACGGTGCTGGTGATCTCACGCGACCCGGCCGGCGGCGCCGACCTGGCCGCCGCCCTGCTGGCGCTGACCGAACGGCGTGAGCACGGGCGCGAGCACGGGCGCGCTGCCGGCGAGGCCGGCGACGTGCCTGGCGCCGGCGATACCCCCGGTCCAGGCGATGCGGGAGGTACCGGCGATGCCCCCGGCGCGCCGACACCGGCGACGTGGGCGTGCGCGCCCCGGCGGCCCGCCGAGCCCGCGCGCGCGGCGGCGCGCCCGGCGGGCACTCCCGTCGGCGCAGTGGTTCCGGCCGCCCGGGCGGTCCTCGACACCGCGAAGCGACGACCCTAGGGCGCCGGCCGCACCCGGCCCGCGCCCACCAGCCGGACCATGACGTCCACACCGGAGCCTTCACCACTCCGACTTTCACCACTGGAGCCAGAGCAATGACCGAACGCGTCGTACTCGCATATTCCGGAGGTCTGGACACCTCCGTCGCCATCCCGTTCATCGCCGAGGAGACCGGCGCCGAGATCATCGCGGTCGCCGTCGACGTCGGCCAGGGCGGCGAGGACCTCGAGGTCATCCGCAAGCGGGCGCTCGCCTGCGGCGCCGTCGAGGCCGTCGTCGCCGATGCGAAGGAGGAGTTCGCCCGCGACTTCTGCGTGCCCGCGGTCAAGGCGAACGCCCTCTACATGGACCGCTACCCGCTGCTGTCGGCGCTGTCGCGGCCGCTGATCGTCAAGCACCTCGCCGCCGCCGCGGAGGAGTTCGGCGGCACCGCGGTCGCGCACGGCTGCACCGGCAAGGGCAACGACCAGGTGCGCTTCGAGGCCGGCCTGGCCGCGATCAACCCGGACCTCAAGGTGATCGCGCCCGCGCGCGACTTCGCCTGGACCCGCGACAAGGCCATCGCCTTCGCCGAGGAGAAGGGCCTGCCGATCGACGTGTCGGCCAAGTCGCCGTACTCCATCGATCAGAACCTCTGGGGCCGCGCGGTGGAGACCGGCTTCCTGGAGGACATCTGGCACGCTCCGATCGAGGACCTGTACGCCTACACCTCCGACCCGGCGCAGCCGCGCGAGCCGGACGAGGTGATCATCACCTTCAAGGAGGGCGTGCCGGTCGCGCTCGACGGCCGTGAGCTCACCCCGTACGAGCTGATCGCCGAGCTGAACCAGCGGGCCGGTGCGCAGGGCGTCGGGCGGCTCGACATGGTCGAGGATCGCCTCGTCGGCATCAAGAGCCGTGAGGTGTACGAGGCGCCGGCCGCCATCGCGCTGATCGCCGCGCACCAGGAGCTGGAGAACGTCACGGTCGAACGTGACCTGGCCCGGTTCAAACGGGGCGTCGACCAGCGCTGGGCCGAACTGGCCTACGACGGCCTGTGGTTCTCGCCGCTGATGGACTCGCTCAACGCCTTCATCACCGACGCGCAGAAGTACATCTCCGGCGACATCCGTATGACCCTGCACGGCGGCCGGGCCGTCGTCACCGGCCGGCGCAGCGAGGCGTCGCTGTACTCCTACGAGCTGGCCACCTACGACACGGGCGACACGTTCGACCAGAGCCTGGCCAAGGGCTTCGTCGAGCTGTGGAGCCTGCCCAGCAAGATCGCGGCGAAGCGTAACCGCCGGGTCGGCGGCTGAGGCCGCCGACCCTCGTGATACGGCCGCCGGTCATGCAGTAGTTTCGCATCCGGCGGCCGTGTCGGTCGTGTGCGCACATCAAGGTCATCAGGGATCAGCAGGGAGAAGGACAGCGTGACGGACGAGCACCACCGCAAGACGCCGACCAGGCTGTGGGGCGGCCGGTTCGAGGGAGGCCCGTCCGACGCGCTGGCGCGGCTGTCGGTCAGCGTGCAGTTCGACTGGCGGCTCGCCCCGTACGACCTGCTCGGCTCGCGCGCGCACGCCCGGGTGCTGCACCGCGCGGGGCTGCTCACGGACGACGAGCTGCACCGCATGCTCGGCGCGCTGGACGACCTGGAGAACGCCTGCCGCTCCGGCGAGTTCCGCCCCACCGTCGCCGACGAGGACGTGCACACGGCCCTCGAACGCGGCCTGCTCGAACGCCTCGGCACGCTCGGCGGCAAGCTGCGCGCCGGCCGCAGCCGCAACGACCAGGTCGCCACCGACCTGCGGCTGTACCTGCGTGACCACGTCCGGCAGATCGTGTCCCGGCTGGTCGAGCTGGAGACGGCGCTGATCGCCCAGGCCGACCACAACATGGGCGTCGCCGCGCCCGGCATGACCCATCTCCAGCACGCCCAGCCGGTGCTGTTCTCCCACCAGCTTCTCGCGCACGTGCAGGGCTTCGCCCGCGATGTCGAGCGGCTGCGCGACTGGGACAAGCGCGCGGCGGTCAGCCCGCTCGGCTCCGGCGCGCTGGCCGGCTCGTCGCTGCCGCTCGACCCGGAGACGGTCGCCGAAGAGCTCGGCTTCGCCGCCGCGGCGCCCAACTCCATGGACGCCGTCGCCGACCGCGACTTCGCCGTGGAGTTCCTCGCCGCGGCCGCGCTGATCGGCGTGCACCTGTCCCGGCTGGGCGAGGAGGTCGTCCTCTGGGCGTCGCAGGAGTTCCGCTGGATCGAGATGGACGACACCTATGCCACCGGGTCGTCGATCATGCCGCAGAAGAAGAACCCCGACGTCGCCGAGCTCGCCCGCGGCAAGTCCGGCCGGCTCATCGGCCACCTCACCGCGCTGCTGACCACCCTCAAGGGCCTGCCGCTCACCTACAACCGCGACCTGCAGGAGGACAAGGAGGGCGTGTTCGACGCGGTCGACACCCTGCTGCTCGTCCTGCCCGCCATGTCCGGGCTGATCGCCACGATGCGGGTGAACACCGAACGCCTCGAGGCCCTCGCCCCGCAGGGCTTCGCGCTCGCCACCGACATCGCCGAGCTGCTGGTCCGCCGCGGCGTGCCGTTCCGCGAGGCGCACGAGGTCGTCGGCCACCTCGTCGTGTGGTGCCAGGTCAACGACAAGGACTTCGGCGATCTCACCGATGACGAGCTGGCCAAGGTCTCGCCGCACCTGACGCCCGACGTGCGCGACGTGTTCTCGGTGCGGGGCGCGCTCGCCGCCCGCAAGGCGTACGGCGGCACGTCCCCCGAACGTGTCGCCGAGCAACTCGCCCGGCTGCGCTCGCTGGTCGACGAGCACGCGTCCTGGGCGACGGCCGGTATCTGACGGGATCTGATGAACGAACCCGTCCCCCGCGCGTTCTTCGACCGAACCCCCGAAGAGGTGGCGCCGGACCTGCTCGGCCGCGTGCTCGTCCGCTCCACCCCCGAGGGCGACGTCGCCGTGCGGCTGAGCGAGGTCGAGGCGTACGCCGGGCCGCGCGACCCGGCCTCGCACGCCTACCGCGGCCGCACCGAGCGCAACGCGGTCATGTTCGGGCCGCCCGGCCACGCGTACGTGTACTTCACCTACGGCATGCACTTCTGCGTGAACCTCGTCTGCCTCGGTGAGGGCACCGCGGCGGCCGTCCTGCTGCGTGCCGGAGAGATCATCGAGGGCGTCGACCTGGCGCGGCGGCGCCGGCCGCGCTCGTCCGTGCGCGACCTGGCCCGAGGCCCGGCACGGCTCTGCGAGGCGCTGGCGATCGACCGTGCGCTGTCGGGGGCCGACGTCTGCGACCCGGCCGGGCCGCTGCGCCTGCTGCCCGGCACGCCGACCGGCGGCCCGGTGCGCACCGGACCGCGCACGGGCGTCACCGACGCCAAGCACGTAGCATGGCGGTTCTGGATCGACGGCGACCCCAGCGTCTCGCCGCACCGCGTGCACACGCCACGGCGGCGCCCGGCGGTGGACCGCGGCTGAAACCGTTACCGTGGGCACGAGCCCATCCGGCATGCTGGAAGTGACCGGATTCACCCACGAGAACGAGGAAGAACGTGACCGACATCCTGGACGATCTCGCGTGGCGCGGCTTGATCGCGCAGTCCACCGACCTGGACGAACTGCGGGCCATGCTCGCCGCGGGGCCGGTCACACTCTATTGCGGCTTCGACCCGACCGCGCCGTCGCTCCACCTGGGCAACCTCGTTCAACTCCTCATCCTGCGCCGGTTCCAGCAGGCGGGCCACCGCACGATCGGGCTCGTCGGCGGCGCCACCGGGCTGATCGGCGACCCCAGCGGCAAGAGCTCCGAGCGGGTCCTCAACTCCGAGGAGGTCGTCGCCGAGTGGGTCGAGCGGATCCGCGCGCAGGTGTCGCGGTTCATCGACCTGGAGGGCGACCGCGGGCTCATCGTCAGCAACCTCGACTGGACCGGTCCCATGTCGGCCATCGAGTTCCTGCGCGATATCGGCAAGCACTTCCCGGTCAACCGCATGCTCGCCCGTGAGACCGTGCGCGCCCGGCTCGAGAGCACGGGCATGAGCTACACAGAGTTCAGCTACGTGCTGCTGCAGTCGCTCGACTTCCTCGAGCTGTACCGCCGGCACGGCTGCCGCCTGCAGACCGGCGGCAACGACCAGTGGGGCAACCTCACGGCGGGCGTCGACCTGATCCGGCGGGTCGAGGGCGGCACGGCGCACGCCTTGACCACGCCCCTGGTGACCCGGGCCGACGGCACGAAATTCGGCAAGACCGCCGGCGGGGAGACCTACTGGCTCGCCCCGGAGCTGACCGCGCCGTACGCGTTCTACCAGTTCTGGCTGAATGTCGACGACCGCGACGTGGTGACGTTCCTGAAATACTTCAGCTTCCGCGGCCGCGAGGAGATCGGGGAACTGGAGAAGGCCACCGCCGAGCGGCCGGCCGCCCGGCTGGCGCAGCGGGCCCTCGCCGAAGAGCTGACCACCCTCGTCCACGGCGAGGAGGAGACCCGGCGCGTCATCGCCGCATCGCGTGCGCTCTTCGGGCAGGGTGAGTTGGCCGAGCTCGACGCGCGCACGCTGGAGAGCGCCCTCGCCGAGGTACCCTCGACCACCGTGCCGGCCGGTCCGCTCCCGCCCGTCGTCGACCTGCTGGCGGCAGCCGGGCTGGTCGGCAGCAAGTCGGAGGCCCGCCGCACGGTCGCGCAGGGCGGCGCGTATGTGAACAACGTCAAGGTCACCGACGAGGCGGCGGTGCCCGAAAGCACCGACCTTCTGCACGGCCGGTTCCTCGTCCTGCGGCGCGGCAAGCGCAGTGTCGGCGGCGTGATCGTCTCTTCCTGACGCCGCTCCGGGCACCTCGCCGGCCGCTCCGTCGGCGCGTCGCGGGCGAGCGGCGGTCCCGAGGGCCGGTGTCTTCGTTGGAGGAGACGGACCGACGCCTCGGGCCGGCCGCTGCGAACCGGTCGGCAGGGCAGGCCGGGACGGTGGGGCAGGCCGGGACGGCGCCATCAGAGGCCGTCGCTCCTTCGTGACGCGGAGGCCTTCGAGGGCGGACGGCGGCCGGAGGTGGTCGGATGCGCCGATCTGTCGCTGTCCGAGGTTGCCTTGGAGGGTCGCGGCGACGACCTGGCCGCAGACCCGTGCGGAAGGATCGGAGGTCGCCGGCCTGCGCCGGCCGGCGGGGCACTGTGGCACGCGCGATGGCCGCCGGCGGAATGCCCGTGGGAGGCACCGCCGTTGAGCCGATGCGTCGCGGCGGGGACCGGTGATCCCGGGCCGCGGCGCGGCCTCGAAGAGTGGCGGCGGACGGCTGAGCTGCGCCGATTCCTTGATTTGACGGGGGTTCGGCGAGGGCCGTAATCTCTTCCTCGCCCCCAGGGGAGCGGGACGCCGGATGGTGGCCGGCCCGGGGGTTCCACGCTGAGGGTCTGGTTCGGGTTGTTGCCTGTGCTGGGTTGTTGTGGTG
>JBEHYF010000175.1:0-11195 GCA_048498315.1 Actinomycetota bacterium
TGGTTAAGGGAGTGCTGTAGTCCCGGTCGCCCAGGCCGGCTTGGAGGCCGGCCGGGACGACCGGAGCGGTTAGGAGCCGGCGTCCCAGGCGATCTCCGGCGAGTGGTAGAAGTTGACGCCCATCGTCGTCCAGCGCGGGCCCTGGGCGGCGAGCCGCGTCCGGTACTCATCCCACGACCGGCCCTGGCGTGGCGACCAGCCGATCTCGGCGATCCCGCCGAGCCGCGGGAACGCCATGTACTCCACCTCGTGGATGTCGGTGAGGGTCTCGCTCCAGATCGGTGCCTCGACGCCCTCGATGTTCTGCTCGGTCACGCCGGTGAACAGCGTCGCCGGATCCCATTGGTAGGACTTCTGGACGTTGACGTACCCGGCCCAGTGCAGCCCGTACGGGCTGTTCTTGTCGTACTGCATGTCCAGATAGGCGTGGTTGGCCGGCGACATGACCAGCCGCACGCCCTTCTGCACGGCGTCGGTGGCGAGCGTGTCGCTCACCGGCGTGTTCCCGTCCGCGATGCTCCAGTTCTGGGCCAGCGTGTCCGGGCTCGGCTTGACGTCGGCCTGCGCGATCTCGTTCCAGCCGATCACGTTCTTGCCGTGCGCGTGGACGATGGGCTGGATGCGGTCGATGAACGTGATGTAGTCGGCGAGCGGCGTGCTGTGCGCTTCGTCGCCGCCGATGTGCACGTACGAGCCGGGGGTCAGCTTCGCCAGCTCCCCGATCACGTCGTTCAGGAACCTGTACGTGATGTCCTTGTTCACGCACAGCGAGCTGAACCCGACGTTCGTGCCGGTGTAGAGCGGCGGTGCCGTGCCGTCGCAGTTCAGGTCCGCGTACGAGGCGAGCGCGGCGTTCGTGTGCCCCGGCGTGTCGATCTCCGGGACGACGGTGATGAAATGCCGCGCGGCGTACGCGACGATGTCCTTGTACTGCTCCTGCGTGTAGTAGCCGCCGGGGCCGCCGCCGACCTCGGTGCTGCCGCCGTATGTCGCGAGCCTCGGCCAGCTCTTGATGGCGATCCGCCAGCCCTGGTCGTCGCTCAGGTGCAGGTGCAGCACGTTGATCTTGTACATCGAGATCTCGTCGATGTACCGCTTCACCTCGGCGACGGTGAAGAAGTGCCGGGACACGTCCAGCATCGCGCCGCGCCAGGAGAAGCGCGGGTGGTCGGAGATGTGCACGGAGGGGATCGTCCAGGGGCCGCCCTGGACGTGCCGCGCCTCGATCCGGGACGGGAGGAGCTGCCGTAGCGTCTGGACGCCGTAGAACAGGCCGGCCGCGGTGGGCGCCTGCAGCTCGACGCCGCCGCGCGTCACGTCGAGCCGGTACCCCTCGGTGCCAAGGCCGGGGAGCCGGGCCAGGCGCAGCGAGATCGCATGCGGCGCGCCGGCCGGCCCCGGCACGATCGGCAGCCGGTAGCCGGTGGAGGGACGGGCCAGTGCGGCGAGGAACTCCGCCACGCCGGCGACGCCGCGGGACGGCGACGCCACCACGATCTTCGTGGTCCGGGTCAGCGTGAAGGGGCGGCCGGGCACGGTGCGCATCGAGGCCGGGACCGGAATTATCCGGGGTGCCGTCGCCGCCGGGTCCGCCTGCGCCGGCAGGTCCGCGGCCGGCCCGGTCACCAGCGAGCCGGCCGCGAGGACGGCCGCCGCTCCTGCGATCCGCGTGCCGAGCAGGCCGGGTCTTCGGCCGGCTGGCCGCCTGGACTGCGCGTGAACATTTTCCGTCCTCATGCGCTAGATCGAACGATGGTTCCGAAGGCCCGTCAAGAGGCCCGCGCGCCTCCCTCCGGTCGCCTGCGCGGTCTCGATTCGTGCGCCGGCGGCGGCGACGCGCCGGAGCGAGCAGGCGCCCGCACCCCCCGGTCGGCCGACGGCCCAGGGCCACCGGCGCCCGAAGCCATGCGCGGTCGCCCGCCGCCGGCGGGCGAGGCGTCCGGATCTTCACCCGTGGGTGGAGCCCGGCGATTCAGCCCGTGGGTGGTGGTGACCGGATCCGAACGCGGAGCAGCCTTGGGCCATGGGCTCGCTGCATTCCGCACTCGTCGTCATCGTCGCCGTCTGCGGCCTGATCTTCGTCCTCGCATGGGCCGCCGGAGCGGTCTACTTCGGCGTCAAGGCCCATGCCGGGCCGGGCGGCTGGGCGGGCGGCCTGCGCCGTTCACTGCCGCGGCGGGCCGTGCCGGTGCTGGGCGTGTACGCGTTCTCCCTCGTGGTCCGGCGGATCCCGGAATCCTTCTGGCGCCATCTGCGGTACTGGCAGCCCGAACTGGCGATCCTGGGCGCCGCGCTCGCCGTCGCCTCGACCGCGCTGCTGCTGTGGGCCCGTTGGGTTCTGGGCACGATGTGGGCCAGCGTCCCGCTGGTCCGGGAACACCACGAACTGCGCACCGACGGCCCGTACCGGCTGGTCCGCCACCCCATCTACACGGGCATGCTCGGCCTGATCAGCGGCGCCACGCTGGCCTGCGGCTTCGGCGTGTGGATCGTCGTCCTGGCCGCCGCCGTCCCCTGGCTGCTGCGCCGGGTCTGCGTTGAGGACGGCCTGATGGCCGGCCGGTTCGGCACCACCTACGACGCCTACCGCGCCAGCGTCCCGGCGCTGATCCCGTGGCCCCGCCCGGCGGGGGAACGCCGCGTCGGCGGCCGGCGGCGGTAGCCCGCGCCGTCCCGGCACGACGGCCGGATCACTCGGCCTGGTCGAAGAACGGAGAGGCCGGTTCCCGGCCGCGGCCCTGTGGGCCGACGGGCACCTGGACCGTCGGAGGGACGCTCTCGGTACCGCGGCGGGCCCGGGCCAGCTCCTGCTGCAGTTGCTGGTTCTTGGTCAGCAGCGCCGACATCGACTCCTCGCGGTCGTCGCGCAGGTCGCGCAGCTCACGTCGGAGGCGCACGGAACGCATGAGCGACAGCCACGACACCGCGATGCCCGCGAAGACGAACGTGGCCACGATCGCCCCGGCGATGAAGGCCTGCGCGCTGGTGTGCACGCCGGGTACATGGTGGCCGAACATGCCGAGCGAGGCGGCTGACGAGCTCGCGGTGACGATCGCGGCGCCCGCCGCCACGGCCCCTGCGGCCAGAACGATTCCCAGGATGATCACTCGGTCCTCTCCTCTCGTGAAGGCTTCGGGCGGATCGCAGGAGCACGGACGGGCCGGGCCGGAACGGCCGCGGGCCGGAACGGCTCCGGCGTGGCCGGCGGCCGGCCCGGGCGTACGGCCCGCCCGGGTGCCTCGTGGGCGCGCCCACCGGGTGCGTGCCGGGCGCATCCGACCGGTGCCGGCCACCCCCGCCCGACCGCGGCACCTGCCCTGCCGTCGCCCGTCCACGGCGGTGGCCGTCGAACCGATCTCACCTGACCGGCGGCATCACGCATCCGCCACATCATGGACCAACGGCGGCTAGTAACAAAAGCCGCATTTGTAACATCAGTCGATTACACAGTGCATGCTGGTGTCGTCGGCACCGGGCCACAACCGCCCGCCGGACAGCACCGACCCGCTGTGCACCGCGCGGGTGCCGATTCCGGCGGTGTGGATCACCAGGACGGATCACCAGGACGGCCGGCGTCGCGACCCCGGGTGCCCGGCGGCGTCATCGACTACACGACGGTCGTCACCGACACCGGCCGAACGTCCGTCGGCGAGAGGCACCAGGGGCATCGACCCCGCCGGTCACCAGGGCACCACCCCGGCGTCCTCGAAGAACCCGCCCGTCGGGCCGTCGTCGGGCAGGGTCGCGAGCCGGATCGCGATCGCTGCGCCCTGCTGGGGAGTACGGACGCCGCGGAAGCCGTTGAGGTCGGTCGCGCAGTAGCCGGGGCAGGCGGCGTTGATCAGGATGTTCGTGTCCCGCAGCTCCTTGGCGTACTGGACGGTGACGGCGTTGAGGAACGTCTTCGACGGCGCGTATGCGACGGAGATCGGGCCCGTCTCGGCGCCGGGAGTGGTCTGCCGGGTAAGGGAGCCCACGCTGCTGGACATGTTCACGATCCGCGGCGACGCCGAGCGGCGCAGTAGCGGCAGCATCGCGTTGGTGACGCGGATGACGCCGATCACGTTGGTCTCCACCGCCGTCCGCACGGTCGCGAGATCGACCCTGGTGGGCTCCTGCGGCACGCCGCCGATCACGCCGGCGTTGTTGACGAGTACGTCGAGGCGGCCGGCCCGCTCCTCGACCAGCCGGGCCGCGGCGGCCACGCTCGCGTCGTCGGTCACGTCGAGCGGCACGCCGAACGCCTCGACGCCGCCCGAACGCAGCTTCTCCACGGCGGCCTCCCGGCGCTCCTCGTTCCGGGCGCCGACGCCGACGCTCCAGCCGAGCGCGCCCAAGCCGGCCGCGATCTCGTACCCGATCCCCTTATTCGCGCCCGTGACCAGCGCGATCGTCCGTTCGCTCATGAGTTCACCCTGTCGCGGCTCCGGCGGGGCGGCCAACACTGTTCGGGTGGACTGCGATACTTCCCGGGTATCGATCCAGGTCACCGGCTGCGCCGTCACTCCCGGCCCGGCCCCGGCCCGGCCGGTTTCCGGCGGCACCGCACGGGCCGCACCGCGGGTACCGTGGCGCCATGGAGACGCGGGAGCTGCGGTACTTCGTCGCCGTGGCCGAGGAGCTGCACTTCGGGCGGGCCGCGCAGCGGCTCGGGATCGCGCAGCCGCCGCTGTCCCGGGCGATCCGGCGGCTCGAACGGCGGCTCGGGGTGACGCTGCTGGACCGCACCGGCCGCACCGTCACCCTCACCGAGGCCGGGGCGGTGCTGCTGCGCGAGAGCCGGGCGGCCCTTGATGCGGTCGCCGCCGCCGAACGCCGTACCCGCCGCGCCGCCCTCGCCGCGACCGGCCACCCCGGCCTGGTCCTCGTCACGAAGGCCGGAGCGTCCAGTGAACTGCTGTCGAAGCTGCTCGACGCGTACGCCGCCGAACCCGGCGCGGTCACCGTCGACGTGCTCCTGTGCGGGCCGGGCGAACAGGAGCGGCTGCTGCGCGATGGGCGGGCCGACGTGGCGCTGTTGCACCGGCCGTTCGACTCGGCGGCCGGGTTCGACACCGAGGAACTGTGCACGGAGGGGCAGGTCGTGGTCCTGCCGGCCGGGCACCCGCTCACCGGCCGGGCCCACGTGCGGATGGCCGACGTCACCGCGCTACCCGGCCTGCCGCTGCCGCGCTGGCCCCGCGCCGACGGCACGTACCCGGACGGCGCCGGTCCGCGGGTTCGGGACGCCATGCAGTTGTACGAGCTGATCGCGCTCGGCCGGGCTTCGGCGGTCCTGCCGGAGTCGTGCCGTGCCAATCTGCGCCGCGACCTCGCCACCGTGCCGGTGCTGGACGCGCCGGCGGTGACGACGGTGATCGCATGGCCGCCGCACAGCCGGTCCCGTGCCCTCGCCGGGCTGGTCAGGGCCGCGACCAGCCTCTAGATCGCCGGCTTCGGGGCGCTACCCGCTGCACTCAAGTTCGTCGAACTTGAAGAATCGCGCAGCGCGCGGCGATGGTGTGGTCGTTCGTCACGGCGGCCGCCATCGCACTATCGGTACCGGCCGCCCTCGGCGCGGCGGCCGGGCATCTGCCGGCGGCACGCTCGCGCCCGCGCAGCCGATCTGCTCGGCGCGCCGGAGGCCGGTATCCGGCCAATGACAGGCGGGGACTCGTCGCAGGAGAATGGCTCTCCAGAACGACACCGGCGGCCGCCCGGAAACGGAGAGGATTCATGGTGACCGGCCAACCCCCTGCCGGGTGGTACCCGGATCCGAGTGGGCAGCCATTCGAACGGTTCTGGGACGGCCGGACGTGGACCACCGGCACCCGCCCCAGACCGGCGGGCCGGCCGGCATCGGCTCCCGTACGGCCGACCCGCCCCACCCGGTCACACGACGACCGGGGCATCGCGTACGGCCGGCACATGGCCGGACCGAGCCGGCTACGAGCCGCACCCGCCGTGATCAGCGGTGCGGTGGCGCCGGACTCCCGGCCGCCGAGCGGTTCGATCGTGCAGGGACCGACCGCGCCGAGGCGAGCCGGGCTGGGGTCGATCACGATCGCCGTCGCCATGCTGATACCGGCGGCGGTCGGTGCGCTGGCGATCGTCGTGCCGATCGCCTACGCACTTCACCTCATCTGGCCGATCTGGGGAGCGATCGCCCCGTTCGCCGTGTGGGTGGCCGGCGCGATCGTCGCGACCTGGCCTGCCCAGCGGGTCCAGCGGGCGTGGTACGGCTACCGCGACCCGACCGCCGACGAGCACCGCCGGCTCGCCGAGCCGTCACGCCGGGCGTTGCGGCGCCTGGGTCTGACCGCCGGACGATACCGGCTGATGATCGCCGAGGCGGACGGGCCGAACGCACCCGCCGTCACCGGCCGCACCGTGGCCATGACCTCGTACGCGGTGAACAAGCTGCCCCCTGACCAGGTGGAGGCGGCACTGGCGCATGAGCTCAGCCACCACATCGGCCTCCAGGCCGTCCCCGTGTTCTGCTACACGCACCTGACGTTGCCGATCCGGGCCGTGTGGTGGGTGCTGGCCCGGATCTGGACACCGGTCCGCCGCATGTGGACGATCGCGAAACGGTGGCACACACCCTTCGGGTTCCTGGTCTTCTTCCTCCTCAGCGTGGCCGCCACGGTCATCTTCGTGATCTTGGCGGTCCCCACCGGCATCGCCCTCATCGGTGCCGGACTGGCACGGTTGTCCACCGACAGGACGGAGTTCCTGGCCGACGCGGCAGTGGCCGACCTCGGGCTCGGCCCCCAGCTGCTGGCGGCCCTGGAAGCAGCGATTCAGGCGGGCCGCACCGACACCGATCGCTTCGCCCGCCTGCTCGCCGTGCAGCCCCTCATCGTCCGCCGAGCACTGCGCCTCCGCCGCCGACTCGCGCGATGACGAATGGCTTGCGCACGTGCTGGCGACATGGCCAAGCCGTCGCTGTCGTCAATGGCCAGCAACCAGCTCCCGAAGACATCGGCCTGCGCCATCAAGCCTCGTACGAGCTCGCCGAGCCGCTAAAGCCAATCGCCGCCTGCCGGTGGCGTCGGCGCGGGGCGTCCCCGGCCAGGAGCAGGACCACGAGAGCGGTTCGGCACGGCGATCGATCGGTCAGTCAGGTGGAACGGCCGAGTCTGTGGTTGACCTCCTCGACGGAGAACTCCTTCGGGTCGAAGTCATCGCCGGAAGACAGGCCCAGCCAGCCGAGCATGTCCTCGTGCTCGTCGGCGTCCGGATCGGCCAGCGTGGCCTTCAAGGCCTCGTACCCCCAGGGTCCACCGCAGTCTTCGGGCGGGCATGCGCCCTTGCCCGCGACGCAGACCGGGCCGGTCGTCTCGGTGTCGGCCGGAAGGATCTCTTCCAGGACGATGTCGTGCTCCCACCCGTCGCCGAAGTCGTACGTGTAGCCGACCGTGTCGCCGACGCCGGTGAGCAGCTGGGACAGGCGCACCTTCCGCTCGTCGCGATGGCCGAGCTCCGGGTCGGCAAGGCCGTACTCCCGCTGGCCGTCGGAGAACACGTGCATGTGGCAGTCTTTCCAGCCGATGGCGGCCTGGATCACCTCGTGCAGCCGGTCGAGGCTCAGGTCGGCGGGCACGTGGAGGCGCCGCCACACGGGTGGTTTCGCGACACCCCGCAGCTGGATCTTGATCCGGTACGCGGCGCCGGAGCGGCCTGCGCGATCGGAGGGGACCGGGACGGCCATCTCCTCGCCGGCCGGGACCGCGCGGAGCCTCCACCGGGACGGTCCGGTTTCCGGCAGCGTGCCGCTCATCGGGCCGCCGCCCAGCAGCTCGACGAGCCGGGGCGCGCCCGGATGGCCGGTGCGGTCCAGCAGCGGCAGGATCCCGGCGATCTCGTCACCAAGCTGGGACTGCATGATGGCGGGCAGCAGGTCCGCGGGGAGCCCTGGCGGCAGGTCGTCCAGCACGGTGGCCAGCATGTCCACGGTGACCCATGCTGCGTCGGCCTCGGCCGGCTCGGCCTCATCCTGCTCGGCCAACCAGACCCGTGCATGGGCGCCGAACCCGTCCCTGGCCGCCCACTCGCGCCATGCGGGTGCCGCATCGGCACCGCACTCTCGGGCCAGGATGACAGCGGTGAGACGTTCCTGCCCGGACGCTGAGTCGCCGGCGGCGAGCAGTTCACGGACCGCCGCGGCGGGCGTACGGGCCATCATCCACGGGCGGGCCATCAGCGCGGCCACCATGGGCGGAAGCTGAGCCAGCGTACGAACCAGGGCCGCGGCATCGGCGTCCGCGGGCGGCGCGCTCTGGCGGAACATGACATCGGTGAACCAGCGGCCGAGCGGTGTCAGCTCGGCGACGTCGCCCCGCAGGATGGCGATGCCGAACTCGCCCAGGGCCGCCACCGTGTCCGCGGCGGCCGTGTCGTCCGGGCTGAGGGCGCCGAGCAGCCCGAACATCGCCTCCACAGGGTGCGGGGCGCAGTCGGGGCACGTACAGCCGGATGGGGCGTCGCCGAGCAGTTCCGCGATGGCCGCGCTCAGGTCGCCGAGCGAGGCCGCGCCGCCACGCTCGTGCAGCGTGGCCAGGACGACCAGATGGTCGAGGTCCGCGTCCTCCCCATCACCGGTCAGCCCGAGGGACTCCAGCGCGCACCTGCTCCAGATGGCCAGTACGGCGTCCGGGTCCCCGTCCGCCCACGTCTTGACCGCGGGCGTGGCGACCACCCGGCCGCCGGTCACCTCGATGAACCCGGCCGCGGACGCCGCCGCCCACACCATCATCAGCTCGTCGATGTCCAGCGCGCTGCGCGGCTTGCGCGTCCGCGGCACGATGCCGAGCACGTCACACGCCTCGACGGCCACGGTCGGCCGGAGTACCCCGCGCGCGGTGACCTGCCGGCCGGTACCGACCCACTCGGCCAGCGTCCGGGCGGTGGTCAGCGCCGGGCAGGCCACGGCCGCCGGAGCCAGCTCGTCGGGCGAAAGGTTCGATGCATGGATGACAGCGCGATGTGACATGGGCCTGCACTTTATGGGACAGGCCGCCGGGACGACGCCAATTCACGGCAAAGCGGTCTCAGATCGGCCGCGCGAGGTCCAGCCGGTGGCCGCCGCCGAGGCAGGACGCCTTACAGGCCCCAGCCGGAGCCGCCCGGTCCGAAGATGTCGAGCTGGGCGGCGGTGCGCACGTCCGCGTTCGCGTCGTACCGCCGGTCATTGTGGTCGGGCAGGCGGGGGATCTTCAGGTCGGGCAGTTTGAAGTGCGGGTCTGGGGTCTGGAACACCGTGCGCAGCGCCGCGTCGGCGATGCCGTCCGGCCCGAGGATCGCGACACGGCCGATGCCCTCCCCCGGGTTCGCCCGCAGCCGCCGGCGCGTGCGGCGAGCCCGGCCGATCCGCCCGAGTTGCCAGAAGGAACGCGGCAGGATGCGCCGGTCGCGCAGGGCGGCGCCGATCGCGGCGACGGCTGCGCTTCCGGCGGCCGCGGCGATCAGCGCGCCGAGCGGCCTGCCGGCGTCGGGGAGCGCGTCGAGCACGGCCGCCTCGACCTCGTCCCGCGGCGCGCGCCGTACGGCCCTGACCCGGTGCAGCGCGCGGGAGACGGTGATCTGCCCGTCGTCCGCGAGCGCGACCACGGCCACCGTCGCCACCCGTTTGGGGCCGCCGCAGACGTAGGCGAGGTCGTGGACATCGAGCTGCGGGTGATCGGCCATGGAACCGGCCTCCTTGGGGCGGATGTCTTGGTCGTCAGATGGTGGGACGGGCCGCAGCGGTTCCGGCGGCCTTTCGCACGCCTCGTCGTGCGGGGAGCCGTGCCGCCGGCGCGCCGGGTTCACGGTGCGGCCGGCGGGTCGAAGGCGACGAGTTCGGCGCGGACTGTTTTACCGGTCGGGGTGGGGTGGATGGTGACGCGGGCGAGTTCTTCGGCGATCCACAGGCCGAAGTGGCCGACCTCGCCGGGCAGGTCCTGTACGGGCAGGTCAGGCGAGGCGTCGGCGACGTCGAGGATGATGGTCGGCTCGGGCTCTTTGCGTACGGTGACGGTCAGGGTGACCGGGGCGGCGCCGTGCGCGAGGGCGTTGGTGACCAGTTCGCTGGTGACGAGGACGGCGTCCTCGGCCAGGTCGGTGTCCCAGCCGGCCAGGACGGTGCCGACCATGGCGCGGGCGGTGACGACGGCCGTGGGATTCCCGTCCAGGCGGCAGGACCATTGCCGCTGCTCGTACGGTGCCTGAACGTCGTTCTCGGCGGACATGCGTGGCCTCCATGGGGTGAAGGCCGCGGCGACCAGGTCATTCGGGGGAGGCCCGGCCGTCACGGCGGGGGTGTGTCAGCGGCCGGGGCAGCCGAGAACCTGGATGATGCGGGCGGCGGCGATGTCGACGTTGCCGACGTGGGCGATCCGGGTGCCGAACGACCACCGGAACCACCACAGCCCCGCCTGATCGGGCCCGATGGTGATGTCGTCGTTGAGGGGCGCGGCGTACGGGTTCACCACCCGCACTAACCCCGCCTCGCCCGCCGAGGGGATGACCCGGGCGTACCACCCTTCTCCCCGCAGCCGCTCGGCCAGCATCTCCAAGTAGCGCACGCCGTCGCCGTGCGTCTCGCCGTTGGTCCACGAAACGAGTGCCATGGCCGTCCTTTCGTCTTTGAGCGCCTGATCGGGCGAAGGATCCTGCCCAGCGCGCCGTCCCAGCCGCTGGACGGCGCAGAGACCTCCTCGACCATCGATTACTCGCTGCGTTCACTCCGTGACTCTGGGACAGAATGCCCTGGACGATGGGCTTCTTGTCAAGCAGTCTCTGGCAACTCGTCTGCCCGTTTGGTTGCTCTCGGTAGGCGTTGAGTACCAGACTGTTCACCCCCGACAACCCGAGGAGATGCGGTCGTGAGCAACCCAAGCACGTACGTTCAGCGGCTCATCCTGGGTACTGAGCTGGCGAAACTCCGGGAGCGAACCGGCCTCAGCCTCAAGGACGTCGAGCGGGAGCTGGAGTTCGACCAGTCATGGGTCTCGAGGGTCGAGCACGGCGAACGCGGCATGAAGGCCAAGGACGTCCGCAGCCTCCTCGACCTCTACGGCCGGCACACGGCCATCGAGGACGACCAGCGAGAAGAACTGCTCTCGATCGCTCGGGCCGGCTTCTCGGGCAAGCCCGACTGGTGGCGGAAGCTGTCCGGGAAGGGCCTGAAGCCGAAGTTCGACCTACTGATCGCCGCAGAATCCGGCGCTCGC
>JBEHYF010000176.1:0-10926 GCA_048498315.1 Actinomycetota bacterium
CAAATCAGCAGCTTATGCAGAATAATCCTAATTTTGCTGCTGGTACTCCGAAAGGCGATCAGAAACAAGAAGAAATTACTAATGCTCAAAAGCAGATGAGCGCGCCACCCGGCCGGACGCCTCGGTCCCTCCCGTACGGACGCCCCAGCTCCGCTCCTCCCGGACGGGCACCCGGGTGCCGGGTCGGCGGCACCCGGCGGCCCCCACCGTGGCGCGTCGCGCTGGACGTTCCAGAAACCGGACGGGCCGTCCGATACTTCCCATTGGCCCCCACAATACGTCCCACCACTCATGACCTATCGGGTAAGTAATAAATCCATCACCTGAGGCGCGCCACTAGTGCTTTTTCGACGCGCTCTTAACTGATTTGGCGAAGACGCGTCACATCCCGTGTCCCCGCGCCGATCTGCCCAATGAGGAAGGAATCACACAGCCATCCGGGGCGGACGACCAGACAGGGGTGTCAGTGCGATGAGTCATGCGTTCGGTGGAAGCCGGCGGAGGACGTCGGGCGACCGAGGAACGCGGCAGGCCGCGCCCCCGAACGCCCCAGCGCGGCGGGAGGTGCGCCGATGAGCGCGCCGCGCAGCGGGGTCACCCCTGACCTGACGATCGGCGTCGTCGGCCCGCACGACCTCGTCGAGCGCGTCATGTTGATGGGCCACGGCTCCAGCCCGGTGCCCAGCCGTCTCGTGGCGGCCGCGTACCGCGACGAGCAGGAGGCGGCCGACAAGGTCGTCCGGCTCGGTTCCGGAATCGACGTCTGTCTGTTCGCCAGCCCGGTCCCGTACGAGTTCGCCCGCAAGGCCGGCGTGCTCACGATGCCGGCGACGTACGTGCCGCTCAATGGCGCGGCGCTGCAGGGCGCGCTCCTGCGCGCCGCCCTCGACGAGCAGCACGAGCCCGACCGGGTCAGCATCGACGTGCTCAGCCGCGCAGAGGTCGAGGAGGCCTACGGCGAGATCAACCTCAGCATCGACAACGTGCACCTGCGCGAGGAGATCGCCGGGCCGGGCACACTGGCGGCCTTCCACGAGCGTTTGTGGCGGCGCGGCGCGACAAGTGTCGCACTCACTTGCATGCACGCCACCGCCGAACGTCTCGAGATGGCGGGCGTGCCCACGCTCCGTATCCGCCCGACCGGCGCCGCCATCCGGTCCGCGCTGCAGACGTCCGCGCTGCTCGGGGCGCATCATCGCCTGGAGGAGTCGCAGCTCGTCGTCATCGTGGTCGACGTCCCGACGCTGCGGGAGACGCCCCGGCGCGCCACCCCGCGTTACTGGCGCGAGGAGCTGAAGCTCTCGCTGCAGCGGCTGCTGCTGCAGGAGGCGCACCGCATGAGCGCGGCGGTCTGGCCGCTGGACGACCACAGCTACCTCGTCACCGCGACCCGCGGCTCGGTGGCCGCCTCCACCGAGGGCTTCCGCACGCCGCCGTTCGTCGAGCGGGTCCGTGAGGAGCTCGGGCTGGCCGTCGAGGTCGGCATCGGCATGGGGCGCACCGCACAGGAGGCGGAGACGCACGCGCACGCCGCGCTCGTCCGCTCGCAGACCTCCCAGCGCGTCCAGGGCTTCGCGCTCGACCGGGACGGTCGCGCGCTCATCCCCGCGCCGCGTACGCCGCCCCGTGCCGCCGCTCCCGCCAAACCGAAGGGCCTGGAGATCCTCGCCCGGCTGGCCGACAAGCTCGGCGACCCGCCCGGCGAGAACAGCTCGCCGCAGCCGCTGATCGTGGACGCGGAGAACGCCGGGAAGATGCTCGGCGTCACCCCGCGCACCGCGCGCCGGCTGCTGCGGACGCTGGTCGAGGAGGGTCTGGCCTGGCCGCTGCCGCCGAACCGCACCCCGCAGCCGGGCCGCCCGCGCCAGCTCTACCGGTTGATCGTCGAAAAACTCGGACCGCGCAACGCCTGACCGCGTCTTCGCAGGCTCTGGCCGGAACCGGTCACGTCACGGCATCGATTCAACTCGATGTACCGCACGAACGTCGCATACGTAGTGCCGGTACGCTGTGCCCGCCGGCCGGTGGGAGCGAGGACGCCATGGACGAGAGCTGGTCGATTCCCGGATATCGGCACGTGCGCACCCTCGGCGAGGGCGCATCGGGCACCGTGGTGCTCGCCGTGCACGAGGAGACCGGCACGCCCGCGGCGGTGAAGTACCTGTCGGAGTCGCTGCGCTCCGACACGGCGTTCATCGGCAGGTTCCGGGCCGAGGCGCGGCTCATGGCGGAGCTGGACGACCCGCACATCGTCCGCATGTACGAGTACGTCGAGACGCGGGACACCGCGGCCCTCGCCATGGAGCTGGTCAACGGAGTCACCCTGAAGGACATCATCAAGGCCGAGGGCGCCACCGGGCCGGAGGCCGCGCTCTTCGTGCTCAAGGGTTCACTGCTCGGCCTGGCCGCCGCACATGCCGCCGGCGTCGTCCACCGCGACTACAAGCCCGCCAATGTGCTCGTCCGCGGCGACGGCCTGAGCAAGCTGGCCGACTTCGGCATCGCGGTGCGCGCCGACGAGCGGGCGCCCGCCTCCGGCACGCCCGCCTACATGGCGCCCGAGCAATGGTCGACCGGGACGGCGGGCCGGCCGGCCGACATCTACTCGGCGACCGCGGTCTTCTACGAATGCCTCACCGGCGAGCGTCCTTACCCGGTCGAGGGCCTGTGGGCGCTGGCCGCCGCGCACCGGCTCGACCCGATCCCGGTCGACCGCGTGCCCCCGCCGCTGCGCGATCTCGTCGCGCGCGGCATGGCCAAGGACTTCGCCGACCGCCCGCCGTCGGCGGACGCGTTTCTCGCCGAGCTGGAAGACGCGGCGCTCGCCGCGTGCGGGCCGGGCTGGGAAGAGCGCGGACGGGTTCGGCTGGCCGCCCTGGCCGCGATGCTCGCCGCGCTGTTCCCGCTCACCCGGCCCGTCGCCACCGGCGGTACCGCGCTCGCGCTGACCCGCCTCGCCCGCTGCCGCGTCGCCGTCGTGGCCGGGGTGGCCGCAGGCGCGCTGATCGCGGGAGGGAGCGGCGCGATGGTCCTGGCCGGCGTCCAGGACGACCTCGGCCGTACGGTCGCGGCCACCTCCAGCCCGTCCGCCGCGCTCGGGCCGAGCACCCCGCCCGGCTCCCCCGCGCCGACGGACACCCCCGAGCCGAGCGCGTCACCCACGTCGGCGTCCTCCGTCCCGGCCACCACGCCCGCCACGAGCGCACCGCCGACGAGCGCGGCGCCGAGGCCGACGGCCGCCTCGCCCACGCCCACACCGTCGCCGAAGCCGACGAAGCCGAAGCCGACGACGGTCACGAAGGTGTCGGTCGACTCGGTGGCCATCACGTCATCGACGGCGCCGACCGGCGCCACCGCCTACACCGCGACCGCCACCGTCTCGGTCACGGTCAGCGGTCCGGGAACCGTTACGGTCGACGCGACCGCCACGCCGGGCGGCCAAAGATCGACGACGGTGTCCGGCAACGGCCTCCATCAGGTGACCTTCGACTGGATGTACCAGCAGTGCCAAGGCTCCGTCACGGTGACCGCCTCGTCCGGCGGGCACTCTGACAGCCGCGTCGGATCGTTCACCTGCCCTCAACCGCCGATCGGGTGAGCGAGATGGATCAGACGCGGCCCGACATGGGCGACACCCAGCCGATCCCGCAGCGGCTCCCGTCCCCCGAGCAGACCCGGCACGACCTGCCACCGCACGACGAGCGGCGGCCAGGTCAACGGGCCGGGCGGCCGACGCGGCACGACCCGCCGGTGCAGGAGCTGCGGCCGGGGTCATCCGCGGAGCCGCGGGCGACGCGGAGCCTTCCGCCGCAGGGTCGATGGCCGCAGGACGATCCGGCGCGGCGGGCGGGACGGGACTCGCGGCCGCACGAGGAACGGGCGACTGACGAGCGGATACGGCGGGCGACCACACCGGGCCTGGCGGCGCGGGAGGAGCCGGCGCAGGACGAGCGTGCCCGGTCGAACCAGGTGACGCTCCGGTTCGGGCCGGGCGTGCCCGCGCAGGTCGCCGAGGTCTGGCGGGGCGGCGCGCGGCCACGGCGCCCGCTGTCCCGGCGCGTCGCCGGGGGCGCGCTGACGGTGGCGATCGCACTGCTTGCGGCCCTGGTCGTATGGTGGCTGCTGCGCGGTGGCGGACCCGCGGTACGGGTCACCGGCGTGAGCGTGCGCGCACCCGCCACGGTGCAGCACTGCGACTCGACCGTGCCGATCGTCGGCACGATCCGCACGAACGGCGGCCACGGCGACGTCTCGTACCGCTGGCGACGCAGCGACGGTCAGGTCTCCGGCGTGTTCACCGAGACGCTGCAGAAGGGCCGGCACTCGGTGC
Source organism: Actinomycetota bacterium (assembly GCA_048498315.1). Lineage (GTDB taxonomy): Bacteria > Actinomycetota > Actinomycetes > Streptosporangiales > Streptosporangiaceae > Actinoallomurus. The sequence continues at coordinate 4,331 of JBEHYF010000176.1, forward strand.
GGGTGCCGCTGCGCTGGACGATCAAGGGAACCGGGACGCTGCACGCCGTCGCGACGCTGGAGATCGTCGCGCCGGCGACCGCTGTGGGGCGGGCGTCCGCGAGCTTCGACTACAGCTGCGGCTGACGCGGCCGTCCGCACCGGGTCGCCGCTCCGCCCGCCGTCGGCCGCGGCCGTTGCCCGGCCGGCGATATCGCGTGCCGGTGGCGGGGGCCGGAGTGCCGCGTGGTCAGGCGCCCGGACACGGCCCGGCTCCGCGATGCCGGAAATAAGTGGTATGCGCCGGGCGGCTCCGCTCGTTAGCCTGTAAGGAACCATGACCACGAATACTGATGACTCCAGGTCGCCCGTCGTCTGGACCGCGCTGTGCATCGTCTACGTCGTCTGGGGTTCGACATACCTCGGGATCCACTACGTCGTCTCGACGATGCCGCCGCTGATCAGCGCCGGCATCCGATTCACCATGGCCGCCGTGATCCTCGGCGCCGTCCTCGTGCTGCGCTCCGGCCCGTCGGTGCTGCGGGTTCCGCGGCGCCGGCTCGGCACCGCCGCGCTGGTCGGGCTGCTCCTGCTGACCGGCGGGAACGGCATGGTCGGCGTGGCCGAGCAGCACATCTCCTCCGGGCTGGCCGCGCTGCTGGTCGCGAGCGTGCCGCTGTGGCTCGTCGTGTTCCGCTGCAGCACCGGTGACCGGCCCGCCCCGGCCACGGTCGCGGGCGTGCTCGTCGGGTTCGGCGGGCTGGCGCTGCTCACGCTCACCCGGGGCGGCGGCTCGGGCAGCGCCACGGGCGTGGCGACGATCCTCTTCGCCTCGCTGTCGTGGTCGGTCGGATCGTTCCTGTCCTCGCGGCTGCCGATGCCGGAGAACCCGTTCACCGGCAGCGTGTACGAGATGGCCGCGGGTGGGCTGGCGCTGCTGGCCCTCGGGTTCGGCCGCGGCGAGCACCTCCGCTTCGGCGCGGTGTCGACGGCCTCGTGGCTCGGGCTCGCCTACTTGATCGTCTTCGGGTCGCTGGTGGCCTTCACGTCGTACGTGTGGCTGCTCGGGAACGCACCGATCTCACTGGTCGGCACCTACGCGTACGTCAACCCGGCGGTGGCGGTGCTGCTCGGCGTGCTGATCGCCGGCGAGCATGCCACGTGGGCGATCCTCGCCGGCGGCCTGATCATCATCCTCGGCGTCGGCCTGGTCGTGTCGACCGAGCGCCGGAGACGCGCTCCGGCGCCCGATGCCGCAGCCGAGAGCGAGACGGTCGGCTCCCGATAGGTCAACCGCGGGTGGCGGCGGCCGCCGCGAGGAAGGCGTCGTTCTCCTCCGGGGTGCCGATCGACACCCGCGCCCCCTCGTCCGCGAACGGCCGCACGCTGACGCCGGCGGCCGCGCATGCGGCGGCGAAGTCCATCGTGTCGGCGCCGAGGCGCAGCCACACGAAGTTGGCCTCGGTGGGGGGCACCGTCCAACCTTGGGCGATCAGCGCGTCACGCACCCGGCCCCGCTCCTCGACCGTGGCGTCCACGCGCTCCAGCAGTTCCTTCTCCGCCTCCAGGGAGGCGATCGCGGCGGCCTGGGCGATCGTGTTCACGGTGAAGGGCAGATACGTCTTGCGGACCTGCTCGGTGACGTACGGGTGCGCGACCATGAAGCCGACGCGCAGCCCAGCGAGGCCGTAGGCCTTCGAGAACGTGCGCAGCACGGCCACGTTGGGCCGGTCGGCGTAGAGCGTCAGCCCGTCGGGCACCTCGGGGTCGCGGACGTACTCGCGGTAGGCCTCGTCGAGCACGACGAGGCAGTCGCCGGGCACCCGGTCGAGGAACTCCTCCAGCTCGGCGCGGCGCACGGCGGTGCCGGTCGGGTTGTTCGGGTTGCAGACGAAGACGAGGCGGGTGCGGTCGGTGATCGCGTCGGCCATCGCCCGCAGGTCGTGCGTCTCGCCGTCCAGGGGCACGCGCACGGAGGTCACGCCGGCCAGGTCGGCCAGCGTCGGGTACGCCTCGAAGGAGCGCCAGGCGTAGACGACCTCGACTCCGGGCTCGCCGACCGACTCCAGCAGCATCTGGGCGAGGCCGACCGAGCCACAGCCGACCGCCACGTTGTCCTCGGGGACGCCGAACCGGCCGGCGATCGCCGCGATGAGCGCGGTGCAGCCGTTGTCCGGGTACCGGTTGATCAGACCGCCCGCATCTTTGATCACTTCGCGCACGGACGGCAGCGGGTCGTACGGCGACTCGTTCGACGACAGCTTGTACGACCGGCCGTCGGGCGACGTGGCGACCCGGCCGGGGCGATAGGCGACGTACTCGTCGAGCACGGAGCGGAATCGTGGGCCGCGCTTCTCGGACACCGTTGTCCTCCCAGATGAGATGTATGAGGCCACTTTACGAGTCGTCGGCCGCCTCGTCTGCACGGCGGAGCGGCCGACCGCCCGGTCAACGGCCGGTCACCATGGACGTGATCCCCGCCAGGGCGGCGGCCGATGGGCGACGCTGGGAGCGCATCCCCGCGCGGGCCTGAACGCGACACCGCGTCGGCGCCCACCGGAGCGTACGCGCGCGACCGCCGGGCGCGGCGCCGGCACCCCCGCCGAGACACCGCCCCCGCCGGGCGGCACGCAGCCGCGACGCCCGCCGGGGCCCGGAGGGGCCCGTCCACGGACGAGCCGCCCCGCCGTACGCTCCCCACCCGGCCCCGGCCCCGGCCCAGGACCCGGCCCGGCCAGGGCCCGGGTCACAGCCCGCCGAGCTCGCGCACGATCGAACAGACCGCGACGACGCGCACGGTCTCCCAGTCGAGGGAATCGCCGGGCCACCAGCCGCGCTCGATGGCCGCGTCGGTGAACCCGTACAGGTAGTCGAGAAGGACCCGGGGGGTCAGCACATCGCCGGACGCGGCGATCACATCGCGTACGGCCGCGGCATGCTGGTCGACGGCGGCGGCGAGGCCGGGGTCGCGGTCCATGCGCGCGATGCCCTCCTTGCCGACCTCCGTGACCATCTGCCGGACGACGTCCGGGGTGAGGTCCTCATCAGGCATGCAGAGGAAGGTACCAAAATCGGATAAACCGCACGTCAGCAGCCGGGGCGCAGCATCGGCGGGTGCAGGAATTCCGCCTCCCCGCGGCGGTACAGCCGGGCGGGCCGGCCCCCGTCGCGCGTCGTCGTACGCCCCGTCGGCACGAGGAACCCCTCCGCCTTGGTCACCTTCCGGTGGAAGTTCCGCGGGTCGAGCGGCGTCCCCCACACGATCTCGTACACCCGGCGAAGCTCGGCGACCGTGAACTCGGGCGGGCAGAACGCCGCGGCGAGCGAGGAGTACTCCAGCTTCGCGCGGGCCCGCTCCACGCCGTCGCGAAGGATGCGCCGGTGGTCGAACGCCGCCTGGTCGCGCCGGGTCAGGTCCTCGACCGGCCGCCACAGCACCTGCGCGCGGCTGGAGGCCGGCAGGTCGGGCGCCAGCCCGAGGTAGGCCACGCTGACCACCCGCTGGCGCGGGTCGCGGTCCGGATACCCGTACGTGGCGAGCTGTTCGAGGTGCACCCGCACGCCCGCCAGGCCCGCGCGCTCGGCCATCAGCCGGTGTGCGGCGACCGGCAGGTCCTCGTCGAGCTGGACGAACCCGCCCGGCAGCGACCAGGCGTCCGCGTACGGGGGCCGGTCGCGCCGCCAGACGAGAGCGCACAGCCGATGCTCGCGGACCGTGAGGACGACGAGATCGACGGTGACGGCCACCCGCGCAATGGTCATGCTCCGCACGTTAGTGCCGTTCGCGCTCCGGCTCGGTCACGTTGGCGCTCCGGACACGCGCGACCTCCCGACATCGCCCGAATCCTCCGGACGTCGCACGCCTGGCACACCGAGCCCGACACGCCGCGCGCCGGACCGCCAGGCCCCACGGACGTCGCACGCCCCGTTCGCCCCGCTGGGACGCCCCGCGCCGGACTACCGAACCCACGGACGTCGCACGCCCGGCACACCCCGGCCGGGACGCGCCGGGGCCCCGGCATGTCGCACACCGGACACGCCGGGGCCCCACGGACGTCGTGCGCCGGACGCGCCGGGGCCCGGAGACCTCGCGCTCCGGGCCCCGGCGGTCAGATCACGGCTGCGGCCTGACGGCCTCCACGGCCCGCTCCGGCGCGCCGGGCTTGCCGTTGGCCGTCGCGGTGGAGTTCGCCTGCGGGCCGTTCATCGTGGCGAGCAGCTGCCGGGCCAGGCCCAGGCCGGTGCCGCCCAGCGTGAGCGCCTTGGCGAGCATGTCCTCGACGCCTTCGGCGCCGTTCAGGACGACCATGTTGTCCACGTTGCCGAAGACCCTCGCGCCGGCCTCGACGATCTGCGGCCAGTTCTCCGCGAGCTGCTGGGCGATGACGGCCTCCTGGTTCTGCGCCAGCGCCTCCGCCCGCGCCTTGATCGCCTCGGCCTCGGCCAGGCCCTTCACCCGCGCCGCGTCGGCCTCGGCCTGGCCCTTGACCCTCGTCGCCTCGGCCTCGGCCTGGGCGCGCGCGACCGCCGCCTTCCGCTCGGCCTCCGCGAGCGTGACCCGCTCGTAGGCCTTGGCGTCGGCCGGCTTGCGCACCTCGGCCTCCAGGGCCTTCTCGCGCCGGGCGGCCTCCAGCTCGGCGTTGCGCGTCTCCTTCAGGATCACCTGCTGCTTGGCCTCGGCCGCCGCCTGGTCGACCTCGCCCTGGTACTGCCGCTTCTTGATCTCGGTGTCGCGGATCTGCGCGGCGTTGGCCTGCGCGGCGCGCTGCTCGGCCTCGGTCGCCTCCTGGTCGCGCTGCGCCTCGGCGATACGGGCGGCGGCGGCCACGGCCGCGGAGTCCGGCTTGCCCAGGTTGGCGATGTAGCCGACCTCGTCCTCGATGTCCTGGATCTGCAGCGAGTCGACCACCAGGCCGAGCTTGCCCATCTCGTCCGCCGAGGACGACCGCACCTCGTTGGTGAGCTGGTCGCGGTTGCGCAGCAGGTCCTCGACGGTCAGGTTGCCGACGATGGAGCGCAGGTGGCCGGCGAACAGCTGGTGGGTCTTGTCGTCCATCATCTTCTGCTGGTCGAGGAAGCGCCGCGCCGCGTTGGCGATCGAGGCGAAGTCGTCGCCCACCTTGTAGATCACCACACCGCGGACGTGCACCTTGATGCCCTGCTTGGTGACGCAGCTGACCTCGAGGCTGGAGGCGCGGGTGTCGAGCGAGAGGCGACGGCAGGTCTGGAACCCCGGCAGCACCATCGTGCCCTTCCCCGTGACGATCTTGAAGCCGAGGCTCTCGGCGGTGTCACGGTTGCGGGCCCTGGCCCCCAGCCCGGAGATGATCAGCGCCTCGTTCGGCTCGGCGACCCGCCAGACGAGCTTCAGCAGGATGATGAGAATGATGAGCGCGGCGACCGCGCCGATCGCCCCTGCGACTATCGGCATCGCTCCTCCTCGGGGGGCTACGCGATTATGACGTCAAATAGACGTGGAGGAGACGTAGACGGTTCGCGGTGGGTGGTAATCCATCACGACGACGAGCGAGCCGACCGGGATCTCCTCATCGCGCACCGCGGGATAGGCGTAGAACGCCTCCACCCCGCCCCGGATCGGGATCATCACCTCGCCGACCAGGCCCGGACCGATCTTGCCGGTCACCCGCCCCTGCCTGCCGACCACCGCGTCCCTCCTTCACCCATCGGAACGGTACCTCGCGGTCCGATCGCGGCTCTAGGGCAGAATGCGCTCGGCCTGCTGGTACGCCCGCATGGCCAGCGACTCGGCCTGGGCACGGGTGGCGCTCGGCCCGTACAGGGTGATGGCGGCGAGGTAGCCGCGCGAGCGCAGGACCACCGACCACGTTCGCACCGTCGTGCCGCCGACGGTGGTCGAGACGCCGACGGTGCGCGAGCCCTCGCCGATGCGGGTGCCGCGCGCCTCGACGACCGTCTCGGTCGCCCAGCGGCCGCCGACGCGGGCGCGGAAGCTGCGGCATGCGGCCGGGACGCGCAGCGCGACCTCCTGCGCGGCGACGTCGGGCCCGACCGCCATCAGCGTCTCGGTGGCGGTCTGGTCGCCGCCCCTGCCGAACGCGGCCAGCGCGGACGGTGCCGCCTGCACGTCCTTGCCGGCCGAGACGGTACGGGCCGAGGCCGCGCACTGCGGCTTGTCGAGCCTGGCCGCCTGCTGCATCTGCGCGGTGCTCTGCACCGCCGGCAGGGAATCGTACGGACCGCGCTGCGGCGGGCCCGATCGCTCGTAGCCGGGAATGTCGGTGAGCAGCGCCTGCGCGAGCTGGTCGGCGTTGTAGGGCTCGGACGCCGGGGGAGCCGACGGCTGCGGCGCGCCGGCGGCCTGGTGCCGCGCACCGCCACCGCCGCATCCGGCGGCGGCCGCGAGCAGTGCGAGGGCCAGGGCGGCGCGCGGCGTCGGCGACGTCATGTGCGCCGACGATAGCGCAGCGAACGCGAGCGGCCTTCGCACATCGCCCCCGTCGCCGCGCCGCGCGCCGGCGGCCCGCCGGGCCGCGGCGCCGCGCCGGGCCGGCACGCCACGCGACCGAGTGGTCCCACAGCCCCGACAGCGCACAGCCGCACAGTCGCTTAGCCCCCTTGTCCCACGGCCGCGTAGTC
>JBEHYF010000177.1:0-10883 GCA_048498315.1 Actinomycetota bacterium
AGTGCGTTGTATTTGGATAAGCGTGAGGATGTGGATGATTATTTGGCGGTGATGGAGCGGTTGTGCATTGATGCGGAGCCGGCCACCCGCATCCGCGACGCCCTCGCCGGCATCCTCCGGGAGCTGTGACCGTCCCGGAGGTGCAGCGCACGGTCGCACCTCACGCCTTCGCGTGGATCGCGTTCCCGCGTGATGCCGCGTCGTTCCCGTAAGGCGTCCTGCGTCTCTCCGCGGAGAGGCCCGCCGTCGACCGAGCCGCCTTACGGGCGTGGACGGCGTCCGCCGGACTCCCCGTGGGGAGGCGGCCGCCTCCGCATGAGCCGCCGTCCGGCGTGCGCGGCGCTCCCGCGCGCGATCCGCGCGATGCGGGCTCACAGCTCGCGCATGATCTTGCTGATGAGGTCCATCGACTCCTCCGGCGACGCGCTCTGCACGCACAGGCGTTCCATCGCCGCCGTGTAGTGGTCGAGGTCGTCGTCCTTCTCCAGGTACATCGCACCGGTGAGCTGCTCGATGTAGGCGATGTCGGGCAGCTCCGGTTCGGGGAAGCGCAGGATCGTGAAGGCACCGGCCTCGCCGGCGTGCCCGCCGACGCGGAACGGCATGACCTGAACGGTGATGTTGTCCCGCCGCGCCGCCTCATGCAGCGCGCGCAGCTGCCCGCGGGCGACCTCGGGGCCGCCGATGGGCCGCCAGAGCGCGGCCTCGTCGATGACCGCCCACAGCCGGGGCGGGTGCGGCTGGTACAGAATCCGCTGCCGACGCATGCGCAACTCCACCCGCCGCTCGATCTCGGCGGCCGACGGATCCGACATGCCGTGGGCGATGACCGCGCGCGCGTACTCTTCGGTCTGCAGGAGGCCGGGGATGAACTGCACCTCGTACGTGCGGATCACCTGGGCGGCCTCTTCCAGGTCGACGTACGGGCGGAACCACGCCGGCATGGCCTTGCTGTAGGCCTGCAACCAGCCCGGCCGGCTCGCCTCGCGGACGACCGCGAGCAGCGCGTCCCGCTCGTGCCGGTCGTCGATGCCGTACCGTTCCAGCAGGCCGATGACCTCGTCCTCGTCCAGGCCGACCCGGCCCTGCTCCAGCCGGCTGATCCTGCTCTCGGTGCTGTGGATCGCGTCCGCGGCCTCCTTGCGGGACACCCCGGCGGCCTCACGAAGGCGGCGCAGCTGCGCGCCGACGATCCTGCGGCGAACGGTGGGCCGGCTCACCGAGTGCACCGCGACAGCCACGTTTCCAACCTCCGATCACCACAATGCGGGCAGAGTCTGCCACTGATGACCAGTCGTGAACAGACCTGGCAAGGTCGCGGCCTATCACCGCGCGCCAATCAGGCACACCTAACTTATGGCGATCAGAGGAATGTTTCGCGCCAACCTGCTGAAGTGGCTCATATCCGGTCGTGTACGTCTGGACGTGGTGCGCCGCTCATGTGGCGCTCTGGGCGATCGGCCCCACCTCTGACAGGATCACCCGTGTGCAGACCACTGACGTACGCCTCCGGCCGCCGCGCCACCTGGTCAGCCGCAAGGCGATCCCCTATTGGGCACTGCGGGCGCTCGCCGGATGGGTGCTTCTCGCCGGAGCGCAGCTGATCTGGTTCTTCGGCGACCAGGGCCACCGGACGGCGCACGTCGCCGGTCTCGTCGCGACGGCCGTACTCGGGCTCGCCCACGTCATCGTCATGCCGCAGTGGCGGTTCCGCGTGCACCGCTGGGAGACGACGCCGGAGGCCGTTTACACCCAATCCGGCTGGTTCGACCAGGAGCGGCGCATCGCGCCGATCTCGCGGATCCAGACGGTCGACAGTGAACGCGGGCCGCTGGAGCAGCTGTTCGGCCTCGCCAACGTCACGGTCACCACGGCGTCGGCGGCGGGGCCGCTCAAGATCCACGGCCTGGATCTGGAGACCGCGCAGCGGCTCGTCGACCGGCTGACCGCGGGCGCGAACGCGGACGTGGGAGACGCGACGGGAGGGGGCGCGCGGAACAGCGCCCGCCCACCGCGCGGCGCGGCGGCGCGATCCGGCGCCGGACGGCGCCGCCCGCCCGTCACGGGGAAAGGACGGCAGGGGACGCGACATGACGACGGAACGGGACACGGCGGCACGCGCGGACGGCCAGGTCGCTCCGGCGGACTGGCGGCGCCTGTCCGGCCGGATGCTGGTGATCCATCCGATCCAGGAGCTGATCCGGGCGTGGCCGGTGCTCCTCGGCCTGGTCGCCGCCGGCAGCGCCGGCGGGCACGGGTCCTGGTGGAGCCTCGTCGCCACCGGCCTGGTGATCGTGGGCGGGATGCTGCGCTGGTTCACCACGCGCTACCGCGTCACGCGCGACCAGGTCCAGGTGCGCAAGGGCCTGCTGCGCCGGCAGGTCCTCACCGTCCCGCTGGACCGGATCCGCACGGTCGACGTCACCGCGCACGCGCTGCACCGCGCGCTCGGCCTCGCCCGCGTCGAGGTCGGCACCGGCCGCACCGACCGCAAGAAGGACGGCCTGCGCCTCGACGCCCTGGAAGCGGCCGAGGCCGCACGGCTGCGCGAGGAACTGCTGCACCGGCCCAAGGCCACCGCGGCACCGGCGGCACCCGGTCCTCGTGAGACGCCGATCGCCCGCCTCGACCCCGCCTGGCTCCGGTACGGCCCGTTCACGCTCACCGGGTTCGTCACGGTCGGCGTGGTCGCGAGCGTCGTGTCGCGCACGGTGAACGACGCCCACATCGACCCGCGCCACCTCGGCCCGCTCAGCGCCCTCATCGACCGCTGGACGGGGGCGTCACTGGCGGTGCAGATCGCGGTCGCCGTGATCGGCGTGGTCGCCTTCGCCGCGGTCGCCTCGACCCTCGGCTATCTCCTCGCCTTCCACGGCTTCCTCCTCACCCGCAACGGCGCCGGCACGCTGCACGTCACCCGCGGCCTGGTCACGACGCGGGCCATCACGATCGAGGAGCGCCGGCTGCGCGGCGTGGAGCTCAGCGAGCCGCTGCTGCTGCGCGCCGTGGGCGGCGCGCGCTGCATCGCGATCACCACGGGCCTGCGCGTCGGCCGCGGCGCCGAGCGCGGCGGCTCCCTGCTGCTGCCGCCCGCGCCGCTCTCGGAGGCGCTGCGGGTCGCGGGCGCGGTGCTGCGCGACCCGGTTCCGTTCACCCGCCCGCTCGTGCCGCACGGCCGTCGCGCCACGTGGCGCCGCTTCTCCCGCGCGTGCGGCGTGGCCTGCCTCGGCGTCGCCGCGGCGGCGGTGCTGCGGGCCGCCGGAGCGTGGCCGGCCTGGGGGTGGGAGGCGTGCCTGGCGCTCGTGCCGGCGGCGGCCCTGCTCGCCCTCGACCGGGCCCACGCCCTGGGCCACGCGGTCGCCGGGGGCGCCCTGGTCGCCCGCCGCGGCTCGCTGGTACGCCGCCGCAGCGTCCTGACGTGCGACGGGATCATCGGGTGGAACCTGCGACGGTCCTTCTTCCAGCGGCGCGCCGGCCTGGCCACGCTGATCGCCACGACGGCGGCGGGCCGCCAGCGGGTCGAGGTGCAGGACGTCCCGCTGGGCACGGCGCTGAGCGTTGCCGAGCAGGCCCTCCCGGGCCTGCTCGCGCCCTTCCTCGAGAGCGCGGGGCCCGGCCGCTGAGCCAGGTCCGGCCGCTGACGTCGGATCCGCCGGCTGCACGCGGGGCCCATCCGGGCGGGCGGGGCCGTCGCCGTCAGGTCCCGGCCGCTGATCGGGCCCGTTGCCTGAACACCGGGCCGCCCAGGCCGGCCCGGACGCCGCCGTCAGATCCGGGCCGGGGCGTCGGGCCGGCCGCCCGCGTCCCGCCGGCCGCCGAGCGCTCCGGCGGGCACCGCGACCAGCGCGGTCATCGCGGCGACCACCGCGAGCGAGACCGTGAGCGAGGTGCCCTGGGCGATGAGGCCGATCACCGGCGGCGCGATCATCCAGCCGCCGTAGCCGACGGTCGCCACCGCGGCCACCGCCGTGCCCGGGTCGTGGCCCGGCGTACGGCCGGCCGCGCTGAACGTCAGCGGCACGATGGTCGCCACGCCCAGGCCGAGCAGCACGAAACCGGCGATGATCAGCGGCAGGTACGGCGTCGCCAGCCCGACGGCGAGACCGGCCGCGCCGGTGAGGGCCGTCACCCGGGTGATCAGCGCCGGGCCGAAGCGCCCGACGAGCCGGTCGCCGGCCAGCCGCCCGGCCGCCATGGCCAGAGAGAACGCCGCGTATCCCCATGCCGCGACGGCCGGGGTCGCGTGCGCCGCGGTGCGCAGGTACACGGCGCTCCAGTCGGCGGCCGCCGACTCGCCGAACAGCCCGCAGAAGGTGATCACGCCGAGCATCACGAGCGCGCGGTCCGGCCGGGCGAACACCCGGCCGGCCGCCGCGGGACGCGTCGGGACGAGCCACAGGCCGGCCAGGGAGCCCAGCGCGACCACGATGAGGCCGACGATGACCAGGTGGGCGGGGGCCGCGACCCCGGCCCGCGCGACCAGGCCGGCCGTCGCCGCCCCGGTCAGGCCGCCGATGCTCCACAGCCCGTGCAGCGCGGCCATGATCGAGCGGCCGTACCGCTCCTGCACCGCCACGCCCTGGGCGTTCATGGCAACGTCGAGCAGCGCGCCCGTGGCCCCGAACAGTACCAGGCCCAGGAAGATGGTGCCCGTCCCCGGCGCGAGGGCGGGCACCGGCAGGGCCACCGCGGCCGCCGGGACGGCCGCCCGGGTCACGCGCCGGCTGCCGAACCGCGCGAGCAGCCAGGCCGCGAGCGGCATCGCCGCCAGCCCGCCGACGGCCGCGCCCATCAGGGCGCCCCCGAGGTCGGCCGAGGACAGGTGCCGCGCCTCCTTCACCCACGGGATGCGGGCGGCCCAGCTCCCGGTCGCCACGCCGTGCAGCGCGAAGACGGCGGCCACCGCGACCCGTGCGCGACGGTCGTGGAGCGTCGGAGCAGCCGGTGCAAAGGTGACGGGCACCCCTCAATGATCGCCGACGTTGGAACCCGCCCGGTCCTCCGAGGCCCGCCGGACACGCCGGACCCCTCTGCGGCGGTGCTCCTCGCGCCGGGGCGGCCGGCTCGGATACCGGCGGCTGCCGGGGGCAGGGCCGGCCCGATCCCCGGCGGCTCCCGTCAGCGGCGGTGGCGGCCGTGGGCCGGGGCGTGCGGGGCCGGCACCGGGCGCCCGTCCAGGACCTGGCCCAGCCGGCTGTGCCGCCGCCCGAACAGCAGGTAGACCGCGAGCCCGGCGGCCATCCAGATGCCGAAGTACTCCCAGGTCCGCACGTTCAGGTTCAGCATGAGCCAGCCGGTGGAGAGGACCGCCAGTACCGGGGTGACGGGGACGCCGGGCACCCGGAAGCCGCGCGGAAGGTCGGGGCGGCTGTGGCGGAGCGCCAGCACGCCGGCCGAGACGAACACGAAGGCGAACAGCGTGCCGATCACGATCATCTGTTCCAGCGTGAGCACGCTGATCTTCCCGAACGTCCACACGTCCACCTGCGACAGTGCGATCGCCGTGAAGCCGACGAGCACCGCGGCGCGCGACGGCACCTTGTACCCGGGGCTGATCGCGCTCAGCGCCGACGGCAGCAGCCCGTCCCGGGCCATCGCGAAGACGATGCGGGTCTGGGCGACCATCACGACGAGGATGACGGTGGCCAGGCCGATCACGGCGCCGACGTCGATGACGACGCCCATGGCGGGCGACCCGACGGTGCGGAAGGCGCCGGCCAGCGGGGTGTCGGGGTTCAGCTTGCGGTAGGGGACCATGCCGACCATCGCGATGGCCACGGCGACGTACAGCGCGATCGTGATGAGCAGGCTCACGATCATGCCGGCGGGCACCCGCCGCGGGGCGTCCTCGGTCTCCTCGGCGGCGGTGGCGATCAGGTCGAACCCGATGTAGGCGAACGCGATCGCGGACGTGGCGGCGAAGATGCCGAACAGGCCGAACGCGTGCGGGGTCCCGCCGAACAGCGTGTCCAGCACGGTCGGTGTGCCGCCCGCAGGCGCCGGCTGTGACGGGGGCACGAACGGCCTGAGGTTGGAGGCGTGGAAGAACAGCAGCCCGCCCGCGATCACGAAGCCGATGACGATGACCTTGGCGAGCACCATGAACCACAGGGTGTACAGGCTCAGCCGCGCGCCGATCGCCACGATGGTGCCCAGCACCACGAGGATCAACAGGGCGAACAGGTCGAACCCAGTCGGCTGTCCGACGATGCCGGACAGGATCGAGGGCACCCGGATCGCCGAGATGCCGGTCGTGGCGCGCAGGTCGCTGATGAGCTGGGCCGCGTACAGGGACCAGGCGCGGCTGACGACGGCGGCGGCGAGCTGCATCTCCAGGACGATCGCCCAGCCGATGATCCACGCCCAGATCTCGCCGAACGCGACGTAGGTGAAGGAGTACGCGCTGCCGGCCACCGGCATGGTCGAGGACAGCTCGGCGTACGACAGCGCGGACAGCAGGCAGGCGATGCCCGCGATGACGAACGAGACGATCACGGCGGGGCCGGCGGTGGTCGCGGCCTCCTGCCCGGCGATCTTGAAGATGCCGGCACCGATCATGACGCCGAGACCGAGCACGACCAGGTCCCGCGTCCGGTAGACGAGCGACAGCCTGTGGCGGCCGCCGTAGTGGGGGCTTACGGTCTCCTCGACAGGCAGCCGGCGGAGCACGTTGTTACGGAACGGGGCGTTGATGCTCAACTCGGGTGGTACCCCCAATGTCATCGGCTCGCTGGGGCCGCACGGCCAATGAGGCTAGGTGAGCATCAAAGCATGTCCGAATCTTGCGCTTATCACAAGGTCATAGCGACTTAGCGCCAGTTTTATGCATACGGGGCATGAGACCGTCATCGGCCGATTTCCTTGGAGCCGGGCGCCGTGGGTGGCAAGGTTGGGGCACACCGACACTGGGTCAGGAGATGCAGATGCGCCGCAGCACCGCCGTCCTGGGTATCGCCGCCGTCGCACTGACGGCCTTCCTCGCACCGGCGCAGGCCCGCCCGGCCGCGCCCGTGGCGGCGCCGCCCGCGCCGCTCGCGCCGTCCCCGGCGTCCGGGAAGCAGGCCGTCGCCGTCGGGTACGGCGGCGCGGTCGCCAGCGTGGACCTCGACGCCACCCGCAGCGGCATCGAGGTGCTCAAGAAGGGCGGCAACGCGGTCGACGCGGCGGTCGCGGTGGCCGCCACGCTCGGGGTGACCGAGCCGTACGTCGCCGCGATCGGCGGCGGCGGCTTCTTCACCTACTACGACGCGCACACCCGCAGGGTGTACACGATCGACGGGCGCGAGACCGGCCCGGCGCGCATGACGCAGGACATCTTCATCGACCCCAAGACCGGCAAGCCGCTGTCGTTCGCCGAGGCGGTGACCAGCGGCCTGTCGGTCGGCGTGCCCGGCACGCTCGCCACCTGGGACGAGGCGCTGCACCGCTGGGGCAGCCGCAGCCTCGGCACGCTGCTGCGGCCCGCCATCCGGATCGCCGACCACGGCTTCACGGTCGACCAGGAGTTCTACGACCAGACCGCACTCAACGCCGACCGGTTCAAGGACATCGTGCCGACGCGCGAGCTGTTCCTGCCCGGCGGCAAGCCGCCCGCCGTCGGCTCCACGTTCCGCAACCCGGACCTGGCCGACACCTACCGCCAGATCGCCCGGCGCGGCACCGGCTGGTTCTACGGCGGCGAGCTCGCCGACGAGATCGCCCGTACGGTCACGCACCCGCCGGTCGACCCGCACGCGACCCGCAACGTGCGACCCGGGGTCATGCGGGCCTCCGACATCGCCGGCTACCGCGTGGTCGGCCGGAGCCCGACGCACGTGACCTACCGCGGGCTGGACGTCTACGGCATGGCGCCGCCGTCCTCCGGCGGCTCCACCGTCGGTGAGGCGCTGAACATCATGAAGCAGTTCGACCTCACCGCCGCGGACCCGGTGCAGGCGCTGCACACGTACCTGGAGGCCTCCCGCCTCGCCTACGCCGACCGGAACGTCTATGTCGGTGACCCCGCGTACGTGCCCGTGCCGCTGCGAACGCTGCTGTCGGACGGCTTCGCCCGCTCGCGCGCGTGCCTGATCAAGCCGGACGAGGCGGCCAAGAGCCCGGTGCCGCCCGGCGACCTGGACGCGCACGGCTGCCCCACGCCGTCCGGGCAGGGCCAGAGGCTGCCGTACGAGGGGCCGCAGACCACCCACCTCGTCGTGGCGGACCGGTGGGGGAACGTGGTCTCCTACACGCTCACGATCGAGCAGTTCGGCGGCAGCGCGCTGACCGTGCCGCACCGCGGCTTCCTGCTCAACAACGAGATGACCGACTTCGACTTCACGCCCTCGACGCCGGCCGGATACCCCGACCCGAACCTGCCGGCGGCGGGCAAGCGGCCGCGCAGCAGCATGGCGCCGACGATCGTGCTGCGGAACGGGCGGCCGTTCATCGCGGTCGGTTCCCCGGGCGGATCGACGATCATCACGACCGTGCTGCAGATCCTGATGAACCGCCTCGACCTGGGCATGACGCTGCCGCAGGCGATCGCCGCGCCGCGGGCGTCCCAGCGCAACACCCCGCAGACGGACGCGGAACAGGCGTTCATCGACCGGTACGGGGCCGCGCTCAAGGCGAAGGGCCAGAGCCTGGAGTTGTTCCCCGGGCCGCCCCCGGGCGTGATCGGTGCGGCCACCGGGCTGGAGTTCCTCGGCGGCGGCAAGGTCCAGGCGGTCGCCGAGCCGGTGCGGCGCGGCGGCGGCAGCGCGCTCGTGGTCGCCCCGGCCCGCTGACGTGTCCGGGGGGTAATCGTTTCGGAAACGGTTACCTGAGGGCCGGGAGAGCGGGACGCGCCCCGGAGCTACGATCTACGTCCTGGGGGAAGGAGCCGCCATGGCCGAGGCGTACGTCCAGGTGACGACGACCACCGACTCGCGCCAGGAGGCGGCCGACCTCGCCAGGTCGGCCGTCGCCGAACGCCTCGCCGCCTGCGCCCAGCTCGTCGGCCCGATCGCCAGCACCTACTGGTGGGAGGGCGAGATCGAGGCGGCGGAGGAGTGGATGGTGCTGTTCAAGACCACCGCCGCCCGGTTCGAGGACCTGGCGGCGCACATCGCCGAGCAGCACTCCTACGACACCCCGGAGATCATCGCCACTCCGGTCGTGGCCGGCAGCGGCGACTACCTGTCCTGGATCGGCGAGCAGACCACCGCCTGAGCGCAGGCCCCGGAGCAGCCCGAGGCCCGTTCGGGGCGACGTGTGACCTTTTCCCGGCCAAGGAAGAAAGTGTTTACTTGCATCGGGTGGCCTCTTGACCGATGGATTCGGAGGCGGCGGGATGGCTGAGGACTACGGGCTGTTCGGCCCCGGCTCGGTGACCTGGCGCGTGATGGGCGAGCCGATTCTGCTGGTGGGCGGCTTGCGCGCGCTGGTCCTCCAGGCGCTGCACCCGCCGACCATGTGGGGCACCGCCCAGAACTCCGAGCTGATGGATCCGCACACCGCATGGGCGCGGCTCGGCCGCACGATCGAGTTCGTGCGCGTCCGCACCTGGGGCACGCACGAGGAGGTGGAGCGGGTCGGCCGCCGGGTGCGGCGGCTGCACGCGCGGCTGACCGGGGTGAACCCGATCACCGGGCAGCGGTTCCGCCTCGACGACCCGGAGAACCTCCTGTGGGTGCACATGGGCGAGGTCGACTCCTACCTCGACGTCGCGCGGCGGGCCGGCATGCCGCTGACCCCGGACGACGCCGACGCGTTCGTCGACGAGCAGCGCCGGTCGGGCGCCGTGGTCGGCCTGGACCCGGCGACGATCCCGGCCTCCGTCGCCGAGATGCGGGCCTACTACGAGGAGATGCGGCCGAAGATCTTCGCTTGCAAGGAGGCCAGGGACGGCCTGCGCCGCATGTTCAACCCGGCCGTACCGCGCCGGATGCTGCCGCTGAAGCTGGCCGCGCCGAGCGTCGCGAGCCTCACGATCGCCACCCTGCCCCGCTGGGCCCGCCGCATGTACGGCCTGCCGGCCACGCCGCTGGAGGACCTGTGGGCCACGACGACGCTCAAGGCGCTGTACCACGGTACGCGCGTCGTGCCGGAACAGTGGCGCTACTCGCCTGACGCCCGGCGCGCCCGCCGCCTGAGCCGCGCGGCGGTCGAGTCGCTCGCCGAGGCGTCCTGACCCCCGCAACGGGATTCAGGAGCCGCCGGCGACGGGGACGTTCCAAGAGCCGATCACGGGACGCTCGTGCTCGGTGCCGAGAGTGCTGATCGTGCAGGTGTCGAGCCGGAACAGCCGGCCGTCGACGGCCGGCAGGCCGAGACGGCGGGCTGTCAGCACGCGGAGCAGGTGCGCGTGCGCGACCAGCGCCACGTCGCCGTCGGCCAGGTACGGCAGCACCCGCGCGATGACCGCGTCGGCGCGTTCGCCGACGTGCTCGACCGTCTCGCCGCCGGGCACGCCGTCCGCCCACAGGTACCAGCCGGGCCGCTCCTTCCGGATGTCCGGGGTCGTCCGGCCTTCGTACGCGCCGTAGTCCCACTCCCAGAGGCGCTCGTCGATCTCGGCCCGGGGCAGCCCGGCCAGCTCCGCCGTACGCCGGGCGCGGCCGGCCGGGCTGACGAGCGTGAGGGCGATGTCGCGGCCGGCGAGCGCCGGGGCGAGCCGACCGGCCTGCTCCTCGCCGCGCGCGGTGAGCGCGACATCGGTACGGCCGGTGTGGCGTCCGGTGCGGCTCCACTCGGTCTCGCCGTGCCTCAGCAGGATGAGCTCGCCCATGACCGCACCCTACGGCCCGGGAACCGCCGAGGAGTGAGATGGCCACGGCGCCCCCAGACCCCGCCGCGCCGGCGGCGGGTCCCGGAGGGGGGGGGGGGGGAGGGGGGAGGGGGGGGCCGCGAGGGGGCACTGG
>JBEHYF010000178.1:0-10542 GCA_048498315.1 Actinomycetota bacterium
GGGGGGGGGGGGGGGGGGGCTTTTGGTCCCGTCCCCCCCGCCTCTCCCCCCCCCGCCCGCACCGACCTGCTGTGCTGGTTCGGCATCACGCTGAGCGGCCTGTACTCCCTCGCGCTGGTGCCCCTGCGGCCGGTGCTCATCGGGCATGACCCGGTGCTGCTCGAGCTGCTCACCGGGAGCATGACCTCGATCGTCACGGCGGGCGCCTTCGCCCGTGTCGGGGAGGTTCCCCTCCCGCTCGCCGTCCTCGCCGCCGTCCCAGGCGTGATCATGTTCGATCCGTTCTTCTGGTGGGCGGGCCGCCGGTGGGGGCGCGGGCTGCTCTCCGCCCTGGCCGGCCGTGGCCGGCGCGGCGAGCGGGTGATCGCCCGGGCGGAGCTGCTGACGCGCCGCTTCGGCCCGTTCGGTGTCGTGCTCGCCTACTTCTTGCCGGTGCCGGCGGTGCTCGTGTTCGTCGTGGCCGGCTGGGCCGGCATGCGGCTGGCCACCTTCGTGCTGCTCGACGCCTTGGGTGCGCTGCTGTGGATCGGCATGCTCGCCGGCCTCGGCTACTACCTCGGGCAGGACGCCGTGGACGTCGCCCGTGCGGTCTCCCGGTACGGGCTGTGGGCGGCGCTCGCGTTGTGCGCCGGCGTCATCGCGGTCCGCTGGTGGAAGCGCCGCACCGGTCCGGTGCCGGTGCACGAGCCGGCGGATCCCGCCGGGTGCACGCGGGTTCGTGCACTCCGGGACGGGTGAACACGGACGTCTCCACGCCCGCCTCGCGGGTGCCGCGGTCGCTCCCGCCGGTACGGCCTCGGCGTTCGTCACCGGCCGGGCTCGGCGGCGGCGGCTTCCCCCTGCCCCGGCGTCCGGGGCGACCGTCCTGCCGCCGGGGCGACCGCCGGTCGCCGGAAAAGCGCTGGCGCAGCATCGCCGGAGGGCGCATCATGGTGGTCGGCACGGTGGTGATCGCGTTCACCGTGCGCTGCGGCGTGCCGCGCGTCCTGATGGTCCCGGCGCCACCGGCCGTCCTCGTGCGGTCTTTCATCCCCGCAGCGATCGCTGTGGCTCGCTGCTCGCTCACGGGCCCTGACCGCCCGCCTTCGCCGGGCACCACGTGGCGGACGTCAGACCGCCAGTAGCGCCCCGAGCGCGATCAACGTGAGGCTGAGCACCCCGATCAGCGCCCGCAGCACGCCGGCGTTACGGGCGCCTCGCCGGACCCGGCCGGCCAGCAGCGGATCCTCCGGCCGCTGTTGCGCGGCGCGGCGCAGGCGGGTCATCCGCCGCGCCTGGGCCATGCCGACCAGCGTGGACAGGACGAGCGCCGCCGCGACCGCGGCCGTCACCACGACCGCACCGCCCCAGGCCCGGTCGCCGAGCAACGCCGCGCCAGTGCCCAGCGCCACCACCAGCGCACCGCATCCGACGATCGCGTAGATGCGTCCAAGCCCACGAAAGAACGCCACACGCTGGGCCGGCTGCAGGGTACGGGTGGCGACCCGGGCGACGACGACGATGGCGACGTAGCCCCCGACCCAGATCGAGGCGGCCAGCATGAACACACCCAGCAGGACTACGCGGGTTGTATCGGACATAGAAGCCTCCAGCGATGAGTACGGGCGGCGTCGACGTCAGCTCTCGTCGAGCGAGGCTTCGACACTTATCCGGGCACCGGCGAACAACCGCGAGACGGGGCACAGCGCGGCGGCCTCATCGACGGCCTCCTGGAAGCCGGCGGCGTCCAGCCCCTGGACCTGCCCGTGAACCGTCAAGGCCGAGGAGACGATGGTGGGGACGCCGTCCACCTCGTCCAGGGTGACGGCGGCCTTGACGCGCAACCGCTGCGGCTGGGCGTGCCGTTCACCGAGGCGCAGCGCCAGGGCCATCGCAAAGCACGAGGAATGCGCGGCGGCGGCCAGTTCCTCCGGGCTGGTCCGGCCCTCGGGCTGTTCGGTGCGCGAGGCCCAGGTCACGCCGGGCTCGCCGAGTGCGCCGCTGTCGGTTACGATCCGTCCGCCACCGCCCGCCAGCGAGCCCTCCCAGGTGGTCTGTGCGGTGCGCTCGGCGATGCTCATGTCCGTCTCCTTCACAGTGATCAGTGACCATGTGCCGGTCGTCGGCGCGGCCGCCTCGGCCTCTGCCCTCTTAGTTTATACAAGAAAATTAGGTAAAAAGGTTGCGGTGTGGGCGAGCATGATCCGACGGCGCCGGCCGGCGCACCCTGCTCAGATGCCCGTCTTCTGGCACACCCACCCCTCGGGCAACTCGCCCGAGTCGAGGAACGCGCGCAGCCGCTCCGTGACCGGCGCCGAGAGCACGTCGTCGGCCTGCGGGTAGAGGATCTTCTCCTCCTTGGGGTTGTGGTGCTGGAGCTGGATGGTCAGCCGACGGCAGAGGGAGAGCACGACATCGTCGGCGGCTCCGTCGCCGAGCTCGCGTTCCAGCGAGTCGAGCACGGTCCACATCTGCCCGTGCTCACGCAGCATGACGAGCACCGGGGCCACCAGCCCCGCCTCGCGCAGCGGGGGGAACACGAACTCTTCTTCGAGATAGATGTGGCGCCGCAGGGCGCGCATCGCCTCCTTCAGTGGCCGGGGATCCCGGTCCTCGGACGGCCGCGGTTCGGCGGTGAACGCCTCGATCCCTGCGTCGATCTCACGGTGCTCGCGCTCGAGCGCCGCCGCCAGTGACTCGATCTCCATGCCACTCCCCCGATGTCGTACGGGGACGGTTCGGGCGACCATCCCGACCAACGTTCGATAATTAATACAACTCTAGCAGTGAAAAAAGGGGGGCAGGCAGGCCGCCGACCGTGGTGCGTCAGGTGGCGTCGGCGGGACCGGCCGAGCGGGTCAGGCTCTCGGCCAGTTCGCGGACGGCCGCACGCAGCGCGTCGGGCCTTCGGACGGCGAACGGGCGACCCAGCCCGGCCAGCATCCGGGCCATCCCGTCGAGATGCTCGGCCCGGGCGCGCATCACCACTCCCCCGTCGGTGGCGTCGATGGTGGCGACAGTCGCCGGGATACGACGGCGCGCCTCGGCCGCCGGCATCTCGATCAGCACCTCGACCTCGTGCGCGTACGGAACCGCGGCCAGCGACCGCGTCAGGTGCGCGACCGCGTCGAACGCGCCGGGGGGCTCGTAGGTGCAGGGCAGCGGCGTGACGGAGGCGATCCGGTCGATGCGGAACGTGCGGACCTCGGCGCGCCGGTGGTCGAACCCGGTGACGTACCAGCGGCCGGAGTGGAACACCAGCCCGTACGGGTCGACGTCGCGTTCGGTGTTCTCGCCGCGCCAGGAGGTGTAGGCCAGGCGCACGCGATGACGCCGCCGGGCGGCCGAGGCCAGCCCGAGCAGTACGGCGGCGTCGGGGGCCGTGCCGTCGCGGGCGGCCAGCGTGAAGGCGAGCGTGTCGCGCAGCGCCGCGACGCGTTCGCCGAGCGCGGGCGGCAGGACGCGGCTCACCTTCTCCAGTGCGCCCGCCGTCTCGACGCCGAGCCGCCGGGCGGCCAGCAGGCCCAGCACGACGGCGACCGCCTCGTCATCGGTGAACATCAGCGGCGGCAGCTTGTAGCCGGGCAGAAGCCGGTACCCGCCGTACCGGCCGCGCCGCGCCTCGACGGGCACGCCGAGCTCGCCCAGCCGCAGCGCGTACCGGCGGACGGTGCGCTCGTCGACGCCCAGCCGCCGCGCCAGCTCAGGACCGGTCATCTCCCGGTTCGCCTGCAGCATCTCCAGCATGGCCAGGATCCGCGTCGTCGGGTGTGACACGGGTCACGAGCCTATACCGGACCGAGGCCGTCCGGTTTCGGCGTTAGCGTCACGGCACCGGCCGGCGATCGGCCGGCCCGACCGGTGAGGAGATCGCGATGGCGACGTTCGTCCTTGTCCCTGGTTTCTGGCTCGGCGCGTGGGCGTGGACCCGCGTCACCCGGCGGCTGCGTGCGGCGGGCCACGACGTCCACCCGGTGACCCTGACCGGCCTCGGCGACCGGGTGCACCTGGCGACCCCCGAGACCGATCTGGAGACGCACGCGACCGACGTGCTGAACGTCATCGAGTACGCGGGCCTGCACGATGTCGTGCTCGTCGGGCACAGCGCAGGCGGGCTGCCGGTCGCGCTCGCCGCCGACCGCGCGCCCGGCCGGATCCGCCGCGCCGTCTACCTCGACTCGGCGCCGTTGCCGGACGGCATGGCGCAGTTCGACGTCCATGCGCCGGAGGATCGCAAGAGGATCGAGAAGCAGGTCCACGACGAGGGCGAGGGCTGGCGCATCCCGGTACCGGCGTTCGCGGCGGTCCGCGACGACCCGGTGAACCTGGCCGGCCTGACCGCCGACGATCTGGCGCTGATGCGCGCACGCGCGGTGCCGCAGCCGTTCGCGACGGCGCGGCGGCCGATGCGGCGATCCGCCGGGGCGTCGTGCCGGAGACCCTGATCGCCTGCACCTTCCCGGAGGAGTCGGTCCGCCGGGTGATCGCGGACCGGCATCCGATGTTCGCCGGCTTCGGCGACGGCCTCGACCTGGTCGGGCTGCCGACGGGCCACTACCCGATGTTCTCCCGCCCGGACGACACCGCCCGGATCCTCGTCGCGACGGCCGCCACCGGCTGACGGAACCGATCCGATCGGATGCCGTGAGAGCGGTGCCCGATGGGGGAAGGCCAGTCCCAGAGGGAAAGACCGCGCCGGCCGAGGGGGAGCCATGCAGGTGGTCGATGAAGAGGTCGCTCAGGAGCTGATGCGGTCGCCGGATCCCGACGCGGCCCTGGTCTTCGTCAACGGACGCTGTGTCGTCGTCTCCCTCGCCGAGGACGCCACTCCGGGCGCCGGAGTACTGATCGCCCGTCGGCGCGAGATCACGACTGAACCGCCCGAGGCCCTTTCCGCGGCCAGGCTGCACGCCATCGCGTGCTGCCTGGACAACAGGGCCAGGGACATGTGCACCTGAGGCCCCCACACCGTCGGGTGGAGGCCCAGGTGGTCGCCCCTCGATGCGGGTGGCGCACGGCCGCGTCGCACGGCTCCGGAACGGCGGCCGCTCCTCGTACGACCTCGGAGCCGGGCGTCGCGAGCGGCACGGTGGGCGACGCGGGCGTCACGGTGGGCGACGCGGGCGTCACGACCGGGCGGCCCACGCCTCGTGCGCGGCACGGACCCGCGCCCACAGCCGGTCCCGGTCGGCGGCGTCAAGGTCGGCCGGCACCAGGCCGAAGACGTCGGCGAGCGCCGCGTACCACTCCCCCTTGGTCTCCAGCGTGGTGGACCGTTCGGCGCGCCCCCCGATCCGCCGCAGGACGCATCCGGTGAGCGCGTCCACCCCTGCCGCGTCGCGCCGGAGCACGGCGCAGGTGCGGACGAAGCCGGAGTCGGGCGAGGTCGACAGGTGCCGATGGCGTTCGAGAAACGCGCCGGTGCGCGCGGGAGCCGGTTCGAAGTCCATGCCCTTGAAGGTGCCGAGCGGGTCGTGGTCCAGCCGCCAGCCGCCGGGCGCGACCTGTGACCGGCTCAGCCGCAACCGCATGGGCCCCTGGGCGTATTCGCCGGCCCGCAGTGGCAGCGGCTCGTGCATCGCGTCGCCCAGGCCGGCGTCGACCAGCCAGTCGCCCTCGGGACAGCCGTCGCCGGGCAGGCCGTGGACGGTGAGCGCGAGATGGTTGGCCCAGGAGATGCCCGGTGAGGCGTCCGCCGATCGGGACTGCACGGCGGCCCGGTGCCGGACCGCGTCGTAGCCGAGCGCGCGCAGCAGCAGCCAGAAGGCGCCGTTCAGGTGGTAGCAGTAGCCGCCCCGGCCGTCGCGGGTGATGCGGGCGGCCGCGTCGGCCGGCCTGATGGAGGTGAGCCGGCCGAGTTGGATGTCGAGGGCCTCGTAGGCGATCCGCTCGACGTGGGCGGCGTGCAGCGCGCGCAGGCCCGCGGCGCTCGGCGGGCCGGGCTCGGCGATGCCGAGGCGGCGAAGGTAGGCGGGCACGTCCAGATCCGTCATGGCTCCTCCCCGCGGGCAGCATGCCAGGCACGGGTGACACGCTCGACTATAGGTAGGCATCTCCCTACGCTTGACACATAGGAAGATGCCTACCTATTGTCGACGACATGGACATTTCCCCTCTGGGAGCCGGTAGGCCTTTCGCCGCCCGGCCGGTGCCGGGCCCCGGGCGGGCGCGGCGTCGTATCGTCCGCCCCGTGACCGCACTGACCGACGACGTCTTCGCCGCGCTCGCCAGTCCCGCCCGGCGGGAACTGCTGCGCCTGCTCCTCGACGGTCCGCGGACCGTCGGCGACCTCGCCTCGCACTTCGACATGCGCCGCCCAAGCGTCTCCGAGCACCTGCGGGTGCTCCGCGACGCCGGGCTGGTCAGCGAGCGCAGGGTCGGACGGGAACGCCACTACCGCTTGGAGGCCGGGCCGCTCATGGAATTGCAGGGGTGGCTGCATCCGTACGAGCGGTTCTGGCGTGCGCGGATGAGGGCGCTGCGCGACGTCCTCGACGAGGAGAACCCGTGAACAGCACCGGCGAACCCATGCCCCGCACCGACGACGATCCGCGGACCATCCGCGTCGACGAGTTCCTGCCGCACCCGCCCGCCGCGGTCTGGCGCGCGCTCACCGACTCCGAGCTGATGGCCCGCTGGCTGATGCCGAACGACTTCAAGCTGGAGATCGGGCACCGCTTCACCCTGCACGCCCAGCCCGTCCCGCAGGCCGGCTTCGGCGGCACCGGGTACAGCGAGGTGCTCGACTTCGAACCGGAGCGGATGCTGCGGATCAGCTGGTGCGCCGGGCCGGACGACGTCGGCGGGCTCGAGTCGACCGTGACCTTCACGCTGGAGCCCGAGGGCACCGGCACGCGGCTGTTCCTCGTGCACGAGGGCTTCGACCCGGACAACGCCTACCAGATGGTCGGGCGCCGCTTCATGGCAAGCGGGTGGCCGGGCGGCGTCAAGGCGCTGTCGGCGGTGGTCGCCGAGACGGCCGCCTGAGCCGTCGGGACCGCGCCGTGGCACGGCACGGTTCCGACGGCGAGTGGCCGTGGGCGCCGAAGCCCTGGGCGGGCCGTACCCGGGCGGCGGGCGTCGTCAGCGGGTAGTCGCCGATGCCCGAGCGCAGCAGCTCGAACGCGCGGCCGGCGGCTCAGCCGCATGCACGAGCTGCGCGAGGAGTACCTCGCCGGCGTACGGCGGCGCATCGGCTACGTCGCCCAGGGCGGTAGCACCGACCCCGGCTGCACGGTGCTGCAGGAGCTGGTGCTCCAGGCACGGCTGTATCGCGTGTCCGGCGTCCGCGCCCGCTCGCGCGAGCTGCTCGACCGGTTCGACCTCGCCGACCGCGTCATCGGGTCGCTGTCCGGCGGCCAGAAGCGCCGCCTCGACATCGCGCTGGGCATCGTCCACCGGCCGGAGCTGATTTTCCTGGACGAGCCGACGACCGGCCTGGACCCGCACAGCCGCGGCGGCCTGTGGGACCACACCCGCGGGCTCCGCGACGAGCACGGCGCACCACGGTGTTCCTGACCACCCACTACCTGGAGGAGGCCGACGCGTTGTGCGATCGGATCCTCATCATCGACCAGGGCCGGATCATCGGCGAGGGCACGCCCGGCGCCGGGCTGGCTGGACGGTCTGTCCCGCCTGACCCCGTTCCGGTACGTCGTCGAGGCGCTGCGGGCGGCGTTCGCCGGCCACTACGCCTCCACCACGCTCGCCGCGGGAACCGGCGTGGCGCTCGCCTTCGCCGCCGTCTCGCTCGCCGTCGGCACCCGCACCTTCCTCCGGTACAACGCCTGAGCCGCCCTACGCCGCGCGCGCCGGGCGTCACGACCCCGGCTCGGCGCGCACGGCCACGGGTTCCGGCTCCGGAACGGGCCCGGCGGCGGGCGCGGCCGGAGCCACCGCGCGCTGCGCGACGAAGGCGCCCACCAGCACGATCACGCCGCCGGCCACCTGGATCGCCGACAGGCGCTCGCCCAGCGTCAGCCAGGCGAACACCGCCGCCGCGACCGCCTCGACGTAGGCGACCGCGCCCGCCACCGGCGCCGACAGCCGGTGCACGGCGGCGACACCGGCCAGGTAGGCGGTGACCGTGCTGACGGTGACGAGCCAGGCGGCGAGGAACCAGCCGGGCGGCGTGTGGTCGCCGAAGGCGACGCCGGTGGCGAGCAGGTGCCAGGGGATGCGCCACGGCGGCGCGAACAGGCCCAGCGCGACCGCGCCGACGGCCGATCCGGCGGCGGTCATGACGAGCGGGTCGACCTCGCCGTCGGCCCGCTCGACGGCGAGGAAGTACACCGCCTGGCACACGGCCGCGCCCAGCCCGGCGAGCAGGCCGAGCGGGTCCAGGCCCAGGCCGGTCCACACCTGCACGACGCAGGCCAGCCCGACCAGCGCGATGCCCACGCCGAGCGCCGCCGAGCGCGGCACCGGGGTCCGGCGGACCAGCCGCGTCCAGCCCACCACCAGCACCGGCCCGGTGAACTCCAGCAGGATCGCCACGCCGACCGGCAGCCGGGACGCCGCGACGAAATAGAACGACTGGCAGCCCGCCACGCCGAGCAGGCCGTACAGCACGAGGAGCGGAGCGCGCCGCCGGACCGCGCGCCCGGCGGCCCGGCCGCGCAGCAGGGCGGCGAGCGGGACGAGGATCAGCGTCGCCCCCGCCACCCGGGTCCACGACGCCTGCAGCGGCGAGTAGCCCGCCTCGATCAGCGCCTTGCCGACCGGCCCGGACGTGCCGAACGCGACCGACGACCCGATCGCGAAGCCGAGCCCCGCCGCCTTCACCCGTTCCGCCCTCACGCACACCTCCCGCTGCTAAGGAGCATGACTCTATGATGCTCATTACATCCGGCACGACACATACGACCTGAACCGGCCCGGTGCCCCACTACGATGCGTTTCGTGACTTGGCAGGCACCCGCTGCACCACCGGCCGACCCGTTCGCCGCGATCGCGACGGACGTCCGCGCCATGGCCTCGTCTCCCTGGTGGATGAGCGCCGTGCCGCCCCAGCGGGCCGAGGCCCTCACCGCGCGCATGCTCGCCGGCGCCGGCGAGTGGTGGCTGTTCGGGGCGTGGGGCCGCTGGTACCGCTGCGGCCTGGACGGCAACTGGCACCTGTGCCCCCCGCCCTTCGACCCGGCCGCACGGCAGGCCATGATGCCCGCACCGCCCGGCGCCGGACGCCCGCCCGTCCCGCCGTCCCTGCTGCCCACCGGCCCCGACCTGACACCGGGGCCGCTCGCCGCCGACGGGCTGTTCGGGCCGCCCCCCGACCCGGGCGTCCTCGCCCGGCTGCGGCAGACGGTGGCGACGGCCTCGGTCGTGAACGCCGCGCAGTTCCCGCTGCCGGACCCGCAGTTCACACCGGGCACGCCGAGCACCGTCGCGGCGAGCTTCTTCGCGGTGCTGTGGTGCGCCGGCGCCCCGGTCGCCCACCCCGGCCACGCCCTGGTCGAGGTGTACGACAAGCACCTGGTGGGTGCCGGCTCCGGCGCCCGCTGGTTCCTGCCCCCGAGCCTGCCGCTGATCGTCGGCCCATACGCCGAGCGGCTGCGGGCGGGCGATCCGATGGGGGCCGCCCACGTCGCCCGGACCATCTGGGAGACGGCGGAGACGCTGCGCGGCGAGGCCGCGTTCCAGCCGCGCGCCGACGCGCTGGCCGCGATGGCCGGGGCGACCGCGCAGATGGTGCACGCCGACCAGGGCACCGTCCGGTTCGGCGACCAGGCGCTCACGCAGGAGTGGCTGCGCCGCTGCCCCCCGCACCTGGGCGTGACGGTGCTGCGGGAGACCAACCCGGGCGACCATTTCCGGCTGACCCTGTACGACCTGGCCGCGGCGGCCGCGCCGCTGCCCGCCGCCGTCGCCGGCCCGGCCGAGGCCCGGCGCGTCGCGCTGGCGCTGCTGGCCGCCGACCTCGACGGCGTGCCCGGCTCGGCCGCCGCCGTGCTGCCCTGGCTCGACCCGGACGCCGTACGCACCCTGCAGGCGCTGGGCCGTCCCGACCACCCGCTGCGGGCCCTGTGGCCGGTCGACGGGACGCTGCCCGACGCGGTGGCCGGCGCCGACCCGCAGATCCTGCGCACGTTGCTGGCCGCCGCGTACGCCACCGCGCTCGCCTGGTGCCGCCTGGCCGGCACCGTGCCGCCGCGCCCCGGGTTCACGGTGCCGGCCGCGCTGATGAGGGCCGTCCTCGCCGCGCCCGATCCGGCCGCGGGCTCGGGCCTGACGCCGTGGGAGATCATCGAGGCCGCCCGTGCCCACCTCGCCCGGCAACGGCAGGCCGAGGGCCAAGCCGAGGGCGCAGCGCCCGCGGCGCCTGCGGTGGAACAGGCCACGACGGCCTGGCCGGGAACCGATCCGGGCTCCGGCCCGGCCGCGCCCGACCCTGCGGCGGGCGCCCGACCGGACGGCCTGCCGCAGGCCGATCCGCAGGCCGCCACCGGGCTGTGGCCGGGCACCGACCCCGGCCGGATGCCGGCGCCCGCGCCGCCCGCCGATGGCCGCCCGGGCGGGCCTGGAGCACCGACGCAACGGGCGGCCCCCCGTGGGTGGCCTCTA
>JBEHYF010000179.1:0-10257 GCA_048498315.1 Actinomycetota bacterium
TAGCCTCCGTCTTTCACTAAGGGGTTTGAGCGGTGGTTTTGGCTGTCGGTCGGTGGGTCCTTAGCGGTCGTGGTTGGTTCGGGCACGCCGGTAGCCCGGCGCGGTGGCCGGGTTCTCCTGGTTCCTCGGGTCGTGGGCGGTCAGGGGCGTGGGGCTGGATTCAGCCGGCGGGGCGGGGCAGGGCGGCCAGGCGGGTGAAGGCGCCGGCGAGTTGGTTCGCCCAGGGCCAGTGCTGGTTGATCCGCAGCCATAGGCGGCGGCCGCCTCGGGTCAGGCGGGCGGCGGTGTGCAAGATCCGATAGCGGAACCTCTTCGGCTCGCAGCGGGCCAGCTCGCCGTCAAAGAGCAACAGTTGGGCCCAGGCGAGCAGGTCGATGGCGCATAGGGCGAGTTCGAGCCAGGCGGCGTTGATCGTGAAGATGCGGGAGGGGAAGCGGCCGAAGCCGGTGTCCTTGCCGGTGCGGATGCGATCTTCGATTCGGGCGTGGGCGCGGTGGCGTGCCTCGAGGAACTGGATCGAGCCGTCGCCGTGGGGTGTGTCGGTGGCGAACACTTGGTGCCGCCATCCTTCGATCGTGTCGAAGGCATCGAGCTGGGCGCCAGGGTGAGGGCGTTCACGGCGCACGATCAGGCGGGTTCCCTCGGGGAAGCCGCTGGTGCCGGCCAGGCCGGTGATCTCGGCGACTTCGGCTCCCTCACGCAGGCCGCCGTCGGCGTCGATGGCTTCGATCCATCCATCGGCCGCACCGATCAGGGTGATCGCCTCGCGGATGTGCTCGGTGATCGGCACGCCGACCGAGAAGAAGGTCTGAACTCCGTGTTCGCGCAGGCCGCGGATGTGGGCCAGGAAATCGTGGGTGCACCCGGCGGTGTCGGTGCGGATCAGCACCGGGACCCCGTGACGGTGTTCATCGGGGATCTGCTCCAGCGCCTGATCCAGTACCGCGATGTGATCGGCGGCGGTGTTGGACCCGGCCCGCCCCGTCCGCAAGATCGCCGACAACGCCTCCCGGCTGCCATCCAGAAAGCAGAAGATCGGGTGGTAGCCGAACGTCTTCTTCCACGTCGCCGATGCCTGCTCCTTGTCCGAATGGCAGATCACGATCGAAGCGTCGATGTCCAGCACCAGACCCTCGATCACCTGCCCGGCCGCGCGGGAGACAGACAGGCCACCGCGCGTATCAGCCGCCTGCGCCCACGCCAGCCGACGCGCCGCGGCCCGCGCCGCGCGCAACCGGGCCAGCGCAGCCCCATCGATGGCGGCCAGCACCCGCCAAGCCGTCGCGTCCGAGGCCACCGGCCCGAACAGGCCAGCCTGATCCCGCAGTACCGCCAGATCAGCGATCGCCTCACCCCCAGCCGCCATCATCACCGCCACATCGACGGCGACCCGGCCCGGATCATGACCCGACGACCGCCGCCGCAACGAACCCAGCGCCTCACCGAATCCCGCCTGCAAGCCCGTGACCTGCGCCAAATCCGCCAGCAGCCGCACCCCGGCATGCCCCACAACGCCGTGTCCGTCCGCCGTCACCATGACCTTCGGACGCGAACCTGTAGCCTTCACCTTGAAAGTGCCTTCTTCTGAAAGATCGAGACCCTGAGCAAGTCCCATCGTTCCAGCACAGAAGGCACTTTCGCGTCTCAAACCCCCAACCAGACCCCACCTACTGAAAGCTCGAGGCTAGGTCACCGGTTGCCGAACGGCACGAGAAGTAGCCTTGGGGCGTGACGGACCTCACGTCGAAACCGGCAGCGGAGTTCGCTACTCCGGCGGCCCTGAGCGAGGCACTCGATCGGCACGCCTACCTGGCCGACGAGGGTCTTGCCACCGCCTGCTTCCTCAGCCTCACCATGCGCCGGCCGCTGTTCCTCGAGGGCGAGGCCGGGGTCGGCAAGACCGAGCTGGCCAAGACACTCGCCGCCGTGCTGGACGCGCCGCTGATCCGCCTGCAGTGCTACGAGGGGCTGGATGCCGCACAGGCCCTCTACGACTGGGACTTCCCCCGCCAGCTCCTGCACCTGCGTGCCGCCGAGGCCGCCGGCGTGACCGACGTGGCGCGCCTGGAGTCGGAGCTGTACGACCGGCGCTTCCTCGTGGCGCGGCCGCTGCTGCGGGCGCTGGAGACCTCCACCGCCGACCGGCCCAGCGTGCTGCTGGTGGACGAGATCGACCGCGCCGACGACGAGTTCGAGGCGTTCCTGCTGGAGGTCCTGAGCGACTTCACGATCTCCATTCCCGAGCTCGGCACCATCCACGCCGAACGCCCGCCGGTCGTCGTCGTCACCTCCAACCGCACCCGCGAGGTGCACGACGCGCTCAAGCGCCGCTGCCTGTACCACTGGCTGGAGCATCCCACGTTCGACCGCGAGGTGGCCATCATCCGGCGGCGGTTGCCGGACGCCGCCGAACGCCTCGTACGCCAGGTGGCCGGCGCCGCGGCGCGGATGCGCCGGCTGGACCTCCTCAAGGCGCCGGGCATCGCCGAGACCCTCGACTGGACCGACGCCCTCGTCGCGCTGGGCGCGCGTGAGCTCGACCCGGAGACGGCCGCGGTGACGCTGGGCGCCGTGCTGAAGTACCGCGAGGACACCGAGCGTGTCGTCGGCGCGGGCATCGAGGCGCTGCTGGGCGGTGATTGACGGTGAACGCGGAACCCGGGGGCGGGTGGGCGCCGCGCCCCGCCGATCGCCCCGGCCCCGCCGATCGCCCCGGCCCGGCCGAGCGGCCCGGCACCGGCGACGGCCGGCGCCGCGACGTGGTGGAGACGCTCGCCGGGTTCGGGCGCACGCTCCGCGCCGCGGGCGTGAACGCCGACCCCGAGCGCGTGCAGGCGATGGTGAGCGCGCTGGACATCCTGGACGTGCGCAACGCCCGCGACGTGTACTGGGCGGGCCGGCTCACCCTGTGTGCCGACCCGGCCGACCTGCCGCGTTACGACCGGTGCTTCGCCGCGTACTTCTCCGGTGCGGCCGCGTCCGTGCGCCCTGCCCACCGCCCGCCGGTGCTGGTCGCGCGTCCTTCGCTCACGGCGGGGCAGGGCACGGGCGAGCGGCGCGAGGGGTCGGCGAGCCTGGCGGCGGCCAGCGAGGTCGAGGTGCTGCGCCGCCGCGATGTCGCCCGGCTGGGCGCCGCCGAGCGGGCCGAGGTGAACCGCCTGCTCGCCCTCATGGACGACGTGTCCGCGCGGCGCCGCTCCCGGCGGTTCGCGCCCGCGCGCCGGGGCCGGCTCGACCCGCACCGCACGGTCCGGTCGATCCTGCGGCGCGGCGGTGAGATGGCCCGGCTGCACCACCGCGCCCACCGTACCCGGCCCCGCCGACTCGTGCTGCTCGTCGACGTCAGCGGCTCCATGAGCCCGTACGCGGACGTGCTGCTGCGGTTCGCGCACGCGGCCGTGCGGTCCGCACCGCGCACGACCGAGGTGTTCAGCGTGGGCACCCGCCTGACCCGGCTCACCCGCGAGCTGCGGCACCGCGATCCGGACGCGGCAATGGCCGCGGTGTCGGCGGCGATCCCCGACTGGAGCGGCGGCACCCGGCTCGGCGAGGAGCTGAAGGCCTTCCTCGACCGGTTCGGGCAGCGCGGCATGGCGCGCGGCGCGGTCGTCGTCATCGCCTCCGACGGCTGGGAACGCGGCGACGCCTCCCGGCTGGGCGTGCAGATGGCGCGGCTGCACCGGCTCGCGCACCGCGTCGTGTGGGCCAACCCGCACAAGGCCGCGCCGGGGTACGAACCGCTCACGGCGGGGATGGTGGCGGCGCTGCCGTACGTTGACGACTTCGTCGCCGGGCACAGTCTGGAGGCGCTCGAAGAACTGGCAGGGGTGATCGGTGATGCGTGACGTGCTGCACGACATCGGCAAGTGGTACGCGGAGGGAGAGACGTTCGGGCTGGCCACGGTCGTCGAGACGTTCCGTAGCGCGCCCCGGCCGGCGGGCGCGGCCATGGCGGTCTCCGCGACCGGGGAGGCGGTCGGCAGCGTCTCGGGCGGCTGCGTCGAGGGCGCGGTGTACGAGCTGGCGCGGGAGGTCATCCGGACCGGCAGGCCGGTCGTGCAGCGGTACGGCGTCAGCGACGACGACGCGTTCGCGGTCGGCCTGACGTGCGGCGGCATCCTCGACGTGCTGGTCCAGCCGGTGGGCCCGGCGACGTTCCCGGAGTTCGGAGAGCTGGCCGCCTCGATCGAGCGGCACGAACCGGTCGCCGTCGCCACCGTCATCGGCGGTCCCCGCGACCTCGGCGCGCGGCGGGTGATCTGGCCGGACCGCTCATCCGGCTCGCTCGGCCTCCACCGGCTGGACGCCGCCGTGGACGACGACGCGCGCGGCATGCTCGCGCAGGGGCTGACCGGAGTCCGGCGGTACGGACGGGACGGCGAGCGGCGGCTGGACGAGCTGGCGGTCTTCGTGCACTCGTTCGCTCCGCCGCCGCGCATGCTGGTGTTCGGCGCGATCGACTTCGCCGCGGCGGTGGCCCGGATCGGCAAGTTCCTCGGCTATCACGTGACCGTGTGCGACGCCCGGCCCGTCTTCGCCACCTCGCGGCGGTTCCCCGAGGCCGACCAGGTCGTGGTCAAGTGGCCACACCGGTTCCTCGCCGAGACCGACGTCGACGAGCGGACCGTCATCTGCGTGCTGACTCACGATCCGAAGTTCGACGTGCCGCTGCTGCAGGTGGCGCTGAAGACGCCCGCGTCCTACATCGGGGCGATGGGGTCGCGGCGCACCCACGAGGATCGCCTGGCGCGGCTCCGGGAGGCCGGCGTCACGGAGGCGGAGCTGGCGCGGCTGCGCTCGCCGATCGGCCTGGACCTGGGCGCGCGTACGCCGGAGGAGACCGCCGTGTCGATCGCCGCGGAGCTGATCCGGCTGCGCTGGGGCGGCAGCGGCCGCCCGCTGAGCGAGACCGCCGGCCGCATTCACGGCGGCCGAGCGGGCACGGACAGCCGGGTCGGCCCGCAGCGGCCGTAGTGATCTGTGCCCGTTTCGTTGCACGGCGGCGGGCGTGGATACGCTTCCGGCCATGGGCATCAGGCACGCGGGCACCCCGGCCGGGCTGCTCCTGGCGGCGGGGGAGGGACGGCGTCTCGGCACGCCGAAGGCGCTCGTCGAGATCGGCGGGGTGCGTCTGGTCGACCGCGGAGTGCGTATGCTGCACGAGGCCGGCTGCACGCCGATCGTGGTGGTCACCGGCGCGGCCCCGACCGACGTGCCGGGAGCCGTCGTCGTCCACAACCCGGACTGGCGCACCGGCATGGCGTCCTCGCTGCGGACCGGCCTGTCCGCGCTGGCCCCCGACTGCCCCGCCGTGGTCATCGCCCTGGTCGACCAGCCGCGCGTCACCGCCGCGGCCGTACGGCGGCTGCACGAGGCGTATGAGGCGGGGGCACGGGTCGCCGTGGCGACGTACGAGGGCCGGCCGCGCAACCCGGTATTGATCGCCCGCGAGCACTTCGCGGACGCGGCCGACGGCGCGTCCGGCGACGCCGGCGCGCGTGCCTTCCTGCGCGCCCGGCCCGACCTGGTCGTCCCGGTGCCGTGCGACGACGTCGCGGCCCCGGACGACATCGACACACCGGAGGACCTGCGCCGGTTGACTTGACCGAGGCCTCTTGACCGTTTGCGAAAACGGGACGTGAACGCCGTAAACCCCCGATATGATCCGCGCGTCCTAACCAGGCTCGGGGATGTGCACAGTCCGAACGGATCGCCGGGATCCCGGGGGACCCGGCTGGAGAGGCAAGCACTCGTCATGACGTCGACCTGGCCGGAGGAACCCGGCTACCACTGGGTGACACACAACGACAGCGCGGCGACGCACCTGATGAAGGCCTCCAACGCGCTCGCGCAGACGCCGCCGGACACAGCGCTGGCCCAGGTGCACGCGACCCTCGCCCAGGCGGAGGCCACCCTCGTGGTGGTCCACACGCTCCGCGACATCATGGGCAAGATGCGCGAGCAGACCATGGCGATCGAGGACCTGCGGCAGTTCATGGGCGTCGGTGTCATGGACGACCTGAAGGACGACCGCCTCGTCGACGACTGAAACGAGGCGAGGGTGCCCCGCGGGCCGGCCGCGGTCAGGCGGTCAAGCCGGCGCTCTCCGCGTCGACGGCGCCGCAGTCGACGGCGCGGCGCAGCCGGGCGGCCAGCGCCGCGATCTCGGCCGGCTCGCCGGCCCCGCCGCGTCCGGCCGTGTGCGCGCGTCCGGCCGCGTCATCACCGCTTTTCGCGTGCCAGGCGCGCAACCGCTCGACCGCGTCGTCCAGCCCGTTCAGGTGGAATGCGTACACGGCCGCGAACCGGCTCGGCAACTGCGCGGCGTGCGTGTCCCAGCCCTGGTCGAAGCCGTGCAGCAGGGAGTAGCGGACCAGGCCCGCGTGCAGCCGCCACGCCCGCAGCACGTCCTTGGTCTCCTCGCTCGCCGGGACGATCCGCGTGCCGCCGTCGGACAGGCGAACGCCGGTGCCGGCCAGAGCCACCTGCATGACGTGCCGGGCGTGGTCGCAGGCGGGGTGGTCGAGCCGTTGCTCTGACGGCGGCAGGCCGAGCGCCGCAGTGTAGTCGTGCACGCCGAAGTGCGCGGCGGCGAGCCGGCCCGCGGCGGCCTCGACGATCTCCGGCAGCGCGGTCACCGACTCGGGCGTTTCGATCTGCACCTCGAAGCGCAGCTTGCCGTCGGGCAGCCCGATCTCCGCCTCGAAGCGGGCCAGGAACTCGGCGAAGATCGCGATGTGGACGGACGTCACGACCTTCGGGAACGTCACGACGAAGCCGCCCGGCAGCCGGCCCAGGCGTTCCGCCAGCCCGGTGAGGAAGCCGTCGAGGGTGCGCATGGCGCGCACGTGCCCGCCGTCGGCGAACGACTTGATCCGCAGCCCCCAGTAGTATGGCAGCGACCGCGCCTCGTACGCGGTGGCGACCGCCTCGACCACGGTGGCGACGTGCGCATCCTCCTCGTCGTCGGGCCGTGTGCCGTAGAGGTCCGCGAAGTCGATGCGGAGGTCCTCGACGGGCTCGCGGGCCAGCTTGGCGGCGACGCGCTCGCGCACCGTGTCGCTGAGCGCGGCGTCGACGCCGAACGCGCTGGACATCGCGGCGCCGTCGGGGGCGTGCGCGTCGAGCAGGCGCAGCGCCTCCGCGCCCAGCTCGGCGGCGGTGGTCGCGGTGAAGCGGTCGGCGGGCACGAATACCGTGTGCACGGGCCGGCGTTCGCCCGTGTCGCCGGGGAAGCGGCGGTCGTGCTCGGCGCGCGCCTTCTCCGCGCGCGCGTTGAGGTCGTCGAGTGCGGGCAGGGTCAGCTTCACCGGGGTTCCTTCCGAGAAAAACGCCGCGGCACACGTTACCGATCCGGCACGCCCAGCGACCGCCCGATCAAGACGTGCCCGCCGCGCCGTCCGCCGGCCGCGAGCCCGGTCGGCAGTGAGCACGGTGGCCGCGAGCCCAGTGGCCGTGCAGCTCGGCCGGTGGCGGCAGCACCGTGGCGGAGCGCGTCAGGCGGCGACGATGCCCCATGAACCGCCCGTCTCGGCGCCGGGCTTCAGGGTGATCAGGTCGGTGCCGGTGACGAAGGCGTTCGGCGGGCAGGTCATCGGCTCGGCGCCGAGGCCGGCGCGGTGCATCGCCCCGGTCGCCTCGTCGGCGGTGTAGATCTCCAGCCACGGGTGCGCCTCGTCGGCCCACAGCGAGACCGCGTGCTCGCCATCCGAAAGGCGCAGCCAGGCACGGCCGTCCGCGTCGCGGGGCAGCCCGGTGTAGGGGTTGTTGATCCGGGTGCCGCCGATCGTCCGGCCGTCCCGGAAGTCGAACGGCGTGCCGGCCACCTCGCGCGGCACGCGGTCGGGCACGGCGCGCTCGTCGATCGGCAGGTAGTACTCCGCGCCGACGGTGAGCCGGCACTCATCGAGCGGACGGCCGAGGGTGAGGTACGGATGTGCGCCGTGCCCGTACGGCGCCGGGCGGGAGCCGGTGTTGCACGCCGACAGGCGCGCGGTCAGCCCGTGCTCGGCGTCCAAGGCGTACTCCACCGTCAGGTCGAGCCGGAACGGGTAGCCGGAGTGGCCGAGCAGCCGGTGCGTGAGGCGCACGCGGTCGGGGCGGTGCTCGGCAAGGGTCCACGTCGCCCAGCGGACGAGGCCGTGGATCGCGTGGTCCGGCCCGACCTCGTTGATCGGGAGCTGGTACGTCTCGCCGTCGAAGTCGTAGCGCCCGTGGTCGATGCGGTTCGGCCACGGCACCAGGAGCTGGCCCGCGGCGGCGGGGACGAGCTCGTCGGCGTCGTAGGTGAGGATCAGCGGCCGTCCGTCGTGGGTCAGTGAGCGCAGTCCGGCGCTCTGCTCGGCGACCACGGCGGCGTACGGCTCCGCCGCGATCTCGTACTGGTCCCCCGACAGCGCGTGCGCGGTATGTGTCATGCTTCGATTCTCACCGGACGCCGGTTTCCCGTCGGCCCGCCCCGGCCGCCGGCGTGGCGCCCCCGGCCGCGGTGCACAGCGCCACGGCGGCCCGGCAGCCGGCCAGCAGGCCCCAGGCCAGGTCGGCACCGGACGTGTGACCGATGGCGAGCAGGCGCCTGACCGCCGGCGCGATCGGGTCCTGCCCGGCGATCCCGCGCAGCACCGCGCCGGCCTCGACGCCCGCCTGCCCGCGAGCCGCACAGCGCAGCAGCGTCGCCGCCAGCGACGTCGTGCGGTCGTCGGCGTAGGCGGTGACGGCGGCGCCCAGCCAGTCGGCGAGCCACACGGCGCGCCCGCCGCCCGGAACGGCACCGCCGAGCAGGCGCAGCGCCAGCAGCAGCCCGGCCAGTGCGTCGTCCCCGCTGGGGGTCAGCCCCGGGCCGAGCCCGACGATCCGCTCGGCGGCGTCGACGGCGCGGGCGAGGTCGGCGCGCGCGCAGCCGTCCGCGAGGACCGCGGGAGTGCGGTGACCGGCCAGGCCCCACGGGCCGGTGAGCTCGCCGAGGGCGCGTGCGCCGTGCGCGAGGCGGGCGGGGGAGAGCGGGCCGAGTACGGGAGTCGGGTCCCACCAGCGGCGGACGCGGGCGCGCAGCCGGCCGGTGACCTCGGCCTCGCCGTCGCCGACGACCGCCGTGTCGCCCTCGCGAACGTCGCGGAACGGCTCGTGCCGCGCCGGCGCGGCCAGCACGACGGCGTTCGGCAGGCGCACGGCGTCGGAGGCGACCAGCGCGATCACCATCGGCTCGGCCGGCAGCTCGACCCTGAAGTACGCCGCGGACGGGAAGACCGCGATGACCCGGCCGACGCGGCGCGGGCCGCACAACGCGGCGCGGATCCCGAGGCTGGCGGCGCCGGCCAGCGTCGCCGCCGCGGGGACGACGCGCGGCCGGCGTCCGCGCCGGGCGGCGGTCGTCAGCGTCGTCACCAGACCTCCCCCACCGGTTCCGCCGGTCCGTTCGTGGCGGGCCCGAGCCGGTCGCGTGGCACGCGGCCCCGCCCGGTCGCGGGCGCGGGACCCCGCTCGCCGTGCGGCCGGTCCGCGATACCGGACCGACCCGTTCCGGTGGCGAACGTAGACCCCCATCGTTCACCGCCGTATAGGTGATTCTGCCAAGGATGGTTGCCAGCGTTCGTGTCAGTTGTCATGGTTGATCAGTTACTGGGTGGTCAACTCCGGCAGATTGGGCACCAATGTCGTCGTCCTTCACAGAGCCCCGCCCTCCGGCGCCCCGCCTCGCCGGCACCGGGACCCTGCCCTACGGCCTGTCCGTCGGGGAGGTCCTGGGCCTGTCGACGCTCCAGAAGGCCGATCTCGTCGCGGGTGAGAGCGGTCTCAGCCGTATCGTCCAGCGTCTCAATATCATGGAGGTCCCCGACGTCTTGACCTGGGTGAAGCCGAACGAGCTGCTGCTCACCACGGGATACCCGCTCCGGCATGCGCCGCAGTCCCTCGGCCATCTGGTCGCCGACCTGGACGCCTGCGGCCTGGCCGCGCTGGCCGTCAAGCCGGGCCGCTACCTCGACCGCCTGCCCGCCACGATGGTCGAGCAGGCCGACCGGCTCGGCCTGCCGCTGATCGTGCTGCCGTGCGACGCCGGCTTCGATGACATCCTCAACCAGGTGCTGACCGACATCCTCAACCGCCAGGCCGCGATCCTGGCGCGCGGTGAGGAGGTGCATCGGGCACTCGTGCAGATCGTGCTGTGCGGCGGCGGCCTGAAGGAGATCGCCGACGAGGTGGCCCTGCTGCTGGACGCGGGGGGGGGGGGGGGCTGGGGGGGGGGGGAAGAGAAAGCGT
>JBEHYF010000180.1:0-10131 GCA_048498315.1 Actinomycetota bacterium
GCCGCCCGCGCCGGTTCCACCGTCCGCCGCCGGCCCTCCGGTACGGCCGCCGCCCGGCCGGGCGGAACGGCCGCCCGCTGCGCGCCGGGCCTGTGCCCCGCCGCCGGCCTCCGGTCCGCGCCCGCCCTCCGGTCCGCGTCGTGCCTGCGCGGGGCGACCGGCGTACGTGCCGGCTCCGGACGCCGCGGCACGTCCCGGTGGGGTCGAGGTGCCACCGGGCGCGGCGCCGCGGCGGCGCGCTGCGGAGGGGCCGTCCGTACCACTGCTCACGTCGGGAGCCTAGCCGTCCCCCGGTTGACGACGCGGGTCGAAGCTTCTGACGTGGCCATTCATGCCGGATCAAGGTCAAACGGCCTACCTCAACCAATAAACAGGTTAGTTTCCTGTTTATGTCGAGGCCTGCCCGCAACGCCACGCCGCCGTACCGGCGCGGTGCCGGGGCCGCGCGCAGGCCTCCGGCGCGCCCCTCCCTCCGGCCGCCCGGTGCGGCGATCTGGGAGGACATCATCCGGGACCGTGACGTGGAAGCGGTACACCGGCCCGGTCGCCGCGCCGCCGACCGTGCTCCTGCGCACCCGGGCCGTCGACGGGCACACCAGCCGCCTGTCGCCGGTCGGCCTGCCCGTGTGGAACGCCGTGCCCTCCCACCCGGCGGGCGCGCCTGTCGACCACCGGGGCGAGATCTACCGGGCGACGCGGGCGAGCACCGGCAGCGCCCCGGACCTGTCCCCGGGCTCCTGGGCACTCGTCCGGTAGCCGGGACGGCTCCCGCCTGAAGATCACGAGTGGCCGCGCGAACCGGGACGCGCGGCCACCCGCCCCATGTACCGGCGGCGGCCGGATCACGGTCAGGTCACGGGCTGTCCTATGCTGTGCCCGGCTCGGGGCTCGCCCACGGCGACCGGCCGGCAGGCGGACCTGCGCGCCCGGCCAACGCCGCAGATCGCCCAGCCCGGGAGGGTCGCCCGCATGATACCGCCGCGCCTGCCACGCGTCCGTGGTCTGGGCAGGTGTCTGGCGGCCGTCGCGGCCGTCATCGCGATCTGGGTCACGACGCTGGGGGCGGGCCGCGTCGACCTGTACGCCAAGCCGGGCGCGCTGCCGGCGCTGTCGGCGTCCACCCTCGCCCTGCGGTACAAGACGAACCGCAGGGCGATCGAGCAGGCCCTGCGCACGGCGCGGCGCATCCACGACGTTCCGCGGGAGCGGGCGCTGAGCCGCTTCCTCGCGCCGGGGCGCACGTTCTTGTCGTTCGACCCGCGGGGCACCGGCCGCGCGGTCGAGGTCGTCGGCGACCTGCCACGGGCGCGGCGCATCGCCATCATCGTGCCCGGCGCGGACACGACGCTGTCGACGTTCGACATGCGCGGCGGCCACCCGTACGCCGCGCCCGGCGGCGGGGCACGGGCGCTGATGGCGCAGGCGCGGCTGGACACCCCCGACCCGCGGCTCGCGGTCATCGCCTGGCTCGGTTACGAGCCGCCGAAGCTGACCAGCGCCGGCGTCATCACCGACTTCCGCGCCGAGGCCGCCGCCGTCCTGCTGCGCTCCTTCGTCGGCGACCTGCACCGGCTCGACCCGGCCGCCGGCATTGCGCTGCTGTGCCACAGCTACGGCTCGGTGGTGTGCGGCGAGGCGGCGCGGAACCTGCCGGTCAGCGACGTCGCGGCCTTCGGCAGCCCCGGCATGGCGGCGCCGACCGCCGCGGCGCTCGGCGCCTGCGCCCGCGTCTGGGCCGGGCGCGGGCGCGGCGACTGGATCGACATGGTGCCGCACGTGCGGGTGTTCGGCCTCGGGTTCGGCACCGACCCGGTCTCGCCGGCCTTCGGCGCCCGCGTCTTCGCGGCCGGGCCGGGCGGGCACAGCGACTATCTGCGGCCGGGGTCGGTGTCGCTGCGGAACCTCGCACTGATCGCGCTGGGACACGGCCCGCAGGTCATCAGGCGCTGAGGCGAGTATATGAACCTGACACGAGTCTGCTTAGTTGTCAATGGCTAAATACGCCAGAAACGCCCCCTAATTCGACTGCTCCTCAAAACGAGAATTCGGTGTTTCAGTAAATACCGAGTTCCCCGTTCCTCCACAGGAGAGTCGATGAAACTCCCCCGCCTCGTCATCTCGGCGACCTGTGCGCTGGCCGTGGCCGGCGCGACCATCGCGGCAGCCGCCCCCGCCTCCGCCGCGACCGTCAACTACGTCGCCCTCGGCGACTCCTACTCCTCGGGCACCGGCGCCGGGCCCTACGACCTTGACAGCGGCTGCCAGCGCAGCAGCAACGCCTACCCGGCCAAATGGGCGAGCGCGCACTCGCCGTCGTCGTTCAAGTTCGTCGCCTGCGCCGGCGCGACGACGACCGACGTGCTCAACAACCAGGTGAGCGCGCTGTCGTCGAGCACCACGCTGGTGAGCATCACCATCGGCGGCAACGACGCCGGCTTCAGCAGCGTCATGGAGACCTGCGTCCTCGGCTCCGACTCCGACTGCGTCAACGCGGTCGACAACGCGGAGAACTTCGCCACCACCACGCTTCCGGGCCGGCTGAACACCCTGTTCTCCACCATCCGGTCGAAGGCGCCGAACGCGCACGTCGTCGTCCTCGACTACCCGCACCTCTACATCACCGACGACTCCGGCTGCATCGGCCTGAGCCACACCAAGCACGCCGCCCTCAACTCCGGCGCCGACGCGCTCGACACCGCGATCGCCAACGGCGCGGCCAACGCCGGGTTCACCTTCGCGGACGTGCGCAGCCAGTTCTCCGGGCACGAGCTGTGCTCGGGCGACGGCTGGCTGAACGCGGTCACCTGGCCGATCGGCGACTCCTACCACCCGACGGCGACCGGGCACGCGAGCGGATACCTGCCGGTGTTCAGCGGCCGTACCAGCGCGGTGCTGACGGCGGCGCACAAGAGCTGACCCCGAGCCGTTTCACCCGAGCCCCGCTCCGTCGGCCGGGCCGCCCGCTGCGCCGGGCGGCCCGGCCGCACTACGATCTCCGCAGCGCCGGGACCGGCTCGGCGCCGGAGTGACTGCGATGGACGATCACGAACGGCTGCCGCCAGGCGTCGCCGAGCTGTTCACCGACGGTGGGGCCGGGCGGACACTGTCCGTGCCCCTCCCGCCCGGGTCCGTGGTATGGCCTGATCCGGGCTACCCCCAGCACCAGCCGATCAAGCGTCCCGCATTCTGGATCAGCGACGCGCCGGCCCCTGCCGGGCTGTGGGCGCGGCTGCGCGCCCAGCACGCCGCATCGGGCCTGTGGCCGGTTCTGCTGGAGGACACCACGCAGCCCTGGTCGACGGGCCAGATCGCGCCCGAGCCCGTCGAGGAGATCGACGTCTACGACCCGGCGGCGTTCATGGCGGAGGTGTGGGCCGACTGGCCGGATCCCGTCGCCGACCTGGCCCCGTTCGGACGCTACTCCCCCGGCCCGGCACCGCCCGGCGACCCGCTGGACGACCCCGACGCGGTCGCCGCGCGGCACGCCGAGCTGCTGGCCGGCCGCCCGCTGGGCCTGGTCCCGGTGGCGCGCGGTGCCGACGCGCCGACCGCCATGGGCTGGCAGGGCGCGCGCCACCACAATCCGTGGACGGCTCCGCTGTCGGCGGTGCTGCGCAGCTGGGAGGAGCGGTTCGGCGCGCGGCTGATCGGCATCGGGTTCAACACCCTCGACCTGTCCGTCGCCGCACCGCCCGTCACCCCGCGGCACGCGCTGCACGTCGCCGCGGAGCATTGGGCGTTCTGCCCCGAGACGATCGTCCAGGGGCCGGGCAGCCTCGAAGGCCACGCCGAGCAGATCAAGAATGCCACGATGTGGTCTTTCTTCTGGGAATGAGCCAGCCGCCCTGACCTGCGGATACGTGATGGTTGATCGCAGGTTCACGGCGAGCGTGACCCGCTGCGCGGCGCTCAGACATCGGCGGGGCCGCGCTGCGGGCACGCTCACGGGCGGCGTCCTCCCGGGCCTGAAATAGAAACGGCCGAAGCCATGGATCTCCCACATAGGAGAAGCCTATGGAACGACGAACCGGCTCCCACCTGACAGTCAGGCGGGAGCCGGGGAATGATCAGGCAGAGGTCCGTTTCGCTCTGCTCGATGACCATCAACTCGACGCAGTTATTTCCCGACGAGTCGCTGTAGGAGGTTTTACGCCACTGACTCATTCCATCTTCTCCATAATCTCTTTGATGAGACGCCGGGAGGCGCTTACTGGCAGCGCTTCGGCCCCTATCCGGTCGTAGAGGATGCCATACCGCCGAAACTCAGCGCGGTCTTCGGTTAGTCTTCCGCCACCCCATGCCTCCATGTACGCGACATCGCCGTCCGCCAGCGACGCCAGGACGAACGGCCCTTCGAGCCCGAGATGGAAGCCCTCGCCGACGACTGGCAGGTCGTGCCGGGGTCGACGACGAACGGGCGGGGGTACGTGATCACGGCCCCGGGACGCGGACGGTGGGTGAACTCGCGCGACAACTGGCCAAAGGACATTCAGTGGACGCAGGAGAACACGCCCAGGTGCCGGGGAAGAACCGTGCTTCGCCTCCTACAACCCCGAGACCGGCCGTTGGCGGCCCGAGTGCGTGAAAGGCGACGCCGAGGCCCAGAGGCAGGGCCGCCAGCGCCGCGAGCCGCGCGATGTCCCGTCCACCGCCCTGTGGGAGGACTGCTGGGCTCCGGGAAGGCCGAAAAGGGCGCATCGATGACTTCACGGCCCCGTTCAGCAGCATGAACGCCCTCCGACAGCAACGACTGCGACCCGTCGAGGAAGTTGGATCAATGAACTGGAGACCCTACGCCAAGAGGCTGGCCGATGCCGTTTCGTGGGAGCAGTCCGGCTGGTACGGACCGATCTGCGACACGCCGCGTCACCTGTTCGTTCCCTGCTGGTGGGAGAACGGTGTCCGGAAGAACGGGCACGCGGACAAGACTGCGTGGCTGGAGGCGGCCTACAGCGATCGGTCGCTGGTCACCCGCATCGGGCCGCTGCACGCCGAGCAGGCCAAGCCGTGGGACCGGCCGCAGGGCGCTCCCACGTCCTCCTCCACCATGGCGAGTCTGCTGCTGACCATGTACCGGCACGGCCGGCTGTACCACGGCGCACGCATTCTCGACGTGGGCACCGGCTCCGGCTACGGCACGGCCTTGTTGTGCAAGCGCTACGGCGACGTCACCGTATCGTCGATCGACGTCGACCAGTACCTCGTCGACACGGCGCGTGACCGGCTGCGGCAGCTCGGCCTGAAGCCGATCATCGCACGGTTGGACGCGACCGGGCCGATCCCCGGAACATACGACCGCATCATCGCCACGACCGCGGTCCGGCCGATTCCGCGCAGCTGGCTGGCGGCGCTGGCACCGGGTGGCCGGATCGTCACCTCGATCACGGGTCTGACCGTCGTCCTCACGGCCGATCGGCAGCCGGACGGTTCGGCCGTCGGCCGGATCGAGTTCGACCGTGCCGGCTTCATGCCGGCACGTCACCTGTCGGACTATCCCGAAAAACCCACCCGCAGGCTGTTTTTGGCCATCAAGGACGCCGACGGGGAGGAGATCTCCACCGGCCGGTATCCGGTGGTCGACGTGGCGCAGGCGTGGGAGCTGTGCTCGGTCCTGGACATCACCGCCCCGGGCATCGAGCACTTCTACGAGGAGGACGCCGACGGTCTGCGGACCGCGTGGATGGTTCACGGAGACGGTTCATGGGCTCGCGCCACGGGATACCCGATGGACCGCGCCCAGGTCCATCAGGGCGGTCCTCGCCGGCTGTGGGAGATCTTCGATCAGGTCCGCGACTTCTGGGCTAGCCACGGCTACCTCCAGCTCTACGGAGCCGAGGTCTACATCCCACCGGACGCGAGCGAGATCCAGCTCCGGCGCGGTTCCTGGACGGCGACCATCACCTGATTTCCGCACGCTCCGGGTG
Source organism: Actinomycetota bacterium (assembly GCA_048498315.1). Classification (GTDB taxonomy): domain Bacteria; phylum Actinomycetota; class Actinomycetes; order Streptosporangiales; family Streptosporangiaceae; genus Actinoallomurus. The sequence continues at coordinate 5,925 of JBEHYF010000180.1, forward strand.
CCTGAGGCCGGCCGCGTCCCCGGGCACCCGGTCCCGTCATGCCCGAATCCCCCGTACGCAGATCAGGAGCTTGACATGACCTCACATGACGGGCAGGAGCCCTTCGAACAGACCCCGCCGTCCGAAGCGTCCCCTCCAGGTCTACTCCCTTCACGCCAACGCCCGTAGTTGGCTCGCACGTCAGATGACGGCTCAGACCATCGCCGGCTACGTCACGGAGCTGCATCAGCTCGCGTTCGTTGCCGGAGACATGAATGAGCTGGGACGCAGCGGTCCGATCCCCTTGTCCGAGGAGATCGAGACCTGGCCGCTCCACCTGCAGCTCACCCGCGCGATCCGTGACCACCACGGGAAGCTCACCCCGCGATTCACACTCGATGACGAGTTCACGAGGGCCGGCATGGTCGACGTCGCCGCCGCGTTGCCGCCCAAGTGCCGTGAGCCGGCGGAGCTGGGCGCGACCGCCGTATGCGGCACGCGCATCGACCGGGGCTACGCCGTCGAGGTGCTCGCCAAGACCGCACGGCGATATCAGCAGGTCAAGATCGGCTCTGACCATGACGCCGGCTGTCTGACGTTCGACCTGCGCGATCTGGCTTTTTGACCTCCCCCTGCCGCCGGAAGGCGGCACCGCGGGTGCGCGCAGGCAGTCAAGGACGGCCGAGCGGGCACTCGGCGTAGTCGCCACAAGCGGCGCGCCGGGTGCCCTCGATGCATTCCTGGAGGAATGACGGCTCCCTAAACCGCGACGACGCGAAAAGCCGGTACCGGACAGAAGTGTTGACTCCATGATCCGATCGTGAAAAGGCGTGGTGCGGAGCGCCTTCCCCCCGAGGAGACGACATGCGCGCGCACCGCCGACGGGTCCCCGCCGTCCTCACCGTCTGGCCCGCCCTCGCCCTCTCCCTCGCCGGCATCGGCGCCTGGTCACCGGCCCGCGCCGACGGCCCACCCGGCGCGGCACCCGGCGTCGCGTCCCGCGCGGTCGCCGGTACGACGACCGGCACCGTGCACGGTACGACGGCCGGCCGTCCGTCCGCCGCGGCTGGCACGCCGCCCGGTTCCGGCATCGCCGCCTCCCGCAGCGCGGCACCCGGCGGCGCCACGTCCGGCGCGGGGCCGCAGCGGCTGACCGTGGACGGCGCCTCGGGCGGACGCACCTTCGACGGCATCGGCGCGCTGAGCGCGGGCGGCTCCTCGCGCCTGCTCATCGACTACCCCGAACCCGAGCGGAGCCGGATCCTGGACTACCTGTTCAAGCCCGGCTACGGCGCCTCCCTGCAGATCCTGAAGGTCGAGATCGGCGGCGACACGAACTCCACCGACGGCGCCGAGCCGAGCCACATGCGCACGCCGGACGAGGTGAACTGCGACCGCGGGTACGAGTGGTGGCTGATGGAGCAGGCCAAGGCCCGCAACCCGGCGATCAGGCTGTCCGCCCTCCAGTGGGGCGCTCCCGGCTGGACCGGCAGCGCCGACGCGCGCCCGACGGTGTGGACGACGCGGGACATCGACTACCTGATGTCCTGGCTCGGCTGCGCCCGCCGCCACCACCTGCGCATCGACTACCTCGGCGGCTGGAACGAGGCGTGGTACGACACGACCTGGTACGAGGAACTGCACGCCGCGCTGCGCGCGCACGGCTTCGGTGACGTGAAGGTGGTCGCCGACGACAGTTTCAACTGGGACGTGCTCACGCCGCTCACCACCGACCCGGCGTTCCGCGCCGCCGTCGACGTGGTCGGCCAGCACTACGTGTGCGGGTACCTCAGCGACTACCTGCACTGCCCGAGCCCGCAGGCCGCTCAGGACCTGGGCATCCCGCTGTGGGCGAGCGAGCAGGGCTCGCTGCCGTACGACTCCGGGGCCGCGCCGCTCGCTCGCGCGCTGAACCGGCCGTACATCGACGGCGCGATGACCGCGACGGTCAACTGGTCGCTGGTCGCCTCGTGGTACGACACGATGCCGTTCCAGGGCGCCGGGCTGATCGGCGCGAACGAGCCCTGGTCCGGTGCCTACACCGCCGGGGCGAGCATCTGGGCGATCGCCCACACCACCCAGTTCACCCGCCCCGGCTGGCGGTACGTCGACTCGGCCAAGGGCTACCTCGACGGCGGCGGGAGCTACGTCGCGCTGCGCTCCCCCGGCTCGCGCGACTACAGCATCGTGGTCGAGACCATCGACGCCACCGCGCCGCAGCGGATCTCGGTCGCGGTCGCCGGGGGGCTGCCGAGCGGGCCGCTGCACGTCTGGTCGTCGGACCTGTCGTCCGGCGACCCGCGGCGGTGGTTCGTCCGGTCCGGCAGCGTACGGCCCGGGGACACGGTGACGCTCCAGCCCGGCCACGTGTACACGCTGTCGACCACCACCGGGCAGGGCAAGGGCCGGGCGGTCTCGCCCCCGCCCGCCCCGCTGCGGCTGCCGTACCGCGACGGCTTCGGCTCCTACCGCGACGGGGCGACGCCGCGCTACCTGTCCGATCTGGACGGCGCGTTCGAGACCGCGCCGTGCACGGGGCGGCCGGGCCGTTGCCTGCGGCAGGTCATCACACGGCAGCCGGTGTGGTGGAACGGCTGGCTCAAGCGCCCGGTCACACTCGTCGGCGACCTGAAGTCGTGGCGGGACTACACCGCCCAGGTCGACGTGCGGCCGGACGACGGCGGCTGGGCGGAGCTGCTCGGCCGCGTCGACGGGCAGTACGGCGACGCCGTCTCCGGGATCCACCTGCGGCTGTCCACGGACGGGCAGTGGCGGCTGTACGACGAGAACCTGCGCGGGCAGGACGCCGACCTGTGCCTGCCGAGCGACCCCTCATGCACCGGCGCGGCGCGGGCCTCCGCCCGCCCGGCACGGCGCCGCACGCTCGCGTCCGGCCGCGCGGCGCCCGCCGCCGGCCGGTGGCACCGGCTCGCCCTCGCCTTCTCCGGCGACCGCGTCACGGCCTTCGTCGACGGACGGCCGGTCGCTGCCGTGACCGACCCGGTGCACGCCTCCGGGCAGGCCGGTCTCGGCGTGTCGCCGTGGCAGCGGGCCGAGTTCGACGACCTGGCGGTCACCCCGGTCCCGCCGCGCGGCGACGTGCGCTTCCTGCCGGGCCAGACGCTGAGCGCCACCGCGACCACGTTCCACCACGGGTACGAGCCGCGCACGGCCGTGGACGGCAGCGTCCAGTCGATGTGGCACAGCGAGTGGAGCCCGCGCGCCACACTGCCCCAGTCGATCACCGTGGACACCGGACGGCCCCGGAACGTCGCCGAGGTGACCTACCAGCCGCGCGAGGACGGCAACGGCAACGGGATCATCACCCGCTACCGGCTGGAGACCAGCCTGGACGGGGTCACCTTCACGCCGGTCGCGCAGGGCTCCTGGGCGGCGGACACCACGCGCAAGGTGGTCGACCTGCCCGGCGCGCCCGCGGCACGGTATCTGCGGCTGACCGCGCTGCAGGCCGGCGGCGGCTACGCCTCGGCCGCGGAGATCCAGGTCGCCGTACCCGCCAGGTAGCCCGCCGCGCGCACACCCGCCCACCGCACGCGCCGAAAGGGGGCGGCTCGCGGCGCGGCACACCTTCCTTCCGGGCGGCGCGGGCCCGGACGCGGCGTGGACCGACGAGGCGCCCGGTCGGAGAGCGCGCCGCGCCTCCCGCACCGAGCCCGGCGCACCGCGTGCCGGGACCGCGCCGTGCGGCGCCGGCCCGCGCCCGGGAGACGTGGTCTCCTCGGCCGGCGTCGTCAGCCGTGATCGTCAGCCGGCGTCGTCGCCGGCCGCGTCGGGTTTCGGCGCCCTGATGTAGGTGCCCTTGGCGGGAAGGGTGACGACCAGACCACGCTCGCGCAGGTCGCGGATCGCGCGCCGGGCCGTGCCGAGCGCCACACCGTACTCCTCCGCGAGCGCCCGCTCGCCCGGCAGGCGGGTCGCGGGGCGCAGCTCGCCGCTCTTGATCCGCGCCGCGATGTGGTCAGACACCTTCTTATAGACGTATTCCGGGTCAGTTGCGTCGAAAACCGGCTTCTCGTCTGTCACGTAGATCACGTTAGAGCAGCGCCGAGCTACACGAACCAACCGGTAGCGGCCTAGCGCTGTACACCGCGCTACGGTTCTGTTAGCGTTCTCGGCGTGAGGGGATGACCCCGGGGGGGGGGGGGGGGGGGGGGGGGGGGGGGGGGGGGGGGGGGCGGGGGGGGGGAGGGGGGGGGGGGGGGTGGGG
>JBEHYF010000181.1:0-10045 GCA_048498315.1 Actinomycetota bacterium
ATGTGCTGGTTGAGGGACTGCATCACCTTCTGGGCCGCCTGCTGGCGTGCCGTGTCCTCGACCGGGCTCGCCCCGCCGGCCGGCCATTTGAGGCCCTTGTACTGGTTCAGGGCCGCACCATAGGTCTGTAGTGCTCCGCCTGCCTGCTGGCTGCGCCAATACAGCTCGTTCGCGGTGGTATAGAGCTGGCCGAGCGCCTTCTGCGCCGCGGTCGCATCGGCACCCTCCCACTTGGCCGCAAGGCCGGTGCCGACACGGTACAGCTCGTGCGCGACCTGGGCCATGATCTGCGCGGCGGTGTTGTAGGCGAAGCCGGCCCCGGACACTTTGGCCGGGTTCGTCGCGTCCAGCAACGACTGGATCTCGCTGAAGTCGTACTTGGACGGGTCGCCCGACGGCCGCCCACCCGACTTGATCACATATGTAGCTGTCTTCGCGCTCAACTCCGCCCCCTGTCAGTCCATGGACGGCGTGTTCTGGCGCGTCGGCGCAGCGCTGGGCGTCTGGGAAGGCTCGCCGCCACCCAGCCGCCGTACCGCCCTGGTCGCCGCGTGCTCGGCGTTGCTGTGATTCTGGCCGGTGTTCACCAGAGCTTGTATCGCCGCCGCTAGTTGCTGCTGAAAGTCCTGGTACACGGCGCTGATGTACTCGTGGGCGCTCTTCACCGTCTTGGCCAGTTCCTGCCCCGCGTCCCAGTTGCCCAGGTCCTCGGCCGTGACGAGCCCGTCGTTCTGCAGGCCGCTCACCACCATGTCGAGGTTTTCGAGGTGGCCGCGCAGAGCGCTCGCGGCCTTGGACAGGCTGTCGTCGGTGGGGAAGCGTACGTTCCCCGTCGCGCCCGGCCACCAGTCGGGGACCTTCAGCGGCGCATTCGCGTCGTCCTTGTTGCCCGGTGCCATCCCCGTATCCCTTCCACCGTCGGCACGTTTCCTTCCGGTGCGGCGCCCCAAGCCGCACCGGCCGTTCGACGAAGCCGTCGAAGCCCAAGGCCTGACAACGACCCGCAGCAAGATAGAACAAATGTGGACTCGAGGCGACCTGTTGTAAAGACAGGTCCGACCGACTGTGGTCAAACCTGTGATATCGCGAAGCCCTCGGACGCGGTGAGGCCCGTCCGCTGCGCGCCGAGACGGCCGGACGAACCGCCCGGCCCGGTTCTCAGCGCCGTCATGTCGCCACGGCGCGGGCCTGTTGCCGGCCTTCGAAGGGCTGCGGCGCAAACCTCGACGGGAGCATCCGTCTCGGGGCGGCAACCGTCGTACGGCCACATTCGAGACACAGAACCGGCGAGGGGGCCGTACCGGCACGGTTCGGCGCGTACGGTGGCTGAGCGTGGAGGGAGAGCTGGAGCGGCTGACCGCGTACACCTATCTGACCGTGCCGGACCGCGCGGCGTACATCGCGATCATGCGGGTGTTCACCTCGACGCTGCTGGCGGACCTGTCGGCGCACGACATCGCCGAGCGCCTTGACGGTCGATTCCCGGTCGAGACGGTCGCCGGGAAGCTGGACGCGTTGACGACCTGGGGGAACCTCATCCCCAGCTCCCGGCCGGTGAAGGCGGGCAGCATCCGGGAGTACCACCGAGTCCGGTCCCGTTACCAGCTTTCCGCACTCGGGGAGCGGATTCAGCGGCAGGCGGACGAGATCCTCGTCAACGCCGACGCCGCACGCGAGGTCAGCCGGGAGCTGCTCGCCCTCGTGGCCCGCGGCCTGGCCGAGCTGGAGGAGGCGACCAGACGGCCGGGCGGCATCGACCCGCGCGAAGCGCTGGACCGCGTCTCGACGCTGTTCGCGCAGTTCGGCCAGTTCGCCGACTCGGTACGCGACTTCTACGCCTACCTCGGCCAGGTGATCTTCCGGTACGACCTGGACGGCGCGGAGTTCACCGGGTTCAAGGAGCTGCTGCTGGACTATGCGGAGACGATCACCGATGAGGTGGCGCTGTTCGCGCCGCAGATCGAGGCGAGCATCCAGGGGCTGTGGCCGCGGCTGCCGGCCCTGCTGGCGAGCATCGACGCGGCGGACCAGGGCCTTGCCGCTCTCCAGGACGCCGACGTGCGGATCCAGCGCAGCCGTGGCCGCGAGCTGGACGACTGGGCGGGGCTGCGCGCGTGGTTCTTCGACGACACCGGCCAGGGCAGCCAGGTCGACCAGCTGCGCGACGCGACGCTGCGGGCCCTGCAGGCGCTGCTGGCCAACGCCAAGCGCATGATCCGGTCGGCGGGCGGCGGGCTGTCGCGGCGACGCGACCTGATCCGGCTCGCGCAGTGGTTCGACGGCGCCGACGACGCGACCGCCCATGACCTGTTCGTCGCGGCGTTCGGGCTGTACGGGGCGCGTCACCTCGGCGTCGCCCCGGACGCCGACCAGGATGTGCCGGCGACGACGAGCTGGTGGGACGGGCCGGCCGCCCGCGTCCCGGTGGCGCTGAAGGAACGCGGCTCGCGCGCTCCGCGGGGCCGTACCGCCGGCCCGGAGGACTATGGGGACCAGCGGGCGAGGCTGCGTGAACAGGCGGAGGAAGAGGCCCGCCGGCAGCGTGCCGCCGCGGCCGAGCTGCGCGCGGCGGGCCCGCGGCTCGGCGACGTACGGCTGTCGGGCCCGGCCACCCGGCTGTTCCTCGACCTGCTCGCGCGCTCGCTGGCCGGTGCGCCGCCGAGGTTCGACGACACGGAGGCATCCGACGACGACTTGGACGTCCGGCTTCGCCTGATCCGTACGGCCGGCGCCGCGACCGTCGTGCACGGAGCGGACGGCGACCTCGTCCTCGACGGGCTGCGCGTCGACCTCCATGCCGCCGAGCGCCCGGACATGGAGGCGGCCGGGTGAGCACGGCCACCGGCGAGACTGGAGCGGGCGGATGTCCACGGGCGAGACTGCGGCCTGATGACCACGCCCGAGGCCGGATCCCGCAGAACTCATCGCGGACCTCAACTGGTCGAGCGAGCAGGGCGGTGACCCGGCGGCACCTCGGGTGCATCAGCAGTCACATGACTACCGATAAGAGGATGGTGCACCAGTGAGCGACTTCGCGGACGAGTTGGCGGCCGAGCGGCGCACCGCGGCCCGGCTGCTGCTGCGGCATCCCCTGGTCACCCCAGAGACGCATCCCGAGGAGTTCCCGCTGATCCGGCGGCACGCCGACGAGCTGGCCCGTCAGTTCGGGCAGTTGCTGGGGTACCGCCTCGTCGTCGAGCCCGGGTTCGCGCGGCTGCTCAAGGCGGGCCTCGGTCGTGACTCGGGCCGGTGGCTGGAGCGCACGTCGGGCGCGCCCTTCACCCCGCGCACGTACGCCTATCTCGCGCTGGCGCTGTCGGTGCTGGTCACGGCGCCCGAGCAGCTGCTGCTGTCGGAGATCGTCACCCGCACGCGGGCCGCCGCAGCAGAAGCGGGCATCGACCTGGGCGAACCGAACCGCATCGCCGAACGCCGCGCACTCGTCGCGGCGCTCAAGCAGCTCATGGCCTGGCACGTGCTGGCGGAGGACGAGGGGTCGGTGGAGTCCTACTCCGGCGACGGCAGCGCCGAGGCGCTGCTGACCGTCGACCGTGAGGTCGCGCGGCGGCTGGTGAGCGGGCCGATCGGCCGCGCCTCCTCACCCGAGGAGCTGATCGAGCTGGCGGCCACGCCCGAGCACCCCGGTCCGCGGCACGCCGTACGGCGGCGGCTGGTGGAGACCCCGGTGGTGTACGCCGCCGAGCTGACCGACGAGGAACTCGACTGGCTGCGCCGCAACCAGCGCCGCGAGCAGCGCACGTTCGAGGAGTTCCTGGGCCTGGACGCCGAGATCCGCGCGGAGGGCGTCGCCCTGCTCGACCCGGCCGGGGAGCTGAGCGACATCGAGTTCCCCGGCACCGGCACCGTGCCCTGGGCCGCGCTGCTCGTGCTCGAACGCCTGGTCGCCGAGCTCACCCCGGACGGCGGCTCCGCCGACATCCCCGATGGGCGGATCGAGTCCGTCCTCGCCGAGCTGGTGGAGCGGCACGGCAAGGCGTGGGCGGAGCGGTACACGGACTCCCCAGAGCTGCTGTACCAGGCCGTCACCGACCTGTTGTGGCGTATGCGGCTGATCGACCGGTCCGCCGACGGGCGCCTGCGGCTGCTGGCCGCGTCCGCCCGCTACGCCCCGGAGGTGACCACGTGAGCCCGTTGCCGATCAACCCGCACCGGTTCCGGCTGAGCCGCGCCGGAATCCACCAGGTCTGGCAGTACGACGAGGTGTTCCTGTTCGGCGGCGGCCGGCTGCTGCTGCGCGGCAAGAACGGCGCGGGCAAGTCCAAGGCGCTGGAGATGCTGCTGCCGTTCCTGCTGGACGGCGACACCCGCAGGCTCGACGCCGCCGGCGGCGGCAAGACGACGCTGAAGTGGCTCATGCTGGACGGCTGGACGGCCGGCACCAACCGGCTGGGCTACCTGTGGATCGAGTTCGCCCGCACGACCGAAGACGGCACCGGCGAACGCCTCACGCTCGGCGCCGCGATCCGGGCGTCGCGGTCGACGGGCGAGGCGAAACCGGCGTTCTTCGTGACCCCGCTCGCCGTCGGCGACGACCTGCCGCTGCACGATCCGGCCCGCCGCCCCACGCCCGCCGAGCTGCGCGAGCTGGTCGGCGCGGAGAACTGCTTCGACCGCGCGGCCGACTACCGCGCCCGCGTCGCCCGGGACCTGTTCGGCCTCACCGACCTGGCCCGGTACCGCAACCTCGTGCACCTGCTGTACGGGCTGCGCCGGCCGACGATCGGCGACCGGATCGAGTCCGGTGAGCTGGTGAAGGTGCTCAGCGACGCCCTCCCGCCGCTCGACGACGAGGTCATCGACAAGGTCGCCCGCAACCTCGACGACCTCGACACCGTACGCGACGAGCTGGCGCGGCTGGAGCGGACCGACGCCGCGCTGACGACGTTCCTGACCGCCTACCGCGGCTACCTGCGCGGCGTGCTCCGCGGCCGGGTCGCCCAGGTGAACGACGCGCTGGCGCTCCTGCGCGAGCGGCGGCGCGCGGCCGGGAACGCGGAGCGCACCCTCGCGCAGCTCAAGGAGCGGGAGGCCGAGGCGGAGGCCCGGGTGGCGAGCCTGGAGCAGGCCCGCGACGCGGCCGACGCCGACCTGCGGGCGTTGCGGGAGAGCGCGGCGTACGGCGCGCTGAACGACCTGCGGGAGAAGCGCAACACCGTGCGCGCCGTGGCGGACGCTGCGCGCAGCGCCTGGACCGCCGCCGAGCTGGCCCGCAGCGGTGAGGCGACCGCGGCGGACCGGCTCGCCGCCGAGACCAACGCCATCGCCCGTGACCTGACCGACCTGCGCGGTTCGCTGCGCGACGCCCGCACCGGCAGCCGCGCGTGCGGGATCGACGAGGCGCTACTGGGCGAGCCGCCCGCCGCGACGACCGCGACGCTGGCCGCCGCGGCCACCGAGACGATCATCGATCCGGACGGCCGCGACCACGAGGCCGTACGCCCCGGTGCCGAGACGCTCGGCGAGCGGACGGCCGCGGACCTGGCGACCTGGCGGGACGGCCTGGCCGAGGCCACCAAGGTGGTGAAGGAGCGGCAGCGCGCCGCCGGCGCGCTCACCGAGCGGCTGAATGAGGTCGCCGCCGCGGAGAGCCGGGCGGCGTCCCTGCGCCAGGATGCCGAGCGGCTGGAAGCGCAGCTCAGCGGCGCGCAGGAGCGCGAGCGGCAGCGCGGTGCCCGGCTGGTCGAGGCGTCCGCCGACTACGCCCGCCTCGTACGCGTGTGGGCGGACCGGCTCCCGGACCCGGCCGCCGTGCAGGCGCTCGTGGCCCTGCCCGACGAGGACGACGACCTGCCGGTCACCGACCGCTGCCTCGACCGGGACGTCGCCGACGCCGTCGCCCAGGCCGCGCACGAGGTGACCGACCCGGTGCTCTCGGCCAGCGAGACCGAACGCGACGAGGCGGTCGCCCGCGAACGCTCCCTCGCCGCCGACCTCGCCGAGGCGCGAGCCGAGCGGAGCCGCTGGGAGCGGCAGTCCGACCCTGAACCGCCCCGCTCCCCGTACGCCACCGCCGACCGCCCGGCGGGCGGCGGCGCTCCGCTGTTCCGGTTGGTGGACTTCGCCGACGGGCTGCCCGACGCCGACCGCACCGGCCTGGAGGCGGCGCTGGAGGCGAGCGGGCTGCTCGGCGCCTGGGTGTGCGCCGACGGAACCGTCCTGGCCGCCGACACGCGCGACGTCCTGCTGCGCCCGGGAACGCCCGTCACGGGCCCGAGCCTGGCCGACGTGCTGCGGCCCGTACCCGCCGAGGGGGTGAGCGCGGCCGGCCTGGACCGGCTGCTGCGCTCGATCGGGCTGGGCGCGACGGAGACGGCGTCGAGCTGGGCGGCCACGGACGGCCGATGGCGCCTGGGCGTGGCCCACGGCGCGTACGGTAAGGACCACCCAGAGTACGTCGGCGCGGGCGTCCGGGCGCAGACCCGGCGGCGCCGCATCGCGGCTCTGACCGCGCGGATCGAGGAGCTGGAGGCCGCGCTGGAGACCGCGCGGGCCGAACGCGGGCGGATCGAGGAGCGGCGCGACGCGCTCCGCCGGGTGCTGCGCGACGTTCCCCGGGCACGCGCCCTCACCGACGCGTGGACGACGTACGAGCAGGCGATCGCCGAGACGGGACGGCTCACCGCGGAGCTGGCGAGCGCCCGTCGCGAGGCCGAGGAGGCCCGTGCTGCCGCGGTGCGCCTGCGCACCCGCGCCGAGGCGCAGGCCGGCGCCGACGGCCTGCCCGCCGACCTGGCCGACCTCGCCCGGGTCCGCGCCGAGCTCGGCACCCTGCACGCCCGGATCGGCACCCTCGGCCGCGACGCCGCCCGCGTGCTGGACCGGCTGTCGGAGCACGGAGCGGTCCGCGGCGGCTGGGAGAGGGCGCGCGCCGACCGTACGCACGCGGAGGACGGGTACGCGACCGCGCGGGCGGCGCTGACCGCCGCGCAGCGCGAGCTGGCGCTGCTGGAGGAGTCCGTCGGCGCGAGCGAGCAGGAGATCCTCGCGCGGGAACGCGACGCCCAGGACCGCCTGGACACGGCGGTACGCGGCCTTCCGTCGCTCCGGGCCCGGCACGACGAGCTCCGCCAGGAACGCATCGAGGCCGGCGTACGGCGCGAGAGCGCCCTGACCGCGCTCGGCGAGCAGGAACGGATCGTCGTCGACGGCGGCGTCCGGCTGCGGCGCCCGCTCGGCCTGCCCGGCCTGCCGCTCGCCGCCGAACTCGGCGACGTCGAGGAGCCGCTGCGCGCCTACGACGCCGCCCAGGACGGCGACGTCCGCACCCGGATCAGGGCGCTGAACGCCCTCGCCGACGACATCGGCGCCCGGCTCGGCCCGGCGTCCGCCGACGTCAGCGACTCGCTGATCCTCCGCCGGGGCGAGGAGCTGCGCGACAACCTCGCGGGCGGCTACGACGCGGGCGTCGACGAGGTGGACGGCGTCAAACGGTTCGCCCTGCACGACGACACCGGCGCGCACGACGTCGCCGTCGTCGGCACGCGCATCCGCGCGGCGCTCGCCGAGGCCCGGCTGCGGCTGTCCACGAGGGAGCAGGAGGTCTTCGAGCGGTACCTGCTCGGCGAGCTCGGCGACCACCTGTCCCGGCAGGTGCTGGCCGCGCACAACCTCGTCGCCGCGATGAACGAGACCCTGGAGGAGGTCCGCTCGTCGCACGGCATCGGCACCCGCCTCGTGTGGGAGCTGCCGGCCGGCGCCGACGCCGACATCCGCGCGGCCGTCGACCTGCTCCGCCGCCCGTCGGCGCTGCGCACCCGCGACCAGTCCGCCCGGCTCCGCGACGCCCTCCGCCGCCGCATCGAGGACGCCCGCCGCGCCGACCCGTCCGCCGGCTACGCCCTGCACCTGCGCACCGCGCTGGACTACCGGGCCTGGTACGCCTTCCGCGTCAAGGTGACCGACGCCGCCAACCCCGACCGTGAGCGGGTGCTCAGCCACCGCACCGCGCTCAGCCAGGGAGAACAGCGCGTCGTGTCGTACCTGGTGCTGTTCGCGACCGCCGCGGCGCACTTCTCCTCCCTCGGCGACGCCGCCCCGGCCGCACCGCGTCTCATCCTGCTCGACGACGCGTTCGCCAAGGTCGACGAGCCGACGCATGGGCGGCTGCTGGGCCTGCTGGTCGAACTCGACCTGGACTTCATCGTCACCAGCGAACGCCTGTGGGGCTGCTTCGCGACCGTGCCGAGCCTGCACATCTACGAGTGCCTGCGCGACCCGCACGTCCGAGGCGTGGCCACGGTCCACTTCACCTGGGACGGCCGCCACAAGCGCCTGGTCAGCACATGACGGCCGCCGAGCCCGGAACACCCACCGGCGAGCCCGGAACACCCGCCTCCGGGCGGGAGACGACCGCCGCCGGGCCGGGGACGGCCGGAGCCGAACCGGGCACGATTGCCACCGGTCCGGAGACGGCCGCGACCGCACCCGAGACCGCCGCCGAACGCAGGGTGGCCAACGCCGGACCTGGGCGGGCCGCTGCCGGGCCGAGCACAACAGCCACGGGGCCAGGGACGATCGCCACCGCACCCGACACCGCCGCCGCCGAACGCAGGATGAGTGCGCGAACCCGCGCGTGGCTCGACCAGCCCGCCCTCGCCCGGCTGTGGGACCGGCTGCGCGACCGCCTCGAACGCAACGGCCTGCAGGCGCGCGGAAGGCTGCGCCTCGACGGCGTCACAGCCGCCGAACGCGAGGCGCTCGCCCTGCTCACCGGCCGCCCGTACGCCGGCGACACGGTGTCGATCGCGCTCGCCGACCTCGACGCGCAACTGCGCACCGGAGCGGCCGAACGCGGCCTCGTCGAGGTCGTGGCGGAACTCCGCGGCCCGCTCACCGACCGCCCCGCCGCCCGCGACGCCCGCCGAGCCGCCACCGAAGCGATCTGGGCCGCCGCGGACGAGGCACTACGGTCCCACGGCCTTGCCGATACTGCCTGGGCCAGGCCGTGGCTGGACGAGGTACGTCGGGCAGGCACCCTGGCCCGGCTCGCCCCGGAGAACGCCAGGCGTCTGATCGTCCAGGCCGTGGACGTCATGGCGGCGCTGACCGGCCCCGCGTCCCCGGACGCGGGCGCGGGTCCGGCATCGCCGGACGCAGGCTCGGATGCGGCGCCGTCAGGCAAGGGCCTCGACGCGGCGCCCGAGAGTGCGGGCGCGGGGCCGGTGTCCCCGGATACGACGGTTCTGGGTACGGCGGCCCCGGGTAGGCCGCGCCCGCGTGCGACGGATCCGGGGGCGGCCCGGAGCGCGGGGTCGGCGGGTCCGGCGGCGGCCTCGGGTGCGGCGGGTCGCCTGGCGGGCCGCGGCGAACTCGCCGAACGCGTCACCGGAACCGCGCACGGCCTGGACGACGGCACCCTGCTGGCCCGGATCGTCCTGCGCGGCGTCGCCCGCGCCCTGCAGGTGCCACCGCCGCAGGACGCACGCTCCCGGCGCGAGCTGTGGGAGGCGGCCGGCGTGGCCGTCGACCGCGTGTCGACCACGGTGCTCACGTACGGGCTCGCGCCCCTCGGCGACGAACCCGCCGTACGCCTGCTCCGCGACCGCACGCGGTCCGGCTTCGAGACCCATCTGACGCTGCGCGACCTGAACCGCATCACCTGGCGTCTCCCGCCGGACACCGAGGTCTTCGTCTGCGAGAACCCGCGCGTCGTCGAGGCCGCCGCCGACCGCGGATGCAGGCGGCCACTGATCTGTATCTCCGGCAACCCGGCAACCACGGCACTCACCCTCCTCGACGCCCTGCACGCCGCGGGGGCGCGCCTCGCCTACCGGGGCGACTTCGACTGGCCGGGCATCGCCATCGCCAACCGCATGATCGGCCGATACGCCGCTCGTCCCTGGCGCATGCGGGCAGCCGACTACGAGCAGCACGTCGCCACGGCCCGCGACCGGGGCACGCCGCTGCCGCCGCTGACCGGCGCCGCCGTCGACGCGATCTGGGACCCGGAACTGACGCCCGCCATGACCGCGCTCGGCGTCGCCGTCCAGGAGGAGTCGGCCCTCGAACTCCTCCTCGCCGACCT
>JBEHYF010000182.1:0-10042 GCA_048498315.1 Actinomycetota bacterium
GTCGCGGCCTGCAGCATGATGGGGGAATGCTCGCCGACGTCGTCCGCTACCTCCGCTGCCCGGTGTGCGCCGGTGACCTGTCGCTCGGCGGCCCGGCCCTGCGCTGTGCCGCGGGACACGCGTTCGACGTCGCCCGGCAGGGCTATGCCAACCTGCTCACCGGACGCCCGCACACCGGGACGGCGGACACGCCCGAGATGGTGGCGGCGCGCGCCGGCTTCCTCGACCGCGGCCACTTCGCGCCGCTCGCGGATCTGATCGCCGAGCGGGCGGCCGAGCACGCGCCGTCTGAGGGCTGCGTGCTCGACGCGGGTGCGGGCACCGGTCACCATCTGGCCGCCGTGCTCGACCGGCTTCCGGGCCGGCCAGGGCTGGCGCTCGACGTCTCCAAGCACGCGCTGCGGCGGGCGGCGCGGTCGCACCCGCGCGCGGGCGCGGTGGCGTGGGACGTCTGGCGGCCGTGGCCGGTGGGGTCCGGGGCGGTCGCGGTGCTGCTCGACGTGTTCGCGCCGCGCAACGGCGCGGAGTTCCACCGGGTGCTCCGCCCCGACGGCGTCCTGATCATGGTCACGCCGGGTCCGCGGCACCTCGCCGAACTGGCCGGGCCGCTGGGGCTGCTGTCGGTGGACGAGCGCAAGGACGACCGGATCGCCGGGACGCTGGGTGGCCGGTTCCGGTCCGCAGGCACGTGGCCGCTCGAACTGCCCCTCCGGCTCGGCCACGCCGACGCGGCCGAGCTGGTGGCGATGGGGCCCAGCGCCCGCCACCTGGATCCGGATGAGCTGAAGTACCGCGTCACCCGGCTCCCGGAGCCGGTCGCGGTGACCTGTGCCTTCCGCATACGCGTTTTCGACGTGGCACCGGAAAGCTGATATCTTTGATTTTTGACTGGCCTGGCGTCCAGGCGTCAGGCGCGCAAGCGGAGGAAACCTCCCACCTGATCGGCCGCGTCCCTCCGGGGATACGGAGGCTGATGGGTTCCGGTCCGGTACGCGGTCTGCGTGCCCGCCTCGTCGGTCGAGACCGCCGAGGTGTCCGGCGGTTTGCCCCGCATGCGAGTCGTGCGGGGCTTTTTCGCGCGAAGAGGCCCACGGCGCGGCCGGTCACGAAAGCTCGGTACCCCAAGGAGGTCCCATCAGCGCCGAACCGCGTATCAACGAACGCATTCGCGTGCCCGAGGTCCGGCTCGTCGGCCCGAACGGCGAGCAGGTCGGAATCGTGCCGATCGCCAAGGCACTCGATCTGGCCCGGGAGGCCGATCTCGACCTGGTCGAGGTCGCCCCGACCGCGCGGCCGCCGGTGGCCAAGCTCATGGACTACGGCAAGTTCAAGTACGAGTCCGCGATGAAGGCCCGCGATGCGCGTCGTAACCAGGCGCACACCGTCATCAAGGAGATCAAACTCCGGCCGAAGATCGATCCGCACGACTACGGTACCAAGAAGGGCCACGTCGAGCGGTTCCTTAAGGCAGGTGACAAGGTCAAGGTCACGATCATGTTCCGTGGCCGCGAGCAGTCCCGGCCGGAGCTGGGGTTCCGGCTGTTGCAGCGGCTGGCGGAGGACGTCGAGGAGCTCGGCTTCGTCGAGTCCCGTCCCAAGCAGGACGGCCGTAACATGATCATGGTCCTCGGGCCGCACAAGAAGAAGAGCGAGGCGAAGGCCGAGCAGCGCGCGACGGGAAGCCGTGCGCGACGGCGGGAAGAGGCCTCCTCGACCCGGGAGTAGACCGGGACTCGGCGGCCGTCCCGCTCATCGGAGCGGGGCGCCGCGGCGATGCACGATGCACATCGCGCTCTTGCGGACGTCGGCGCCTCCATGCGGAGCCGCCCGCGCCCGATCGAGGGCGCACGGACAGAGGGAGACGTCGGCGACCATGCCGAAGATGAAGACGCACAGCGGTGCCAAGAAGAGGTTCCGCGTAACCGGCACCGGCAAGGTGATGCGCCGCCGCGCCAACCGCAACCACCTGTTCGAGCACAAGCCGACGAAGCGGACGCGCCGCCTGGCCGACGAGGTGGTGCTGTCCAAGAACGACGAGACCAAGATCAAGAAGCTGCTCGGCAAGTAAGCCCGGCACCTCAGGTGATCGCCGGGCTCCGGCGCCCCGTACAGCGGGTGCCGGCAGACCCGTTGTCTGCGACCGGCCGGCGCCGAATCCCGGCACCGGCCCCCACGAAGGAGCTTGAAACGTGGCACGCGTGAAGCGGGCGGTCAACGCCGCCAAGAAGCGCCGGGTCGTCCTTGAGCGGGCGAGTGGCTACCGTGGCCAGCGGTCGAGGCTGTACCGCAAGGCCAAGGAGCAGATGCTCCACTCGATGACCTACGCCTACCGGGACCGCAAGGACCGCAAGGGGCAGTTCCGCCGCCTGTGGATCCAGCGGATCAACGCCGCGGCCCGGGCGAACGGCATGACCTACAACCGGTTCATCCAGGGCCTGCGCGAGGCCGGTGTCGAGGTCGACCGCCGGATGCTCGCCGAGCTGGCGGTCAACGACGCCACGGCGTTCGCGACCCTCGTCGAGACGGCCAAGAAGGCGCTGCCCGCCGAGCGCAGCGCGGCCGCCTGACGGTCCGGGCGACCACGCCGATGGTGGGCCGGGAGCTGACCTCGACCCGATCACCGCGGGTGAAGGCGGCTCGCCGGCTCACCAAGCGCGCGTTCCGCCGTCGCGAGCGGCGATTCCTCGCCGAGGGGCCGCAGGCGGTCCGGGAGGCGCTGGCGCTCCCGGGCGTGCTCGTGGAGCTGTTCACGACCGCCGAGGCCGAGAACCGCCACCCGGACCTGGTGGCCCAGACCGAGCGATCGGGCGTGCCGATCCTCCGGGTCAGCGGCGAGGTCATGGCCGAGCTGGCCCAGACGGTGACCCCGCAGGGGCTGCTGGCGGTCTGCGCGTTCGTCGACGTTCCGCTGGAGCCGGCGTTGGACCCGGTCCCGAGCCTCGTCACCGTGCTGGCGCACGTCCGCGATCCCGGGAACGCCGGGACGGTGCTGCGCACGGCCGACGCCGCCGGCTCCGGCGCGGTGGTCTTCACAGACGCGTCCGTCGACCCCTACAACGGCAAGTGCGTCCGTGCGTCCGCCGGCAGCCTCTTTCACCTTCCCGTGGTGGTCGGCCCGCGGTTCGACGTCCTGATCCCCGCATTGAAGGAGTCGGGGCTCAGGGTGCTGGCCGCCGACGGCGCGGGCGAGTGCTCGCTCGACGCCGCCCTCGACTCGGGCGCGCTCGCCGGTCCGACGGCGTGGGTGTTCGGGAACGAGGCGTGGGGGCTGCCGGAGGAGATCCTCGGCGCGGTCGACGAGGTCGTCCGCGTGCCGATCCACGGCCGGGCTGAGAGCCTCAATCTGGCCACCGCCGCTGCCGTGTGCCTGTATGCCTCCGCCCGCGCCCAGCACGCGGCACGTTCCCGCGTGCCCGAATAGCGGATCAGCGCAGCGCCATCGTGAGCGCGACGCCGAAGCCGAACGTGACGACCACGGCCCGCAGCATGGCCGGGGACAGCAGCCGGGCGATCCGCGCGCCGGCGAACCCGCCGGCGAGGCTGGCCACCGCCATGACCGCCACCGCGTCCCAGCGCACGGGGCCGAACAGGCCGAACCCGATGAAGGCCACCGTGTTGATCACCAGGGAGAGCACGGCGCGGACCGCGTTCAGCCGCTGTAGATGGTCGTGCACGAAGACTCCCAGAACGCCGAGCAGCAGCACGCCGAGGCCCGCGCCGAAGTAGGCGCCGTACACGCCGCCGAGCAGGATGCCGGCGTGCAGCATGACCCGATGTCCGTTCCCGGAGACGCGTGCGGAGGCGGCGACGCGGCGTTTCAGCCAGGGCTGGAGGGCGAGCAGCAGGCTCGCCACGGCGATCAAGGCCGGGACCAGGGCGGCGAAGACCCGGGCTGGGGTGATGAGCAGGAGGAGGCAGCCCACGACGGCGCCGGCCGTGCTCGTCGCGCCGTAGGCCACCGCGCGGCGGCGCTGGCCGCGCAACTCGGCGCGGTAACCCGCCGCGCCGCCGACGTAGCCGGGCCACAGCGCCACCGTGTTGGTGACGTTGGCCGTGAGGTTGGGGTATCCGGCGGCGAGCAGCGCCGGGAAGGAGATCAGCGACCCTCCGCCGGCGATGGCGTTGACCGCCCCGGCGATCGCGCCGGCCGCCGCGAGCAGGCCGGTGTCGGAAAGGTCCATGCGCTGCGTGGGCTCCTTCCGCAGAGGATGGACGGTCGTCGTGGCCGTGGACACCCGCCGGCGGAGGGGGTGTGCGCAATGTGCCTGATCGGTGCCTGAACGTGACCGAAGCGAGTTCATTCTAATGGGTGGCCGAATGCCGCCATGCGCGCGGTCGCGCAGGTCGCCGCGCCGAAGGTCACACGCCGGTGACAAATCAGCGCTCCGATTCGTTGAACGGAGCAAAAGCCGACATGATCAGTGGATCGATTCCGCGGCGACGCATTGCGTCGCCGCGGAATGGCGACGGATTGCTTGGACGGACAAACGGTGCAAAAAGGGTGATTATGAATATACGGGGTGCTTCACCGCCGTATCGCCGGAGGGCGGCGGAGCGCGGCCGGCCGGCGATGGGGCCGCGCGCGGCGCGTGTCAACGCGCACCGCTGCCGCCTCTCGGGTCGCGGCATGACGGTGACCGTCGTACGCCGCGACGAGACGTCCGTCGTTGTGGCGGTCGCCGGCGAGATCGACGTGCGCACCGCGGGGGAACTGCGCGCCCTTCTCACCGGCCTGGCCGACGACGGCCGCATCCACCTCGTCGCCGACTTCGCCGCCGTGCGCTTCTGCGACGCGGCCGGCCTCGGCGCCCTGGTCGCGGTCCGCAACCGGCTGCGCGAGATCGGAGGAAGCCTCCGCCTGATCCGGGTCCGCCCGGCGCAGCATCGCCTTCTGCGCATCACCCGCCTCGACGAGGTGTTCCACCCCACCGACGAGGCGGACGAGACGGCGGTGCGCTGATGTCCCGCCGATCCGGATCACGGGAACGTCCCGGATTGAAGGCTCTTACGTGGCGGGGTTTCCGCTGCCCGCACTAGAGTCATGGTGTTCCTGTCAAGCCGGAGCCGGGGAGGGAGGCGGTCGTGGGCGGAGCGGGCCCCCGCGGCTGTGAGCCCACCGCCGGGATCTGGGCCGACGCGCTGCCTGACGGGCTGGTCGTCGCCGGTCTCGACCGGCGTGTCGTGGTCTTCAACCGTGCCGCGGTCCGGCTGACCGGAATCCCCTCTCACGAGGCCCTGGGCCGCGACTTCGCCGACGTCCTGCCATTCCGCGACGCCGACGGCCGCGACTGGTGGAAGATCATCGATCCGTACGGCGGCCTGGCCACCCGCACCCGGCACCCGGAGCGCACGCTCTACCTCGACGACGGGCTCGAGCTGCTGGTCACCGCCTCCTATCGCCGCGACCCCGACGGCGGCGTCCGCGCGTTCACCGTCGCGCTGCGCGACGCCGCAGAACGGGCGCGCCACGAGCGCGGTCGCGCCGACCTCGTCTCGACCGTGGCGCACGAGCTGCGCTCGCCGCTGACCAGCGTCAAGGGCTTCACCGCAACGCTGCTGGCGAAGTGGCACCGATTCAACGACGACCAGAAGCGCGTGATGCTCGAGACGGTCAACGCCGACGCCGACCGCGTCACCCGGCTGATCACCGAGCTGCTCGACGTGTCCCGCATCGAGGCCGGCCGGCTGGAGATGCGGCGGCAGGTCGTCGACCTCGTCGAGGAGGCCCGTAAGATCATCGCGGGCCGGGTGGCGGCCGGCGAGCCCGCCGACCGGTTCCAGCTCGAGGTGCTCGGCGAGCTGCCGGAGATGTGGCTCGACCCCGACAAGATCGACCAGATCATCGGCAACCTGGTCGAGAACGCCGTCCGGCACGGGGCTGGTACTGTCACGATCGTGGTCGAGCCCGACACCCGCGAGCAAGGAGCCGTCGTCTCGGTACGCGACGAGGGCGAGGGCATCCCGCCCGAGGCGGCCCAGCGGGTCTTCCGGCAGTTCTGGCGCGGGCACGGGCAGCCGCGCGGCGGCACCGGCCTCGGCCTCTACATCGTCAAGGGCCTGGTCGAGGCGCACGGTGGCACGATCGTCGTGCGGCGCGCGCCCGGCGGCGGCGCCGAGTTCCGATTTAGCCTGCCCGCCGGCGCTCCCGACTTCGCCTGAGAGCACCGCGCGGGCTTTCCGGCCGCCCCTTCGCGACGTTCCCGACGGCGTGCGTCCAGGGGCGGGGGCTTCGTGCCGACTAGACTCGATCGCCGTTCCGCCATCGGGAGTCATCACAACCCATGTCCGCACCCAACAAGTCCTACGACCGGGTCGAGGTCGCCGCACTGCGGCCCGAGGAGGTGGCCCGCGCGCGTGACGAGGCGCTCGCCGCCATCGCCGCCGCCTCCTCCCTCGACGAGCTGAAGCGGGTACGCCTCGCGCACGCCGGCGACCGGTCGCCGCTCGCGCTGGCCAACCGCGAGATCGGAGCCCTGCCGCCGCACGCCAGAGCCGAGGCCGGCAAGCGCGTCGGCGCGGCCCGCCGCGAGGTCGCAGGCGCGCTCAAGGCCCGCCAGGCCGCGCTGGAGGAAGAACGCGACCAGCGCGTCCTCGTCGAGGAGTCCGTCGACGTCACCTTGCCGTGGGACCGCGCGCCGCGCGGCGCCCGGCACCCGCTGACCACCGTCGGCGAGCGCATGGCCGACGTCTTCGTCTCCATGGGCTTCGAGCTGGCCGAGGGCCCCGAGGTCGAGGCGGAGTGGTTCAACTTCGACGCGCTGAACTTCCCGCCGGCCCACCCGGCCCGCGAGACGCAGGACACCTTCTTCGTCGAGTCGGAGGACTCCGGCCTCCTGCTGCGCACCCACACCTCGCCGGTGCAGATCCGCGCGCTGCTGTCCCGCCCGCTGCCGGTCTACGTCGTGTGCACCGGCAAGACCTTCCGCACCGACGAGCTGGACGCCACGCACAGCCCGGTCTTCCACCAGATGGAGGGCCTGGTCGTCGACGAGGGCATCACGATGGCCGACCTGCGCGGCGCCATCGGCGCGTTCGTCACCGGCATGTTCGGCGAGGGCCTGAAGACCCGCTTCCGGCCGTACTACTTCCCGTTCACCGAGCCGTCCGCCGAGGTCGACATGCAGTGCTTCGTCTGCCGCGGCGCCTCGGCCGAGCCGGGCGGCGAGCCCTGCCGCACCTGCCGGTCGGAAGGCTGGATCGAGCTCGGCGGCTGCGGCATGGTCAACCCGCGGGTGCTGATCGCCTGCGGCGTCGACCCGGAGCGCTACAGCGGCTGGGCGTTCGGCCTGGGCGTCGAGCGCACGCTGATGTTCCGGCACGGCGTGGAGGACATGCACGACATGGTCGAGGGTGACGTGCGGTTCACCCGGGCGTTCGGGATGGAGATCTGATGCGCGTCCCTGTTTCGTGGCTGCGGGAGTACGCCGAGCTGCCCGCCGACGCCACCGCGCGCGACATCGCCGGCCGACTGATCGCGGCGGGCCTGGAGGTCGAGACCACCGAGACCGTCGGGCACGATATCTCCGGCGTGGTGACCGGGCGGGTGCTCCAGATCGAGGAGCTGACCGGCTTCAAGAAACCGATCCGCTACTGCCAGGTCGACGTCGGCGAGGACGCGCCCCGCGGCATCGTCTGCGGCGCGACCAACTTCGCCGCCGGCGACCTGGTACCGGTGGCGCTGCCCGGCGCCGTGCTGCCCGGCGGCTTCGCCATCTCGGCCCGCAGGACGTACGGGAAGATCTCCGACGGCATGATCTGCTCGGAGGCCGAGCTGGGGCTCGCCGAGACCAGCCCGGGCATCTGGGTGCTCCCCCCTGACACCCCGATCGGCGCCGACTTCGTCGAGCTGGCCGGGCTGCGCGACGACGTGCTCGACATCGCGATCACGCCTGACCGCGGCTACACGGCCTCGATCCGCGGCGTGGCCCGCGAGGCCGCCACCGCGTTCGGCGTGCCGTTCCACGACCCGGCCGACGTCGAGCTGCCGTCCGAGGCCGGCGAATCGTACGCGGCGTCCGTGGCCGACCCGACCGCCTGCGACCGCTACGTGCTGTGCGAGGTCCGCGGCTTCGACCCGGCCGCGCACACGCCGATCCGCATGCGGGTGCGGCTGGCCCGCGCCGGGCAGCGGTCGATCTCCCTGGCCGTCGACGTCACCAACTACCTGATGCTCGAACTCGGGCAGCCGCTGCACGCCTGGGACCGCACGAAGCTGCGCGGCCCGCTGGTCGTACGGCGAGCCGAGCCGGGCGAGCGCATCGAGACGCTCGACCACGTGACCCGGGAGCTCGACCCGGCTGACATCCTGATCACCGACGACACCGGGCCGGTGAACATCGCCGGCATCATGGGCGGGCTCAACACCGAGATCGACGAGAAGTCCAGCGACATCGTCATCGAGGCGGCGCACTTCTCGCCGACCGGCATCGCCCGCACGGCCCGACGGCACAAGCTGCACAGCGAGTCGTCCTACCGGTTCGAGCGCGGCGTCGACCACGAACTGCAGCCGTACGCCGCCTACAAGGCGGTCCGGCTGCTGGCCGAGCACGGCGGCGCCGAGATCGTCCCGGGCATGACGAACGTCCGGTATCCGGTCGAGCCGGTCACGATCACCATCCCGGACGACCACCCCGACCGTGTGGCCGGCGCGGCGTACGGCCGCGACACGGTGATCCGCCGGCTCCGCGACGTCGGCTGCGAGGTGACGGGGGAGTCTTCGCTGACCGTCACGCCGCCGTCGTGGCGCCCGGACCTGCGCGACCCGAACGACCTCGCCGAGGAGGTCATCCGGCTCGAGGGCTATGAGAACATCCCGGCCCGCGCGCCGCGCTCGGTCGCCGGCCGGGGCCTGACGCCGGCGCAGCGGCTGCGCCGGCGCGTCGGGCGCGCGCTCGCCGCCGCCGGCTACAGCGAGGTGATCGCCTACCCGTTCGTGTCCGAAGGCGACTGGGACGCCCTGCAACTGCCCGCCGACGACGCCCGGCGGCGGGCGCTGCGCCTGGTCAACCCGCTGTCCGACGACGAGCCGCTGCTGCGCACGACGCTGCTGCCCGGGCTGCTGCGCACGCTGAACCGGAACGTCGGCCGCGGCTTCGCCGACGTCGCGCTGTTCGAGATGGGCCTGGTCTACCGGCCGCGCCCGGGCGCCCCGGCGCCGCCGCGCCCGCCGGTCGACCGTGCCCCCACGGCCGAGGAGCGCGCCGCGCTCGACGCGGCCCTGCCGGACCAGCCGCTGCGCGTCGCCGTGGCCCTGGCCGGCGACCGCGAACCGGCCGGCTGGTGGGGCGAGGGCCGTCCGGCGATCTGGGCTGACGCGATCGAGGCCGCCCGCATCGTCGCCCGCGAGGCCGGCGTCGAGCTGGAGGTCAAGGCGGACCGGTACGAGCCGTGGCACCCCGGCCGCTGCGCCGCCCTGTTCGCCGACGGGATGCTGATCGGCCACGCCGGCGAGCTGCACCCGCGGGTGATCAAGGCGTACGACCTTCCCGCGCGGTCCTGCGCGATGGAGCTCGACCTCACCCGGCTGGAGGCGCGGGCCGCCGACCGGGTGACGTCGCCGCACGTCATCACCTACCCGGTGGCGACCCAGGACGTCGCGCTCATCGTCGGCGAGGGCGTCCCCGCCGCCGACGTTGAGGCGGCGCTGCGGGCCGGTGTCGAGGCGGCGGGCGCCGGGGAGCTGCTGGAGTCGGTCCGGCTGTTCGACCTGTACACGGGCGAGCAGGTGGGCCCGGGCAACAAGTCGCTCGCCTACACGCTGCGGTTCCGGGCTCCGGACCGCACACTCACCGCGGAGGAGACCAGCGCGATCCGCGACGCCGCCGTGGCCGCCGCGGCCGACCGCGTCGGCGCGGTGCTGCGCGGCGCCTGAGCCGTCCGCCGTGGTCGCGACCGGCGCGATCACGGCAATCACCGACGCCGACCGCCTCGAAGCGGTCCTGGAGGATCCCTGCATCCTCCTGGAACGTCAGTCCGGAGGCGCGCAGCGGCGGGTGAGCGGCGGGATCACCACGGCTCCGGCCGGCAAGACACCGAGCGGCTT
>JBEHYF010000183.1:0-9787 GCA_048498315.1 Actinomycetota bacterium
CAACCCCCTCGTAAGGGAGGTGCTGGCGGCTGCCGGCGCCGGTCGCGTGCTCGTGGTCGACGGTGGCGGCTCGCTGCGTACGGCGCTGATGGGCGATGTGATCGCCGCCTCGGCGGCCGCGGCCGGCTGGGCCGGCGTCGTGATCAACGGGGCGGTGCGGGACGTCGTGGCGCTGCGCCGCCTCGACCTGGGCATCAAGGCGCTCGGCTCGAACCCGTGCAAGAGCGCCAAGGACGGCCTGGGCGAGGTGGACGTCCCGGTCACGTTCGGCGGGGTGGAGTTCCGGCCCGGGGCGTGGCTGTACAGCGACGAGGACGGCATCGTGGTCGCCGAGCGCAGACTCCACGAATGACCCTCGTCGTCGGTCCGGCGCCGGCTCGCCGCACTGTCAGCCCAGCTTGTTCAGCTGGGCGGTGAGCAGGCGGGTGGCCTGGTCCGCGACGGCGGTCTCGGACGCGCCGGGTTCGACGCGTTTCCAGTACATCGACGCGATGACGACGTTGCCGCGCTGGACGTAGTCGTAGGTGATGAGGATGACGTTGATGACACTGGACGATGGCGGGTAGACGTCCTTCTCGAAGCCCCGGACGTGCGCCCAGCCGAGCACGGTGTCCCGGGCCGTCCGCCAGGTGTCGTCGTGGGTGACGGCGAACCTGCGGCCACCCCCCAGGGCCTTCTGCGCGACATGCCGTTTCGCCGGGCAGGCCGCCGTCTTCGCGCGGATGGTGCCGAACATGGCCGTCGCCGCGCCGGCGTCGGGATAGATCAGCACGGCCTGTCCGAAATTGGCTCCCGTGTAGCGGCTGGAGGCGAACTCGCGCACGGTGACGGCCGGGTCGCCGGACGGCCCGATGACCGACAGCGAGCACGACGGCACCGCGTGCCGCTTGAGCGCCGGCGTGGTCAGCGCGATCGGCCGGATCCGCGGGTCGATCTGCCGCGCGCTGAGCAGCGACGACGTTACCCGCTCCGCCGCGTACGTGGGCGTGGGTGACGCGGCGGGCGTCGCGGTCGTTGCGGTCGCCGCCGGACTGCGGCCGGCCGTGCGGTGACCGCCGCCGCACCCGGCCAGGACGAGCCCGGCGGCGAGCAGGCCGGTGAGCGGCGCGGCGGGAAACCGCGGCGGTCGATGCACCTGTCGGCCCTCCGATGGTTCGCAGGTCAGCCTCTGCCGGACTCCGTCTGGATCTCTCCGACCGCCAGCGGCGCCGTCGTCGTCATCGTCAGGGGAGCGAGCCGGCCACCGGCGGCGTCGCAGTCACCCCGGCAGGTCCAGGCGAGCGCCCAGGTGATCGTGGCGCTGATCGTGTACTTTCCGCCCGGCCGGTCGGCGGACGAGTGGGTGTAGGTGTAGCCGCACTCGGTGCCGTTCGGGGTGCCCGGACCGTGGCAGACGACCATGCCCTCGCCCATGTTCCAGGTGACCGACTGTGGGGTCGCGGTGGCCGTCACCGTCTGATCGAAGATCGTGAGGGAGATCGACCGGGTGACGAAGTCCGCCCGGTCGACCCACAGTCCGGTCTTGAGCTGGACGTAGGTACGGCCGGCGGGTGCGGTGTTGACGTGGGGTGCGGGCACGGCGATCTGGTCGCGGGCGGACTGCGCCACGTCGATCGTGGGGACGTGCGGGTTCGCTGCGGGCGCGGGGTTGCCGGGGGTACAGACGATCTGCGGGCCCTGGTTCGGGCAGCCCAGGCCGGGACCCGTGTTCCCGCCGCCTCCGCCGCCGCCTCCGCTGGTGGTGCCGCCGCCCCCGCCGCCGTAGTGGTAGTGGCCGCTGATGCTGCAGCTTCCGCCGTTCTGGCACGGCGCCGCTGCCGCGGTGCGGGCTGCGGCGGCGATCACACACGCGGGCGCGAGGGCGAGCGCCAAAAGGACTGCCGTGATCCTGGTCAGCATTTTCTGCCCTGCCTGGCGTCGGAGATCTTCCAGGAGCCGTCGAGGTATTTCATGATCGCCTGGTAAAGCGAGGAGCCGCCCCGCCAGGCGCCGAGTCGCTTGCCGGTTTTGACGGAGAATCGGTAGGCGCCGAGCGTCTGCACGCAGTCGAGGATCACGACGGTCGAATCGTCCGGCGAGTGTCCCTGGACCCGCGGATTCAGAACGTTGTGAAAGCGCCAGATGACACCCTGCGCCCGTGTGCGGCGTACGTCTTTCGTCACCAGCGACAGTTGCGGATCCGTGGCGACGGCGCGCAGCGGGGCCGGGTCGCCGGTCTCGTAGACCTGCTCGTAGACGCGCTGGTATTCGCGGTAGGCGGTGAGCGCCGCCTGCGGGGTCCGCAGCTGCGGGGCGTCCGTGCTCGCGGCGCCGTTCGCCGCGGGCGCCGCCGTGCCGCCGTCCGGGCCATCGGACGCGGAGGTTCCCGCCGGCGGGTCGGCCGTGGCCCGGCCGCTGGGATGGAAGCCGCCCGGCGCCGGATCGCCGCACGCCGCGAGCAGGCCGGCCAGGGCCAGTGTGCCGACGCACATGCGGAATCGCATCGTCAATTCCCGGGCATCAGGGCAAATTACCTGATGAGCTTACTGAGACCGTAGAGGCAAGAAAAGAGGTTCCCGTGAACCCATGAATCGGCCCGGACCGTATTGTGATTTAGAGGCGGCCGATCAGGCGCACGAGATCGAGTCCGAGAATCATGTCGAGCATGATCGCAGTCTCGAATTTGGCACCCGGCGGCACCGCGTCGTCTTCGGCCAGGCGGGGGAGCACCGCCAAGGCCGCCGGAGTGTCCAGGTCGGCGTCGAGCGCGGCGACCGCCTCGGCGACATGGGCGTCGCTACCCGGCCGGCCCGGCGAGTCGGCCCAGCGGGCGACGCACCGCCGCCACCCGTCCAGTTCGGCCTCGGCCTCGGCCAGGTCGTCGCGGCCGATGGTGATGTCGGTGCGGTAGTGGGTGCGCAGGAGGGCCAGTCGCACGGCCAGCGGGTCGATCCCGTCGAAGGAGGCCAGGGAGCAGCGGCCGACCGCCGGCCCGACGTGCACGTCGGCCGGTCCATCGGTCAGCTCGGGCGGGCGCACGCCCAGGTCGGCCGGGTCGACCGGCAGGTCGCCGGAGGGTTCCGGCCAGATGCCGATCGCGTGCAGCCGGTGATGCACCAGCAGCCGCCGGATCAGGTCGCCGACGACGAGCGGGCGCAGGCCCCCCGTACAGGCCACCCGCGCGACGCCGGGCCGCGCCGGGACGACCTCGTTGACGTGTCCGGTGCCCGTGTCGTACAGCCGCAGCACACCGACGACCCTACCCGCCCGGGCCGGCCGGGCGGCCGCCGTCGTGCTCGATCGTCCCGCCGGCGCCGCCGCGCGATGGCGATGCGCGCGCCGTACGGACGCGGGCGGCCGGCGGCGTGACCGTACGACCGGCACGGGGCATCGCCCGAGCGGTGGCGGCGCCGCAAGGGACGGGAGCGCCCGAGCGGTGGCGGCGCGGTCAGCTACGGGGGCTCGCCGACTGGGCCAGCTCGTCGCCGCCCGGCTTGCGCACAGCGGCGAACCGCAGCCGCACGTAGTCGGCCATCCAGCCGGACTCGCGGCGCAGCGCCGGCGCGGCGAGCTCGTTGACCCGCTCCAGCAGCGGCCCGGCGATCTCGGGCGGCACCTCCGCGATCAGCTCGGGCGCGAAAAGCCGTACCCAGTCCGCCGCGCCGTCCGGGCACTCGGCCAGCCGCGTGGGCCGGTCGAAGTACTCCATCAGGCGCACGACGAAGCCGGCCTCCTCCAGGCGGGTGGCGTACTCCGCCGGCGTGGGGAAGTACCAGGGAAGCTCGGGTTCGGGCAGGCCGAAGATCCGCCAGGCCGTCTGCACGGCCGCGATCAGCTCCGCGCAGTTGCCGGCGCCGCCCATCTCGGCGACGAACCGCCCGCCCGGGCGCAACGCCGCGTGCACCCGCGCGATCACCGCTGACGGGTCGCGGGCCATCCAGTGCAGCGCCGAGTTGGAGAACACCGCGTCGTATCGCTCGCCGGTGGTGAAGTCGTGCGCGTCGCCCACCGCGAACGACAGGTGCGGGTGCTGGGAGCGTGCCGCGTTGACCATTTCGACAGACTCGTCGATACCCAGCACCTCCGCGCCGCGCTCGGCGATCTCGACGGTCATCACGCCGGTCCCGCAGCCCAGGTCGATGATGCGCTCGTCCGGCTTGGGATCGAGCAGGTCGAGCAGCGGAGCGCCGTGCGCGG
This sequence comes from Actinomycetota bacterium, assembly GCA_048498315.1. Taxonomy (GTDB): domain Bacteria; phylum Actinomycetota; class Actinomycetes; order Streptosporangiales; family Streptosporangiaceae; genus Actinoallomurus. The sequence continues at coordinate 4,177 of JBEHYF010000183.1, forward strand.
AGACGTACCCGAAAGTGGTGTCGTACGTCGCCACGGCCCAGTCCATGGCCGAAACATATAGGACAAAGAAGGCAAGCGCCGTAACGTCTCGCATCGTGGATCGTTGAGTAGTGATTCGGGTCACATGCGCGGCACCGTCTGGTCGCCGGTCGTCCACAGTCTGTGCGCCCGGGCTTACGGACCGGGTACGCCGGGCGCGAGGCTGTCCGGGACGCCGACCCCGGAGGCACCGATGATCGACCTGACCGTTCCCGAGACCGTCGCGGCACCGTTCGTGGTGGCCACCGCGCATCCGCTCGACGACCCCGCGGCCGCGGCGCGCGGCCGGGTGCGGCTGCCGTTGGCGGCCGAGCTGCTCGGCTCGCCCCTGCTGCGGATGCGCACCCGGCCGCCGGCCGAGTCCGGCTATGCCGACCTCCTGCGCGACGCCGCGTGGGTCCGGCCCGAGGAGCGGCACCTGCTCGCCAAGACGCGCCAGCACATCGTCGTCACCGGGCACGCGCCGCCCGTCTCCCAGCCGGGCCACGGCCAGGCGGCGCGCGAGATCGCCCGGGCCGTCGCCGAGGCGTGCGACGGTGTGGTCTACGACGCCTGGTCGCACCAGGTGCTGGCGCACGCGTTCCGGTTCGCCGGCGAGCACCCGGAGTTCTGCCTCGCCGACGACTGGCTGGCCACCTTCGTCGTCCCCGACGCCGGCGACCTGCGCCTGGTCACCGCGGGTCTGCACCGCTTCGGCTTCCCCGAGCTGGAGGCCGCACAAGTGCCGAGGGGCACCCTGCCGGCGGCCATCACGCTGCTGCGCTGCCTGGCCGTCGGGCTGCTCGCCGAGCACTGGGACTGGCTGGCCTGCCACCCCGGCGCGCGCCGGCGGCGCATCCCCGACGAGACGTGGGCGGAGGGCCTCGACGTCTGGCGCTACTGGGGTGCCGAGCCGGGTGAAGTGCTCGGCGGCCGCGTGCGCGTCCGGCTCGCCCGCGCCGCCGGCGGCGACGACGGCCTGCCCTACCTCACCGCCGGGCCGCCCGGCGACTTCGACGCCGGTGCCGCGGCATGGTGGAGCGACGTGGTCGACCTGGCCATGCCGTACGTCCCGGAGGCGCCACGCCGGGCGGTCGCCTGACCGGAGCCGGTTCATCCCCACCCGCAACGAGCCCGAGGAGGCGGTCATGTCCGCTGTCGTGCTGTCCGTTCCGCAGGTCGTCACGTCGCACTATGTGATCGCGACGAGCGAGCCGCCCGCCGATCCCTACGCGGCGGTGCCCTGGAGAGTGCCCCCGCCGTTCCGCCGCTCCGCGATCGAGGCGCTCAAGACCCCGCGCCTGGGCATCTTCACCATCGACGCCCGTGAGGCGCCGTGGCGTCTCGACGACGTCCTCGCCTGCGACGACGACCGGCGGCGCATCCAGCAGGCGAGCCACCACATCGTCGTCGCGCACGCCGCGGCCGCCGGCGAGCAGCCGCACCGGGAGCAGACCGCGCGTGCCGTCGCCCGCGCGCTCGCCGACGCCTCCGGCGGCGTGCTGGTCGATCCGCAGGCGCGCCAGGTGCTGCTGCGCGACGGTCTCGCCCGCGACGAGCGGGTGCGGTTCCGCATGGGCGACCAGTGGTTCGGCGTCCGCTACGCCGACGGTGGCGCCGCCCACGGCGACCCGGGTGCCGCGAGCCGCTGCTGCCCCGCGATCACCGCTTCCCCGGCGGCAGCCTTCGCGGTCACCGGGGTCGCCGGAGCCTGCGGTGTCGGCGGGACCACCGGGACCACCGGTGTCGTCGCCGATGCCGCCGGGACGGCCGGGACCGCCGGTGCTCGCGGCGTCGCCGGAGGGGGCGGCCGGTGCGGCTGTGCCGGTGACCACGCTCCGGCCGGCTGCACGTGCCTGCGCATCACCCTGCTCGGGCTGCGCCGCTTCGGCCTGCCCGACCTGGTGATCGACGGGGTGCCCCGCGGTCACGACCTGCCGGCTCTGAACCTCCTTCGCGCCGTGGCGCGCCGACTGCTCACCGACCAGTGGCGCTGGTCGCGGGAGCGTCCCGGCCGGCCGACGCGTCTCCTCGACGACCACCCGACCATCGAGCCGGACGACTTCTGGGCGTTCTGGGCCGCCACCCCATGTGCCGACGGCAGGCCCGTGACGGTGCGCCTCGTCGCCACCTCGGCGGCCACGCTGGAGGTGCGGCCGCCCGCCCCGTATCGCGGCACCCGGGCCGAATGGAGCCGGCGGGTGCTGGCCCGCGCGATGCCGCCCCTCATCGGCTGCCCGGCCGATGAAGACATCGCCCTGGCCGGCCGGGCGCGGGCGGAGGCGGGATCGCCGCTGGCGCGGCCTTTCCAACGTGAAGGCGCGTGACCGTGGCGGCCTCCATCCGGCACGGGCCGGTCGGCCGAGGGGGCGGGCCGGGCCCGCCGAGGCCGTGGGGCCTGGTGGCCGTGAGGTCGGGTGGGCATGGCGCCTGGTGATGGGGCCTGGCCGTGGGGCCTGGGGCGTGGGGGCCTGGGGCGCGGCGGTGTGAGACGACCGGAGCCGGGCGGCATCTAGAATCACGTTCTGGAAACGGATGCGGGCGCGAGGAGCGGCAGTGGCGTACACCGAGATCGACTACACCTGCGCCGACGGCGTCGCGACGATCACGCTCGATCGACCCGACCGGCTCAACGCCTTCACGATCGTGATGCGCGGCGAGCTGATCGACGCATTCGACCGCGCCGACGCCGACGACGAGGTGCGCGCGGTCGTCGTCACCGGGCGCGGCAGGGCGTTCTGCGCCGGCGCCGACCTCGAACGCGGCGGCGACACGTTCAACCACGACGCGAGCCGGGACATGTTCGGCGGGCAAGAGACGTTCGAAGACGGCGCGCCGCGCGACGGCGGGGGAACGGTCGCCCTGCGGATCGCCCGTTCGCTCAAGCCCGTCATCGGCGCGATCAACGGCGCGGCGGTCGGCGTCGGGGTCACGATGACCCTGCCGATGGACGTCCGGCTGGCCGCCGACCGGGCAAGGTTCGGCTTCGTGTTCGCCCGGCGCGGCATCGTGACCGAGGCGGCGTCGAGCTGGTTCCTGCCCCGCATCGTCGGGATCTCACAGGCGATGGAGTGGGCCGCGACCGGCCGGATCTTCGACGCCGACGAGGCGCTGCGGGGCCGCCTGGTTTCCCGGGTGGTCCCGGCGGACGAGCTGCTCGACGCCGCGTACGCGCTCGCCCGCGAGATCGCCGACAACACCTCCGGAGTGGCGGTGGCCGCCATCCGGCGGTTGATGTGGTCCGGGCTGGGCGCGCCGTCGCCGTGGCACGCGCACCGCGCCGACTCGCTGCTGATGCGCGCCCTCGGCGGCGCGCCCGATGCCGTCGAGGGCGTCACCTCGTTCCTGGAAAAGCGCCCGGCACGCTTCCCGATGAAGATCGGCCGCGACCTGCCCGCCGAGGTGCCCGACTGGCCGCTGCCCTGACCGCGCCGCGCGCCCCGCGCCGGCGGTTGCGGGACGACATTGCCGCCTGCGGCGGCCGGGGGCGGTGCCGGGTGGGCCGTTGCAGGTCGGGTGGGCGTGCCCGGCCGGGCGCCGATCGGCCGCCGTCGGTCAGGCTCCCTGTCGGTCAGGCCCCGCTGTCCGGCCGGCCGCCGCCCTGGCCGGGCCGGCGCCGCGGCGGTGCGGCCGGCACGACCCTTCCGGCCACCAGGTCGGCCTCGGCAAGCGTGATCTCCGAGCCGTCGCGGCGGCGTACGGTGAGGCGGCCGGACTCCCATGCCAAGAGCTCACCGACGACGTCGCTGTGCAGGCCGTCGGCAAGGCGGCGGCGCAACGTGACACGGCGTCCGACGTCGGACGGAGTCACCGAAATGACATATTGGGCAGAGAATCGCGGGCCGATGGTGCCCCCCATGTCGAAAGCCTGGCCTGACAACGGCAATACTAGGCAGCGAACACCGCTGCGAGCCGTGGCGATGGCCACAGACGTTGAGGAGATACGACGTGACCTACGTCATCGCGCAGCCCTGCGTGGACGTGCTCGACAAGGCATGCGTCGAGGAGTGCCCCGTCGACTGCATCTACGAGGGCAAGCGCATGCTCTACATTCACCCGGACGAGTGCGTCGACTGCGGCGCCTGCGAGCCGGTGTGCCCGGTTGAGGCGATCTTCTACGAGGACGACACGCCGGACCAGTGGAAGGACTTCTACAAGGCCAACGTGGAGTTCTTCGACGACCTGGGCTCGCCGGGCGGTGCGTCCAAGGTCGGCAAGATCGACAAGGACCACCCGATCGTCGCCGCCCTGCCGCCGCAGGGCGAATAAGGCCGATCCCGGTCGCCGCCGATCACCTACGCCGGCCCGGGCCGGCCCGATTCGGCCCGAGTCGCCGCAGAGCCGGAGCGCGCCGTCTGCCCGTTCCTGAGGCAGGCGGCGCGTAATGTGGGAGTGCCATGATCAAGACGCTGCCGGACTTCCCCTGGGACCGGCTCGCGCCCTACAAGGAGCGGGCCGCCCGCCACCCGGGCGGGATCGTCGACCTGTCCGTCGGCACCCCCGTCGACCCGACGCCGGCCGTGGTGCGGCGGGCGCTGGCCGACGCCGCCGACGCGCCCGGGTACCCGGCCACGTACGGCACTCCCGCGCTGCGCGACGCGGCGGCGGGCTGGCTGTCCCGGCGGCTCGGCGTGGCCGCCGATCCGGCCGCGGTGCTGCCGGTCATCGGCACGAAGGAGCTCGTCGCCTGGCTGCCCACGCTGCTCGGCGCCGGGCCCGGCGACACGGTCGTCTTCCCGGAGCTGGCCTACCCCACGTACGACGTCGGTGTGCGGCTGGCGGGGGCGACGCCGCGCGCGGTCGATGGCCTCCTGACCCTCGGCCCGGAGCGACCGAAGATCATCTGGATCAATTCGCCGTCCAACCCGACCGGCAAGGTGCTGCCCGCCGAGCACCTCCGCAAGGTGGTGGGGTGGGCGCGCGACCGCGGCGCGATCGTCGTGAGTGACGAGTGCTATGTCGAGCTCGGCTGGGACGCCGAGCCGGTCTCGGTGCTGCATCCCGACGTCTGCGGTGCCGACCACACCGGCCTGCTCGCCGTGCACTCGCTGTCCAAGCGCTCGAACCTGGCCGGCTACCGCGCCGGCTTCGTCACCGGCGACCCGGCGCTGGTCAAGGAACTGCTGGAGGTGCGCAAGCACGCCGGCATGATCGTGCCCGCGCCGGTGCAGGCGGCGATGACCGCCGCGTACGCCGACGACGCGCACGTGCGGGAGCAGCGCGAGCGCTATGCGCGGCGCCGTGCCGTGCTGCGCGCGGCGCTGGAGGCGTACGGGTTCCGCGTCGACCACTCCGAGGCCGGGCTGTACCTGTGGACGACCCGTGACGAGCCGTGCTGGGACACCGTGAAGGCGCTGGCCGACCTCGGCGTGCTCGTGGCCCCCGGCGACTTCTACGGCGCGGCCGGCGCCCGGCACGTCCGCGTCGCCATCACGGCCACCGACGAACGCGTCGACGCCGCCGCGGCCCGCCTCACCGGGGCCTGAGCGGCGTTTCTCCGGCCACTCCGCCGGACCGGCGACCGGCGCCACCGTCCTGTCTCACGCCCGCCGATCGCCGCGTTCACCGCGTCCGGCGCGGCGGCCGGCGCGGC
>JBEHYF010000184.1:0-9678 GCA_048498315.1 Actinomycetota bacterium
GGCCTGCTCACCAAGACCGCCCCAGCCACCTACACGCTCACCGGAGCGAGCCCTTGACACCCCGTCCGTGATCCTTAACTTCGCGGCATTGGATGATCATCACGCTGTCCTCTGACGGCTTGATGATGCCCTCCAGGTCCGCGCGCATGTCGACGGCCTGGTGATCGGACAGGTCGCACACGAAAACCGAGTACTGGATACGGCTGCCGTATCCCTCCATGCACGTGGCAACAGACCGCAGCCGGCGGTCGTCACGGATGTCATACGCCACCAGGTAGCGTCGGCGGGCCATCACGGCTACCTGGTGACCAGGGGCTGGTATGACGGCAGCTCGCCGATGAGGCAGGCGGCCAGGAGCCGGGCCTGCAGTTCGATCGCCCGCCGGTAGCTGACCGTGTACCCGAATATCGGGTGACGCAGCCGGGTCGTCATCCGCCGCTCCCACGCCCGGATCACGGCTTTACGGCCTTCGGCGGTCAGTGTCACCGCCCCCGCGCGGAGCAGGAAGTCCGACGTGGTGACTTCTCGGTTGTTGACCAGGGTGAGGACGGTCGAATCGGCCAGCAGAGGCCGGAACTCCTCGGCCAGATCGAGTGCCAGCGCCGGTCTCCCGAACCTGGGCCGGTGGAACAGCCCGATGTAGGGGTCGAGGCCGACTGCGAGGCAGGCTGCCATGAGTTCCTTGGTCAGCAGCCCGTAGCAGAACGAAAGCAGGCAGTTGACCGCGTCGGTCGGCGGCCGGCGGGTACGCAGGCCGGTGAATGCCGGGCCGGGGAGGTCGGCCGCCCGTGGCATGAGGTCCGGCAGCGCGGCGAAGTACAGCCGCGCGGCGACGCCTTCGATTCCGAGCAGTTCCGCGGCGTCGGCCGCTGTCTCGGCCATGGCCGCGAGGTCGGCGAGCCGACCGACCACCCCTGCGGCGCGGTCGCCGCCGTTCCGGCGTAGCAGCACCCGGCAGTTACGGATCTTGCCGGCGATCATGTGCCGGGGCTCGTCGAGTTGTGCCCTCGCCGCGGCCGTGCTCTGGCGGATGCGCAGCATCACGTTCTTGCTCGGCAGCCCGGTGGTGAGCCCGAGCAGCCATCCGCCGTAGGAGAAATGAAAGACGTCGATGTCGCGCTGGAACAGACCGCGCAGCGCCTGCGCCGTCAACTGGACGTTTCCGTAGGCACAAACGTGCAGCACGTCGATCAGCCGGACGCTCGCCAGCGGCTCGCGGTGCTTGGTGACGTTGAGCCGGCCGCCCTCGATGCCGATCACGGCTCCAGGTTCGGTGACGTACAGCGGAGTGGCGTCCGGCGCGGTGGCGATCAGGCGGCGTGGCCGGTCGCCGGTCCTGGCGGCCAGTACGTTCGTCTCATCCGGCAGACAAATGCCGACCAGCGAACAACGCGGGCATTTCGGGCTGGACTCCAACGGTGCGGGAGGGGCGAGCCGCGACGCGGCCGCTCGTGCGTCGGCGGCGACCTGCATCGTGCGGGCGATGAGTTCCGGCGTAGGGTCGACCGTCACGCGCCGGCGGGTCTGCGCGTAGTAGATCTCGCCCGTCTTCACCCGATAACCGTGCTCCCGCAGCAGGAGGATCTGCGCGCAGACCTGCACCGCGTCGGCCTCCCAGGCCGTGCCGTCCGGCGCCGGCCGCCCCTTCTTGGTGTCGACCGGCACCACCCCGCCCTCTGCGGCCTCGAGCAGATCGAGCTTGGCCACGATGCCGAGGCGGTCGCTGGACAGCTCGACCGACCGCGCCGCCTTCACCTCTCCTTCGTCGGGCAGCGGCGCCGCACCACCGCCCGCGTCAACCGCGCGGTGCCGCCGTACGCCTTCGGCCACGTCGGCGTTGCCGGCCCACAGCGAATCCACCCACTCAAGGAAGAAGAGACGAGGACAGTAGACGTATTCGTTGAGCATCCGGGCGGGCACCAGCTCGGGCACCTCGGGGCGCGCGCGGGTCATCTCACTCCCAGGTTCGAGATCAGCCGGGCCATGGCGGGACGGCCCTCGCCGTCGATGCGGCCACCTGCCGGGCAGCATATCCCACACTTTTCCGCTAAATCCCTGCTATCTCTGCACTCATCCGCAGTATTCTCTCCCGTGCCGCGGAGGCGACCTCGGCACGGGCGGACGTGGATCAGACGCGCACTGAGCTCAGATCCGGCACCGCTCCCTGGAACGGACGATCGCCCTACGCCGAGGAGCCTCAGGCGCAACACTCAAGGCATCCATGGACGAACGGAGCACCATCGTGCCGCTGACCTACGACGAACTGCGGGCGGGCGTCGCCGGCGACGCCGTCGGCATCCGATGCCGCACCGCACTGGAACCGCTCGGTGGCCCGGGCGACAAGATCTTCCCGCCGACGTACGGGGTGGTCCCCGGGGACGCCAAGACGAGGTACGCGATCGAAGACCGTCGTGTGCCCACGGCGGAGGGGGAGGGCACGGAGGTCGTCAAGTCCGTCGTGCTCGACTCGGTCGCGTCTCAGGCCAACAGGCTGGAACTCGCGCTGCTCGACGCCATCCGGCTCGGCGGCCTGGCCGCGCCGGTGACCTCGGTCGACTTCCGGCCGTTCCCGGATCTGGCCGGACTCGAGCGGATCAGCGACTACGAGGCACCGCACCGCATCTTCGACGCGTTGCTCCGCGACAGCTACGACGGTGAGCACCTGTTCCGCAACGGTCCCGTCGGCAGGGCGATCACCGAGGCACGCCCCCGCAATGCCGCCGGGCTGTTCCACCACAGCCCGCACACCCTCGTGTTCGGCGGCTGGGACTCCACCGGCCCCCGGGGCGGGCTGGGAGCCAAGTACGAACGGGCCATCACCTCGGAGATCGTCGCCCTTGACATCGCGCCGGGAAAGAAGACCGGGTCGAGGATCGAGCCGACGGGCATCGAGCGGCGAGCCGGCACCCTCTATGAGGCGCCCGACGGCACCTGGACGCTCAACGCCGACGAAGCCGCTCTGGACGGCAAGGGCAAGCCGAGGCTGCTCGGCGCCAAGGAGAACGGACGCGGTAGCGGGGAGGCCGGGCGTCCCTCGCAGGCCAACCTGGGCAACGTGACCCCCAGCATCGACGACCAGGCCGGCGGCGTCACCGCCCGCGAGATCGTGGGTACGACCGTGCTGTCGTTCATCCAGTTGAGGCGGCTTCGGTTCCCCACGCTGCCGGACGGCTCCCCCATCGACGACGGCCGGCGCGCCGACACGGAGACGGCCGCCCGCACCGCGCTCGCCGCCCTCGGGCTGGCCGCCGCCGCACTGGCGTTCGAGGAGGGTTTCGACCTGCGGTCCCGGTGCGTCCTGGTGACGAAGAAACCGATCAGCTTCGAGGTGGTCGCACGTGACGGCGGCACCTCCGAGTTCGCGCTGACGCGGTCGGCGGCGCTCGCGCTGGTGGCGGAGGCGGCCGACCGCGCGGCCAAGGCCGGAATGGCGTGGCGGTCCGGCGAGCTGCTGCTACGCCCGGCGGATCGGCTCGTCGAGCTCATCCGGCGAAGCCACGACCTGGTCGCGCAGGGCGCGCCCGGTGACGCGTGATGTTCGCCATCGCGATGGAACTGCTCACCGGCCGTTACACCGCCACACGGTTCAACGACCGCAGCGAGGCGGAGTGGCCGCCCCATCCCGCGAGGCTCTTTTCAGCGATGGTCGCGGCGTGGGCCGATGACGACGATCCCGGTCCCGACGAGCGTGAAGCCTTGCGTTGGCTGGAAGAGCAGGGTCCGCCCGACATCTGCTGTGGTGACGTACGGCGCCGGCGTGTGGTGACGCACTACGTTCCGGTGAACGACGCAACCGCCCTGTCGCGGGACCTGTCGCGCACGTACCTCGCGATGGCGGACGCCGGCGACGCCCTGCGGGCGGCCGAGCGCTCCGGCGACGAACGCGCCGCCCGTCGTGCCCGCACGGCACTCGCCAAGGCGGAGGCCAAGGCGATCGCCGATGCGGCGAAGGCGGGACGACCGGCCGGGCGTGAGAGCGCGGCCGTGGCCGCATCGGTCCAGGCGGTGCTGCCGGAGTTCCGTGGGAAGCAGGGCCGTACCTATCCGACGGTCGTTCCCGACGAGCCAACGGTCTGGTTCGTATGGCCGGAGGCCGAGCCGAGTGCCGGCCACCGTGGTGCTCTCGACCGTCTGCTGGCGCGGGTGGGTCGCGTCGGTCACTCCTCGACATTGGTGTCCTGCCGCGTCGTCTCCAGCGCACCGTCGCCGACGTGGGTGCCGGCTCGCGCCGGGTCCTTCTTTCGGGATGACATCCGGCGGCTCCGGGTTCCGCGGACCGGCCTGCTCGGCCGTCTCGAACTCGCCTACGCCTCGCATCGCGGCAGGGAACCCCGATCACTGCCGGCGGGAATGGTCGGTTATCGGCGTCCGTCTGCCGCACCGGCGCGCCGGGTGTCCCCGCTTTTGTCCGGTGACTGGTACGTGCTGGGCGTCGCCTCGCAGCGCCCGCTTTCGATCACCCAGACTCTGACGGTCGCCCGCGCCGTGCGCAGCGCCCTGCTCGCCCACGGCGAGCAGCCGCCACCGCCGATCATTTCCGGGCACCGGCCCGCTCCGGACGGCCACGAGGGCCCCACCCCGCCGCTGGATCAGCCGCATCTCGCCGTCGTCCCCCTTCCGAACGTGAGCGCCGGGCACCGCTACGGCGACGGCACCGTGTTCGGCATTGCGCTCGTCCTGCCCGCCGGGTGCTCCGAAGACGACCGAGCGGCGGTGGAGCGGGCGCTGCGATCGTGGTCGGCCGCCGGATTCGAACTTCTCCTCCCTGGGCGGCCGGGTGGCCGGCCCGTACGGTTGACGCTGGAGGATCTGGGCATCGATCGCGCGTTCGATCAGGGACCCGGATGGCTCGAGGCCACCCTGGCTCCCCGGCGGCGGACGACCACCCGTGGCTATTGGTGCCGCCCGGCCCGCCGGTGGCTCACCGTCACGCCGATCGCCCTCGACCGATTCCCCGGCAAGCTGCGCAGCCCTGACCCCGCCGCACGTGATCGAGCCGAGGACGAAGCGATGGCATCGATCGTCCGCGCCTGCCGTTATGCCGGGCTGATCGAGCCGAGTGACCTGACCGTCCGCCTGGACTCGCCGCTCGTGGGAGTTCCAGCGGCACCTTCGGGTCCGCGCTCCGATGGGGCACCGCGGAACCGCCGGTTTCCCGGCTACCTGACCGGCAGCGGCACACCGCGCGTCTGCGTCCACGCGGAGATCGAGTTTCCCGAGCCGGTCAATGGTCCGGTGCTGATCGGCGCCGGCCGCCACTTCGGCTACGGGTTGTGCATCCCCGCCGACACGGAACGGGAGTCACGATGAATGATGGGCTGTCCGCGGCGGATTTCGCGGAGTTCTTCACGGCGGTGAACGCCCCCGACGAGCCGCCGGCCGGCCGGACGGACGAGACGGCCGGCAAGCCTGACGAGAAGAAATGGCGGCCGACTCCCTTCCCGTGGCAGGAGGCCCTGGTGGAGCAGGTCGCCGCCACCGGACGCTGGCCCGACCTGCTGGACCTGCCGACCGGGGCGGGCAAGACGGCCGCCATCGACATCGCCGTGTTCCTGATGGCGCTGCGCGACGACGCGCCGCGCCGGATCGTGTTCGTCATCGACCGGCGCGTCGTGGTCAACCAGGCGGCCCAGCGGGCGCGCCGGCTCGAGGAGCGGTTGCGGACGAGCAGTCACCCGGTCGTCCGGGCCGTCGCCGCCCGGCTGCGTGCGTTGTCGGCTCCGACGGGCGACCCGCCCGAATCGCCGCTGCACTGGGCCGAGCTGCGCGGCGGGATCGTCCGCGACGAGTCGTGGGCGCTGCGTCCGGATGTCCCGGCGGTGCTGGTCTCCACGGTCGACCAGGTCGGTTCGCGGCTGCTGTTCCGCGGTTATGGCATCAGCCGCGGCATGCGGCCGGTCCATGCCGGGCTGCTGGCCAACGATGCGCTGTTCCTGCTGGACGAGGTGCATCTGGCGCAGCCGTTCGCCGAGACCCTTGCGGCGGTCGCCGAGCGCTACCGGCCCCCGGCGGAGGCCGGGCTGCCCGATCGCTGGCAGGTCGTTCAGCTGTCGGCGACTCCGGGAGCGGCCAAGGCGGACCGACCCGTGCGAACGCTGAGCCTGAGCGATCGCGACCGCGATCCCGAGGTGGCGCCGGTGCTGGCCCGGCGCATCAGCGCCCACAAGCTCGCGGTCAAGCGCCTGGTCCCCACACAGCCTGCGGACCAGGCCGGGCAGCGGCAGGCGATGGCGTGCGAGGCGGCGGAGCACGCCCGGACGGTCATCGCGAGCGGGAAAGCGACGGTGGTCGGCGTGGTCGTCAACCGGGTGGACACCGCCCGGCGCGCATATGCGCTCCTGCGTGGCGACTCGGAGTTCGACTGCGTGCTCGTCACCGGCCGAATGCGCCCCTTCGACCGCGACGACCTCGTCGCCGAACTCGCCTGCCGCATCAGTACCGGGCGCGAACGCCGCCCCGGGGACCGCCCGCTCATCGTGGTCGCCACCCAGTCGATCGAGGCCGGCGCGGACTTCGACTTCGACGCCCTCGTCACCGAATGCGCCAGCCTCGACGCGCTGAAACAGCGTTTCGGACGAGTTGACCGCGACGGCAAGCTCAGCGCCGCAGGCACGCCGTCGAGATCGGTCATCCTCGCGTCGTCCGCAGACGTGGCCAAGGGCGCCGATGATCCGATCTACGGAACGGCGCTCGCGCGGACGTGGGCGTGGCTGCCGGACGGGGAATTCGACTTCGCCGCGCAGCGGCCCGGTACCAATGAGGCGCAACTGGTGGCGCCCAAGCGGCAGGCCCCGGTCCTGCTGCCGAGCCACCTCGACCGCTGGGTACAGACCTCGCCGTACCCCGATGGGGATCCCGATGTGGCGATGTGGCTGCACGGCATCGGGGAACGCCAGGTGGACGTGAACATCGTCTGGCGCGCCGACCTGTCCGAGAACCTGCTGTCCCGCGGCGACGACGGCCAGTCCGCCATCACCCTGGTGAGCGCCTGCCCGCCCGGCTCGGGTGAGGCGATGGCGGTGCCGATCGCCGCCGTACGGGCGTGGCTCGCGCGGCTTGACGGCACCGCCGCTCGTCGCCAGGACGCGACGGTGAGCGACGTCGAGGGCGCGGGCCTGGAGCCCGAAGCCGGCGGTGAGCTCCCGGGTGCGGCCGCGATCAAGCCCGTGCTCAGGTGGCGTGCCGATGAGAGCAGGGTCCTCACCAGGGCGGACGACATCGTTCCCGGAGACACCCTGGTCGTGTCGGCCGCCTACGGAGGTATCACCGCGGGAAACTGGGACCCGGCCGCGGACGTGCCCGTGACCGACCTCGCCCACCGCGTACAGGCCGAGCAACGACGCCGGGCCGTCCTGCGGCTGCACCCGAACGTGCTGCAGGACAGCGCCGATCGGCTCCCCGCCCTCCCGCTCCCCGACGTGCTCGACGCCGAGGGAGACACCGGCGACGACGAGGCGATCAGGGACTGGCTCGACGACGTTTCCGGAGATGTCGGCGGCGGGGACGCCACCGACCGCATCATCGGCGCGCTCCGCGAGACCGCGCGTCGGCATCCCCGGCAGATCGTCGTCACGCGGGTGCCGGTCGAGCGCACTGACGAACTGCCCAGCTCGACGATCTACGTGGTCTCGTCCCGGCGGCCCATGCCCGCGGCGACGACGGAACCCGCGGACGCCGAGACGGCCGATTCCGAGCCGGAGACCAGTTCCTTCACCGGTACGCCCGTCGGCCTGTCCGATCACCTCCAGGACGTCGGGAAGTGGGCGGAGGATCTCGCGAAGGTCTGCGGCCTGCCGCCCGCGCTGCAAGCGGACCTGGCGCTGGCCGGCGAACTCCACGACCTCGGTAAGGCCGACCCTCGCTTCCAGGCGATGCTGCGCAGAGGCCTCGATACCGGGCCACTCCCCGCGGAACTGCTCGCCAAGTCCGCCATCCCGGCAGGTGACCGAGCCGAACGCGAGCGTGCCCGGCGAGCCTCCGGCTATCCGCGCGGCGGTCGCCACGAGCTGCTCAGCGTCGCCTTGGTGCAGGACGCCGACGACCTGGCGAAGTCCGCCCACGACTGGGACCTGGTGCTGCACCTGGTGGCCAGCCATCACGGCTACTGCCGGCCGTTCGCGCCGGTCGTGCACGACCCACATCCGAGCGATGTCACCGTCGAGCTCAAGGACCATCGGCTGGCGAGCTCGTCCGCGACGGGCCTGGCACGCATCGACTCGGGAGTCGCCGACCGGTTCTGGAGGCTGGTACGCCGCTACGGATGGTTCGGCCTGGCCTGGCTGGAGAGCATCCTCCGGCTTGCCGACCACCGGGCAAGCGCCGCCCCGCGGACACAATCGCACGTCACTGAGAAGGAGCCGGAACTGTGGGCGAACTCGCGCTGACCGCGTTTGAGGGAACGAACCCGCTGGGCTTCCTCGCCGCGCTGGGCGTGCTCGACGCGCTGGCCCGAGCCGGCCGTGACGCCCGATTGTGGTGGACGGACGAGCTGGTTCCGCACGCCGTGATCACGGGTGCTGCGGACATGGACGACCTGCTGGATCTGCTCGGCCGAGACCAACGGGAATGGGCGGGCAGCGTGGTGCTCGGTTTCCCAGGCGAATCACCCCTGCCGGACGCCAAACCCGGGCCTGAGCTGCTGCGCCGATGGTTCGAGGCCGTTCTCGGCGCACCCGACCGGCCCGGCGACGCGTCCATGCTGTGCGCGCTCGTGGCCGAGGGAGCCTTCGACGGCAAGGGCAACGCCAAGCCCACGCACCTGCATTTCGCCGCCGGTCGGCAGCAGTTCCTCGACATGGTGCGCACCCTCGCGGCGTCCGTGGACAAGGACCGCCTCCGGGAGGCCGTCGCGGGCCCATGGGCGTACGACAGCCCTCTCCCGTCGCTGTCGTGGGACTCCCGCAGTGACCGGATCTATGCCGTACGCGCGACCAACCCGGCGAACGAGAAACGCCTCGGCGTCCCGGGGGCTGATTGGCTCGCCTTCCGCGGGCTGCTCTTCTACCCGGTCGTCGCCGTCGACGGCTCGTTGCGGACCACCGCATGCGACCTGGAATGGAAACGCAGCGCCTTCCGCTGGCCCCTGTGGTCGGTCCCCGTCGACCGTGACACGGTGGCATCCCTCGTCGCCGATCCGACACTGGTGTCTCGGGGAGCCTCTCCGAACCCGCGCGACCTCGCCGCTCGCGGAATTCTGCGCATCCTCCAGGCCCCGATCCGGCGCACCGACCAAGGCGGGTACGGCAGCTTCGGCGGCCCCGAACTCCTCGTCGAAGCCAGCTGATCCCCAGCCGACGCCCGCCGGAGCGGGCGGCGCGGCCACATTGCGGGCACGTTAGAGATGGTGTCCTTGAGCCGCCATGAGCCGCAGTTCCGTCGCCGCCCGGGGTCGGCCACGCCGACCCCGGGCTTGCTCACGGACCGGCGACCGGGCCGGCGACCTGGCCCGGTTCCTTTTCCTCGGGCAGCATGAGACGCCGCCCCCTCCAGTGCGGTCATAATTTGAGGCGTGCGAGCGCTCCGGTGGACACTCCAACCCCGGGGAGCGCTCGCACGCAGGTCAGCGGCCCTTTTCCGCCCTTTGACAACTCCACAGCGACCCCACAGGACCCGCTTCCACGGGACTGCTCGCACAGCGCTCCGTTTCCGCAGGTCAACAGGCACGTTTTCCGCGAGCCC
>JBEHYF010000185.1:0-9625 GCA_048498315.1 Actinomycetota bacterium
TCGCGCTGGAGACCGTGACGTTCGAGGAGCGGGACGGCCGGACGCTGGTGCGCTCGGTGTCCGGCTCCCAGTCGGTCGAGGACCGCGACGCCATGGTCCGCGCTTGGCACCGTCGACCGCGAAGTCGATGTACTGCTTGCCGCGCTCGTCCAGGACGTCGGAGTAGCGGCGCTCCAGCATCTGGCAGAAGCTCGCCACCTTGCGCGGCGGCTCCTGCAGGTCGTGGCTGGCGACGTAGGCGAACTGCTCCAGCTCGCGTTCGAGCGGCGCGGCTCGGTGGCCTGCTCGTCCAGCTTGGCGCCGAACGTCACCGAAGGAGTGGCGGTGCCGGTGGTGACCGGGTCGCTACTCGCGCCGCCATGTGCCGGCGACCGCGCTGAACCGGGCGAGCGCCGCACGGGCCGGGCCGGCGTCCGGCACGCCGCGCAGCAGTCGTGTCATGTCGGCGACGGCCCGGCGGTAGTCGGCGGGGGCGGCACCGGCGTGCGACAGCGCATACGCCCGCACGGCGCCCACCTCGGAGCTGACCGCGGTGCTGAGCCGGCCCGAGGCCGGCACCGCCGGGTCGACGCGCCGCAGCAGGGTGACGCGTGCCTGGGAACTGCCGTGGACCGCCATGCCGATCGCGATACCCGCCCCGATCAGCGCCAGCGCCACCACGATGACGCCCAGGCCGTACCAGTGGCCGATGCCGAACCGGGGCACGTCGTCCGAGTCGACGTGCAGCGCGGGGACGCGGCGCGGCCGTGCTCCGGCGGGTGGCGTCATCTACCGGCCTGTCCGGACAGCATCACCACGGCGAGGTCGTCGGTGAGAGCCTCACCGTTGAGCGACTCGACCTCGGCGACGAGGTGGTCGATGAGCAGGTCGCCGCTCAGCCCCTGGGCGCGGGCGCCGGTGGCCAGCTCGGCCAGCCCGTCGGTGCCGAGGCGGTCGGGGCCGCCTCCGACGCGGCCCTCGATCAGGCCGTCGGATCATCAGGTGGACGGAACCGTCGCGGGTCTGCACCGTGTCGTAGAAGTCGCCGCCGAGCAGGGCGCGCTCGCGGCCGGGCCGGTAGCGGGTGTGGTGGTGCAGCGCCGTGTCGTCGATCAGCGGCACGGGCAGCAGGCCCAGCTCGATTCGGGCGTTCTCCTCACTGCGCAGCTCGGCCTCCATGAGCTGCCGCTCGGACTCCTCGGCGCGCTTGCGCTCCAGGGCGTAGCGGATGGCGCGGGCCAGCAGCGGCCCGTCCACCTCATGCTTGATCAGGTAGTCTTCGGCGCCGGCCGCGACCGCGGCGATGCCGACGGCGGCGTCGGTGCGGCCGGTGAGCACGAGCACCGCGGCGTGCGGCGCCATCTGCAGCACGCGGCGCAGCAGGTCGAGCCCTTCGGCGTCGGGCAGGGACAGGTCGGCGGCCACGCAGTGCGGACGCCCGGGTGCAGGCGTTCCCCGGCCTCCCGCAGCGTGCGCGACTGGATGATGCGCGCGTTCGGAAGCTCCTCGGTGAGCAGTTCCTCGAACAGGAACGCGTTGCCCTGGTCGTCCTCGATCAGCAGGAGCTCGAGCTTGCCGTCGTTCGGCATGACCGAGGTGGATTGCGCAATGATTTCGCTCACGTCATGTGTGGGGGTCGGGGTGCGGGGTCGCACCGTCGGAAGAATGGTGCCCGTTACGGGCCCGCAACGGCAACGGTCAGGAAAGGACCTCTCGGAGGAAACCGATCTGGAGGAGCAGGAGGTTCTCCGCGACGACCTCCTGAGGCGTCATGTGCGTGACGCCGGACAGCGGCAGTACCCGGTGCGGCCGTCCGGCGGCCAGCAACGCGGACGACAGGCGCAGCGTGTGGGCGGCGACGACGTTGTCGTCGGCCAGCCCGTGGATCAGCAGCAGCGGCCGCGTCACCGCCTCGCCCTCGCCGGGCGCGGCCGCGGCGCGGATCAGGTCGCAGCGCTCGTACGGTCCGGGGTCCTCCTCCGGGTGGCCGAGATACCGCTCGGTGTAGTGGGTGTCGTAAAGCCGCCAGTCGGTGACCGGCGCGCCGGCGATCGCGGCGTGGAACACGTCGGGGCGGCGCAGCACGGCCAGCGCCGCGAGGTATCCACCGAACGACCAGCCGCGGATGGCGACGCGGGACAGGTCGAGGGGGAACCGCTCGGCGGCCGCGTGCAGCGCGGCGATCTGGTCGTCCAGCACCGGACCGGCCAGGTCGCGGTGCACCGCCCGTTCCCACGCGCCGCCGCGCCCGGGGGTGCCGCGGCCGTCGGCGACGACGACGGCGAAGCCCTGGTCGGCGAGCCACTGCGGCTCGGCGAAGGCGCGCCGGACCGCCAGCACCCGCTGCGCGTGCGGCCCGCCGTAAGGGTCCATGAGCACCGGCAGCGGCCGGTCGCCGGAGTACCCGGCCGGCAGCAGCACGGACGTGCGGATCTCGCGCTCGCCGGCCCGGATCAGCTCGACGCGGACGTCGACCGACGGCGTCTCGGCGTACGAGGTGATCGTCCCGGCCGGCTCGCCGCCGCGCAGCACGGTCGTCTCGACACCGAACCGGTCGAGGGTCGCGCCGGTGAGGACGGTGGTGCCGCCGCGCCGGCGGGCGGCGAAGACCCCGGCGCCGCCGGTCAGCCGATCGAGCCGGCCGTCCTCGTAGGCCCACACGTGGATCTCGGTGGGCTCCTGGGAGGCGGTGAACAGCACGGCGTCACCGTCGACGTCGAGCACGGAGCGGACGTGCAGATCGTCCGGGGTGACCCGGTCGTCCCCGACGACCAGGCCGCGGGTGCCGTCGCGCTCGGCCACCCACACCAGCGCGCCGCCGGAGGTGCGGGCCGGGACGCCGGGCACGATGTCGAGCCAGACCGGGTCGGTATCCTCGCGCACGAGGGTCGTCGCCCCGGTCGCCGGGTCGGCGGCGAGCACCCGCATCGTCTTCTGGTCACGGGTCTGCACGAGGAGCAGCACGCCGTGAGAGTCCCAGCGGGCGGCCACGAGGTAGGGGTAGGCCGCGCTGTCCCACTCGACGTCGCGGCGAGTGCCGTCGAGGCCGAACACGGCGAGGGAGACGTCGACGTTGGGCGTGCCGGCCGCCGGGTAGGCCACCTCCGTGGGCGGGGTGCCGGGGTTGGCGAGGTCGGCGATGTGCCACCGCTGCACCGGCGCCTCGTCGACGCGGGCGACCAGGAGGGCGTGCCCGTCGGGCGCCCACCAGTACCCGCGCATCCGCTGCATCTCCTCGGCCGCGATGAACTCGGCCAGGCCGTAGGAGACGGTCTCGGCCTCCGGCTCGGCCAGCGCGCGGTCGTCGCCGGTGGCGACGTCGATGACGCGCAGGGCGCGCCCGGAGACGTACGCGACGCGGGCGCCGGTCGGGTCGGGACGCGGGTCGAAGACGGGGGTGGCCGCCGGCAGCGGGCGTGCGTCGGACTCCAGGTCGGTCACGAACAGCCGCCCGGCGAGCGCGAACGCGGCGAGCTCCAGCCGCTCGTCGGTGGCGTAGGCGACGACGCCGCCGGCCTGCTCGCGGGCGCGTTCGCGCCGGGCGCGCTCCTCGGGCGGCAGGTCGTCTTCGCCGGGCAGGTCGAGCGCGCGCGGGTCGACGACGAGGCGTTCCTTCCCCTCGGCGCCGCCGCGGTCGGGCGTGCCGATGTCGAGCACCCACAGGCAGGTCACCGGGTCGGTGCCGTCACGGGAGCGCAGGAACGCGACCCGGGCACCGTCAGGAGACACCTGGAATCCGCGTGGCGCACCGAGCGTGAACCTGCGCGTACGCGCGCTCTGCCGGGGAAAGCTGCTCGTCATGCTCCGATCCTGCCACCAGCGGGCCCGTGCTCCGTGCACGCGTGTCGGTCATGCGCAAGACTAATCTGGATCACGGTCCTTCCCCTCTGGGGTGTGTCGATGCCGATGCCCGTCCCCTGCGGCCCGGCGATCCGCCCAGGCTGGGGGAGTACGAGATCACCGGGCGGCTCGGCGAGGGGGCCAGGGCGTCGTCTACCTCGGCCGTTCCGCGGCCGGCGACCCGGTGGCGATCAAGCTGCTGCGCGCCGACCTGGCCGAGGACGACACCCGCCCGGGGCGTTTCCTGCGTGAGCTGGCCGCCGCCAAGCGGGTCGCCCGGTTCTGCACCGCGCAGGTGCTGGAGGCGCACGCGGGGCCGGGGCGGCCGCGGGTGCCGGGGCGGCCGAAGCGACGCGTGCCCTGACCGGGGCCGCCGCGGCCACCCACCCGGTGCGCCGGGTCGGCGGCCGCACCCGGCTCGCGCTGACGGCGGCGGTGGCGGGCCTGGTCGTCGCCGCGGGCGTGGCCGCGGCGCTGTTCTGGGCGGCGGGGAGCGGCGACCGGCACCCCACGGCTCCGTTGCCGAGCATCGGCACGACGACGCCGGCACAGCCCAGCGCGGAACCGACCCGGCCGCTCCCGCAGACCTCGCGCGCCGTGCCGCACGAGACCCGGACCAGGACGTACGCGCCGCCGCCGGTCTCCCCGCCCCCGGCCACCTCCGCGCCGGAACCCGCCGACCACCCGCCCACCACCGGCGCGCCCACCGGCGGTCCCACCGGCAGGCCGACCGGCGGCCCCACCGGGCCCGGGGGCGACGGCGGTGGCGGCGGCCCGACGAAGGGGCCGGGCGGCGGCGCGACCCAGCCCACCGGTTAACGTTGGCGTCCATGGCCGCCCCCCGCATCCTCTTCGTGCACGCCCACCCCGACGACGAGTCGATCGAGACCGGCGCGACCATGGCCAGGTATGCCGCCGAGGGCGCGCACGTCTGCCTGGTCACCTGCACGCTCGGCGAGGAGGGCGAGATCATCCCGCCGGAGCTGCGGCACCTGACCGGGGACGAGCTGGGCGAGTACCGGATCGGCGAGCTGGCGCGGGCCTGCGCGGCGCTCGGCGTGACCGACCACCGATTCCTCGGCGGCCCGGGGCGCTGGCGCGACTCGGGCATGATGGGCGTGCCGTCCAACGACGACCCGCGCTGTTTCTGGCGGGCCGACCTCGACGAGGCCGCAGCGGAGCTCGTCCGGATCGTACGTGAGGTACGGCCGCAGGTCATCGTGACCTACGACGCGAACGGCTTCTACGGCCACCCCGACCACATCCAGGCGCACCGGGTGGCGTGGCGGGCGTTCCAGCGCGCCGCCGATCCGTCGTTCGGGGCCGGGGAACCGTGGCGGCCGTCGCGGTTCTACGCCACCGCCCTGCCGCTGTCGGTGCTGGAGGAGTCGGTCGGTCGCGGGCCGTTCCGCCGGGCGGCGTCCGTGACCGAGTACGGCTACGGCGGGCCGGACGACCAGGTGACGACGCGCGTCGACGCGACCGCGTACCTGCCCGCCAAGATCGCCGCGATGGGCGCGCACGCCACCCAGATCAGCCTCGACCCGCCGTTCTACGCGCTGTCCAACGAGATCGGGCAGCTCATCCAGGGCGTCGAGTACTACACGCTGCTGGCGGGAGAGCCCGGCCCGCGCGGACCGGACGGCCGTGAAACCGGCCTGCTGGGCACCGGGTAGCCTGACCGGCTGTGGACGAGATGACGGGCCCGTCCGGGTCGGCGGAGTCGCCGCCGCACGTACCGGACCCGCCGGCGGAGCCGCTGCCCGCCCCGGCCTTCGTGACCGGCGCCGTTTACGGCGCCCTCATCGTGCTCGGGCTGCTGATCGGGTTGATCGGGTCGTTCGAGTTCTCCTGGACCGCGTCCGGCGTTCCGGTGGCGGCGATCGCGGAGGCCCTCGTTTACCTCGTCGTGTTCCGGGCCGCCGGGTGGGCGACGGGGAGCAGGCTCGGCGTCGCCGCCACGGCCGTGCCGTGGCTGGTCGTGACCGTCCTGCTGTCGACCCGGAGGCCCGAGGGCGACCTCGTCGTCACCGGCACCCTCGCCGGATACGTCTACATCTTCGGCGGCGCGATCGCCGCCGTCGTCGCCGTCGCGTCGGCCCGCCCGCGCGGCCCCTGGAACCCGGCCCGCCCCATGGGCGCGGTCTCCGACGGCCCCCGCTGAGGCCTCGCGAGCCCATCGCCGTCATGGCCGCCGGCCACGGCGGGCGCATCGCGGGCGCGCGTCCCGGCGGGGAACCGGTACGGGGACGGTGCCGGACGCGCCGCAGGCCGAAGCGCCGCCGCGGCGATGTGCCGAGGGGGCGGCCGGTGTGCCGGAGACGCCGGCGGGCCGGCGCGCGGTGCGCCGTCCCGCCGGGGCGGTGCGTCCGGGTCAGCCGGCGGCGGCCTCCACCGGCTCCGGCGAGCCGGCGTTCCGCGCGGCGGTGTGGCGCCGGACCGCGAGGCAGGACAGCGCACCCAGGAACACGACGACGACCGGCACCAGCATCGTGGGCCGCATCGCGGCCACGAAGCCGTGCTCGAAGACCGCCTTGGCCGCGCTGGTGATCTGCGCGGCCAGTTGCGCCGGCAGGCCGTGCGGCAGGTTCTGCGCCGTGCCGGTCTGCCCGGCCCCGACCTCCAGACCGCCCTCGGCGGCGTTCTTGAAGCCCGCCACGAACGGGCCGCGCGCCTGCGCGGGGAGCGCCGCGGCGCGCTTGGCGGCCTCGTCCTGGAAGGCGGCCGCGAGCCGGTTCTGCAGCATGGCGCCGATCGCGGCGCTGCCGATCACCGAGCCGATCTGCCGCACCGTGTTGTTCACGCCCGACGCCGCACCGGCCATCCGCGGGTCGACGCCGCGCATCGCCTCCGTCGCCATCGGCGCGAACACGCAGCCGATGCCGAGACCGCTGACGATCATCGCGGGGAGGAACGTGGGCCAGTGGGTGCCGACGTGGGCGACCGCGACGAGGAACGCCATGCCGGCGCCGTACAGCGTCAGGCCGAGCATCAGGATGTACTTGCCGCCGATGCGGTCGGACATCCGCCCGGCGATCGGCGCGAGGAACATCGACACGACCGACGAGGGGGCCATCACCAGACCGGACTTCAGAGCGCTGTAGCCGAGCACCGACTGCATGTAGATCGTGAACGGCAGGATCATGCCGATCATCCCGACCGACACGATCGCGGAGATGCCGGTCATGACCGTGAAGTTGCGGTCGCGGAACAGCGTGAAGGGCACCAGCGGCTCGCGGTCCTGCCGCGTGCGCTGCTGCACCAGGAAGACGGCGAACAGCAGCACGCCCGCGCCGCCCAGGGCCCAGATCCAGGTGCTCCAGTCGTACCGCTGGCCCTCGGTGAGCGCGAAGGTGAGGCAGAACAGCGCCGATGTGGCGATGAGGACGCCGGGCAGGTCGAACCGGTGCCGGCGTTCCTGCCGGACATGCGGGATCAGGGTCGCGGCGAGGAAGAGGACGACCACGCCGATCGGCAGGTTCACGAAGAAGATCCAGCGCCAGTCGAACGTGGTCACCAGGAATCCGCCGAGCGTCGGCCCGGCGATCGTGGCCACGCCCGCGACGGCACCCCAGACGCCGAGCGCGGCGCCGCGGCGCTGCGGAGGAAACGTGGCGATGATGATCGCCATGGTCTGCGGCATCAGCAGCGCCGAGCCCAGGCCCTGCACGGCCCGTGCCCCGATCAGCTCGGCCGGGTTCTGCGACACCCCGCACAGCAGGCTGGCGACGGTGAAGACCGCGACGCCGGAGATGAACAGGGTGCGCTGCCCGCGCAGGTCGCCCAGCCGGCCGGAGGTGATGAGCAGCACGGCGAGCACGAGAATGTAGGCGTTCACCACCCACAGCACCTCGTCCAGGGACGCGTGCAGCTTGTCGATCATGCTGGGCATCGCGATGTTGACGATCGTGAGGTCCAGCAACGTCATGAAGAACCCCAGGCTGAGCGTCATCAGGATCGCCCAGGGGTTACCGTGCCACCTTCTCATTCCCTCTCCCCGTGTGCGCCGCCCGCCGGCCGCCAGGCCAGCCGACCGGCCTTGATGTCGTCGCTCAGCGCGCGCGCGAAGTCCAATTCGGCGCGCAACTGTGCGGTCAGGAACTCGACCTCGATCACCTGGATGCGGTCGAGGCCCTGTTTGATGAGGCTGTCGACGACCGCGTCGTGCGCCGCCAGCGCCGCCTCCACGGCCACCACCCGCCGGTCGAGCAGGGCGGCGGCCTCCTCCGGTGCGAGCATCTGCACGAACGCCAGTGCCATGCCGAAGGCCGGATACTCCTGGGACGGCCGCGCGATGAACTCCCGCAGGCGGAAATGCGCCTCGTCGCGACCGCGTTCGGTGATGGCGTAGACCGTCCGTTCGGGACGGCGGCCCGCGCGGCTGGTCTCGATCGGTTCGATCAGGCCGTGCGCGGCCAGCCGCTCGACCGTGTGGTACAGCGAGCCGTGCGCGACCTTGACGACCTGGTCGATCGCGTAGTCGCGGATGCGCTGCTGCATCTCGTACGGGTGCATCGGCTCCTCGTCGAGCAACCGGAGCACGGCGAGGGCGAGCGGTGTCAACGGGCGCGGCATGGCCAGCCTCTAGTTCAACCTGATTAGTCCATATGGACTATAATCTACGCGGACATCTCTCGCAAACCATTTTTCTCGCCCCAATTCAGCTTCGAGGCGGTCCGTCCAGCGGGATTCGCCCCGCCGGTGGCCGGCCGCGTCGGCACGACGCCGGATAACCCGAACGCGGGCGCCGGGTGGTCCGGCGGCGGTTCGGGGTAGACCGACGACGGCCGTCGGGCCGGTCTCGACGCCCTGAGCAGGGAGCCGAGACGCGATCAGTCTTCGTCTTCGATGATCGGGATGCAGGGGGACAGGAAGGCGTCGGGATGCACGGTGACCTTTCCTCGGCGCATGACGAGCACCTGGAACTCGTTGACGCGCCCGTTCGGGTCCTCGTCGTCACGGATGTACAGCAGGCCATATGACCCAGGCGCGTCCTGGCCCACCCCGGCGAACAGGTCGACCACGGTCTGCCCCTCACCGGCCCGGTGGTTGAGGAACCCTCCCAGGTGCACCTGCGCCATGCCGTTCACCCATCGCAGATCGGCGAGGCCGGAACCGCCCTTCAGCGACGACAACCGCTCGGTCACCCGCGCGACGGCGGCGGCCCGCTCGGCGGTCTCCTCGTCGCCGGCCGATGCCTGGACGGTGACCCATCCGTGGTACTCGAACACGTTGCCTCACTCAGAACGGGGTGGTGTCGATGGTGACCTCGACACCGTAGCGCTGTGCGTATTCGTTGAGCTTGGCGATCACGTTCGGCGCCGGATCGCCCTGGAAGTGGTAGTACACCTTCCTGCCGGTGGCCTTGGCCGCCTCGAACGTCGCCTTGGCCTGATCGCGGAAGGCCTTGTTGAGCTGGAAGTTCGCGGGTTTAGACTGACCTACGTACTCGTCGCTCACCGCGTCGAACTCGCGTCCCGCCGGGTCGCTATCGAATTTAACCCGGGATTCGCCATGGATGCGTTCCGCGAGCGCGTCGGCGTCGGGATCGGGCTTGTCCACCTTCACCAGATCGCCGCTATAGTCGCCGTCCGCAGTATCGATCTTGGGCGTCGCTTCGCCCTCCGTCTGGGCCATCTCGTTGTCGAGCGCCTCTTCGATCTGGGTCGTGTCCGCCTCGACGGCCTCGATCGTAGGGGTGTCGGCAGCGGCGGTCTCGACGGCGGCGACCAGGTCGTCGCTCACGGCGGCGGCCACCTCGGTGCCGACGGTCGCGGCGGTCTCCGCGGCGATGGGGCCCAGGATG
>JBEHYF010000186.1:0-9607 GCA_048498315.1 Actinomycetota bacterium
CTTCGTTGGTTGTTGCTCCCCCCCTCCCCCCCCGCCATTCCAAATTATATCACAATTCTCAGCTAATTGCATACTCGAATTGCCGTGGAAATGGCGGACATATTCCGCTACCGTCATTCGTCATGCATTCGAGTGAGGAGAAATTCGTCGTCTCCGGCGGGCTGCGGCTGTTCAGCGAGCGGTTCGGCGACCCCGGCGACCCGGCGGTGCTGCTGGTCATGGGCACGTCCGCGCCGGCCATCGGCTGGCCCGACGAGCTCGTGGAGACGCTCGTCCACGGCGGGCGGCAGGTGATCCGGTTCGACCACCGCGACACCGGCCGGTCCGCCTGCGTCGACTTCGCCACCCATCCCTACACGCTGGCGGATATGGCGGCCGACACGGTCGCGGTGCTGGACGGTCACGGCATCGCCCGTGCGCACGTCGTGGGGGCCTCCCTCGGCGGCGCGATCGCCCAGTGGCTCGCGGTGCACCGGCCCGGCCGCGTCCGTACCCTCACCGCGATCATGACCGGGCCGATGGGGCACAGCGTGGGCCCCGCGTGGGCCCGTGCCCTCGCCGGCCAGGCCCCCGACCCGGACGACCTGCCCCCGCCCGCGCCGCGCTTCCTGCGGCACCTCGCCGAGCGGGCGCGCATGCCGCGGACGACCCGCGAGGAGTTCGTCGCCGCGAACCTGGAGACCTGGCGCATCCTGAACGGCGACGTCCTGCCGTTCGACGAGGACGCCGCGCGGCGCTTCACCGCCGCGTCGTACGACCTCGCCAAGGACCCGGCGGCGGGCGCCAACCACGACCTCGCCGCAAAACGGATGACCGACGACCGGCGCGTACCGCTCTCCTCCATCACGGCGCCCACGCTCGTGATCCACGGCACCGAAGACCCGCTCCGCCCACTACCGCACGGCCGCGCCGTCGCCGACCAGATCCCGAACGCCCGCTTCGAGACCGTCGAGGGCATGGGCCACGGCTTCTACTCCCCCGGCCTCCCCCACCGCATCGCCGACCTGATCCTCACCCACACCGCCCGGCCCTGACCCGACGCCGCCGCCGGCAGGCGGCGGCATGGCCGGTGGCGGGCACGGGGTCGTGGCCGCCACCGGCCGCGGCGGTCAGGTGCCGGCGGCAGCGGAGGCCGCGTCGCCGGGCGCCGTACCACTCGGGGTGGCGTAGGCGGCGGCGTCGGCGATGTCGATGCGGGAGCGGTCCGGCAGCAGGGCCGTCGCGATGAGCGTCAGCACAGCGGCCAGCACCATCATGCCGGAGACCGCACCCCAGCCGTAGTCGTGCATCAGCCAGGTGGCCAGGAGCGGGGCCGGGCCGCCGGCGACGACCGAGGCGAGCTGGTAGCCGATGCCCGCGCCGCCGTACCGCAGCTTCGTCGGGAAGACCTCAGCGATGAGGGCCGCCTGCGGGCCGTACTGCATCGAGTGCGGCACCATGGCGAGCACTATGGTCAGGAAGACGACGACGGGAACGGCGGTGTTGAGCAGCGCGAAGTACGGGAACGAGATGATGGCCATGACGAGCGCGCCGAGGAAGTAGACCCGTTTGCGGCCGGCGGTGTCGCTGAGATGGCCGAACGCCGGGATCAGGATGAGTTCCAGCAGCGCCGCCACCGCGATCGCGTTCAGGCCGAAGGTCTTGGACAGCTTGTCATGGTCGACGATGTACGACAGGGCGAACGACGTGAAGATGTAGAACGGCGCCTGCTCGGAGCAGCGCAGCAGCGCGCTGAGGATGATCTCCTTGGGGTGCCGCCGGACGACCTCGGGGACCGGCATCTTGGCGACGTCCCGCCGGGCCAGCAGCTCCGCGAACAGCGGCGTCTCCATGACGCGCAGCCGCACCCACAGGCCGATCGCGACGAGCACGAGGCTGAACAGGAACGGCAGCCGCCAGCCCCAGCTCTTGAACGCGTCACCGCTGGTCGTGGCGAGCGCGGACATCGCGACGGTGCCGAGGAGCAGCCCGACCGGCACGCCGATCTGCGGCCAGCTCGCCATGAGCCCGCGCCGGCCCTTCTTGCCCCACTCCATGGACATCAGCACCGAACCGCTCCACTCGCCGCCGACCGCGATGCCCTGGAGGACGCGCAGCAGGACGAG
Source organism: Actinomycetota bacterium (assembly GCA_048498315.1). Taxonomy (GTDB): domain Bacteria; phylum Actinomycetota; class Actinomycetes; order Streptosporangiales; family Streptosporangiaceae; genus Actinoallomurus. The sequence continues at coordinate 2,106 of JBEHYF010000186.1, forward strand.
GAGGATCGGCGCGACGACGCCGATCGAGCCGGCACCGGGCAGCACGCCGATCAGCGCGCTGGAGACGCCCATCCCGACCAGCGTCACGATCAACGTGGCCTTGCGGCCGAGCCGGTCTCCCCAGTGCCCGAAGATGGCGGCGCCGATCGGCCTGGCGGCGAACCCGACGGCGTACGTGGCGAACGACTCGAGCGTGCCGGCGTACGTACTCGAACTGGGGAAGAAGACGTCCTTGAAGACGACCGCCGCGGCGGTGTTGTAGAGGAAGAAGTCGTACCACTCGATCGAGGTACCGACCACGCTGGCGACGGCCGCCTTGCGTATCTGAGCCGCGCGTTCGGCGTCGTCCGCGGAACGAGCAGCGTTGACCTCGTCCGGCTCCAGGACCATAGCACCCTCCTGTCGCCCCCGATCTTTTGGATCAGTCCAGGACGTTACCTCTGTTCTACGATTTTCGGAACGCCCGTTTGCATTCGGTAGACCGTTGACGGCCGTCCGGCCGGCGTGCCGGGAGGGCACCGGCGCGGCACCGGCCGCCCCGGACACGACCCGCGGGCATGGCGCCTCGGAACGACCTGCGGACGCGGCGTCTAGGAACGGCCGGCTATCCCGGTGGTCACCGGACGGCCGACGTCGGGTGCGGCCCGGCGCGCGTGCCGTCCCGTCCGTGGCCGTCGCGTCCCTGGCCGGGGCGGCGGGTGAGGCGGCTACGCGAGCGCGGCGGCACCCTCGACCTTGCGGCCGGCGCGAACGAGGAGGCTCAGCGCCGCGCCGATGAACACCACGACCGCGCCGGCCCCGAACGCGACGTGCATGCCGTCGATGAAGGCCAGGTCCGCCGCCTCGGTGATCAGGTGGGCGAGCTGTGGCGGGGCGTGCGCGGGGACTGGTGCGATGCCTTCGGAGATAGCGCCCTTCATCTGGTCCACCTGGGCCGGGGGCGGCACCGGCAGCCCGACCCGCCGCATGTGGCCGGGCAGGACGTCCGCGACCTCCGACGTCATCACGGCGCCGAGCACCGAGGTGCCGAGGGCGCCGCCGACCTGCATGGCGACCTGCTGCAGGCCGCCGGCCACGCCGGCCAGCGACACGGGCGCGTTGCCGACGATGATGTCCGTGGCCGACACCAGGACCGGGCTGAGGCCGAGGCCGAGCAGCGCGAACCACGACGCCATGGTGGCGAAACCGGTGTGGGCGCCCAGGGAGGTCAGGCCGAGGAACGCGCCGCCGGTGCATCCCATGCCGGCGACCAGCGGGATGCGCGGGCCGATCTTGGAGATCAGGCCGCCGGCGATCGGCGAGGCGACCATCATCGTCAGCATCATCGGCAGCAGCCGGACGCCGGTCGCCACCGGCGTCAGGTCGTGCACGCTCTGCAGGTAGAAGGTCAGGAAGAACATCCCGCCGAACATGCCGAACGCCATGAGCACCATCAGGACGGTGCCGGCGGACAGCGGCAGGGAGCGGAACAGCGTGAGCGGCAGCAGCGGGCCGCGGGTCATCCGCTCGCGGACGAGGAACAGGGCCAGCAGCACGACGAACCCACCGAAGAACGCGAGGGTCTCGGCGTCGGCCCAGCCGTAGGACGGGGCCTTGATGATGCCCCACACGAGCGTGAAGAGCGTCCCCGACAGCAGCAGCATCCCGGTGACGTCGAAGCCGGGCCTGCTGGACTCGTCCCGCGCGTTCCGGACGAACAGACCGCCGAGGATCAGCGTGACGGCACCCACCGGGACGTTGATGAAGAAGACCGCCTGCCAGCCGATGTGCTGGACGAGCAGGCCGCCGACGATGGGCCCGGCCGCGGTCGAGGCGGCGATGCAGGATCCCCAGATGCCGATGGCGACGTTGAGGCGTTCGGCGGGGAACGCGGCGCGCAGCAGGCCGAGCGCGGTCGGCTGGAGCATCGCGCCGAACAGGCCCTGCAGCACCCGCAGCGCGATCACCAGGCCGATCGCCCCGGAGAGCCCGATGCCGGCCGATGACAGGGCGAATCCGGCCGCCCCGATGAGGAAGATCGGTTTGTGCCCGAACCGGTCACCGAGCCTGCCGGCCGTGATGAGCGACACGGCGAGCGCGAGCAGGTAGCCGTTGGTCACCCACTGCAGGTCGGACAGTGATACGCCGAGGTCCTTGGAGATCGCCGGATTGGCGATCGCGACGACGGTGGCGTCGAGCGCGACCATGATGACGCCGAAGGCGACGGCGATCAGCGTCAGCCACGGGTTGCCGAGCCCTCGGCGACGCCGTCCCGCCGCGGACGACCGCGGCACCGCGATCGGTCGAGACATTCGATTCCCCCTAGTACAAGCGAGTGCGAGCGATACGGACCCCAGCGCACCGGCCCGTTCGGGAGTGTTCCCCATGCCCGATAACGGCAATGGTCCCCATGTCGTCCGGGAGCACCCCACCGCCCGGCCCGGCCGCGCCGGAGTACCCCCAGGTCGACGCGATGACACATCCGGACAAATAGCGAGATTTGCCGCTAAGCGCCGTTAGCGTACGAAGCCCCGTCCGCCGGGTCAGCTCAGCCGGCCAGGGCGGCGGGCAGGTCGCGGGTGTGCAGCACGGTGAGGCGCGAGACGGCGCGGGTGAGCACGACGTACAGGCGGCGCAGGCCCGGCGAGCGCTCGCCGTCCTGCTCGGCGGCGGCGATCTCCGCCGGTTCGACGACGATGACCTGGTCGAACTCCAGGCCCTTGGCCTGCGTCGCGGGGGTGAGCACGAGCCTGGCGGTGCCGATCCCGTCGGCCGGCCGTGCGTGCTCCACGCCCGCGGCGGCCAGCCGGCCGGCGAGGGACGGCACGTCGGCCTCGGCGGCGATCAGGCCGATCGAGCCCTCCCCGAGCAGCGCCGCGCGGCACGCCTCCTCGACGGCGGCGGGCAGGTCGGCGACGCGGCGGACCTCCAGCGCGCCGGGCACCGACCGTACGGACGTGGGCGGCGCGAGGTCGGGCGCGATGTGCGGGAGCAGGCGGCTCGCGAAGTCGATGATCTGGCGCGGCACGCGGTAGCCGCGGTCGAGGACGGTCGGCCGCGCGTCCGGCTTGCCGAGGTGGCGCAGCAGGGTGGGCCAGTCGGCGACCGCCCACGGGGTCGTGCCCTGGGCGATGTCGCCGAGCACGGTGGCCGATCCGGTGGCGCAGCGGCGGCCGACCGCGCGGCACTGCATCGCCGACAGGTCCTGCGCCTCGTCCAGCACGACGTGGGCGAGGCTGGGCGTGCGGGTGACGATGTCGGTGGCCTCGTCGACCAGCACGGCGTCCGCCGGGCTCCACGGAGCCGACTTCGGACCCTTCGCCGGTTTCGCCCACAGGATGGCGGCCTGTTCTTCCGGATCGAGCAGCCCGCCGGCGGCCTCGGCGAGGAAGGCGGGGTCCGACAGCAGCCGCATGACCAGGCGGACCGGGTCGACCGCGGGCCAGACCTCATCGACCATCGCCTTCACCGGACGGGTGCGGCGTACCGCCTCGTGGGTGCGGTCGTCGCACGCCTCGCCGGCCGTCTCCATCCGGACGAGAACGGCGTGCGCGATGCGGTGCGACAGCAGGTCGCGGCCCGCCCCGTACCGCACGCCGCGGCCGCGCAGTTCCTCGGCCAGCTCCATGATCTCGTACGCGGGGACGCGCCAGCGGCGGGTGCCGCGCGGCAGCACCAGCGCCTCGGACGGCTCGCGCAGGTGGCCCCAGACGGCGCGGCGCAGCACCTCGGCCATGCGGGCGTCGCCCTTGATCCGCGCGGCGGCCGGGTCGTCCGCCGCCTTGACCGGCACGGCGGCGACCACCTCGTCCAGGGTCTGCTGCTTGACGTCGACCTCGCCGAGGGCGGGCAGCACGCCCCGGATGTAGTCGAGGAACGACGCGCTCGGCCCGATGACGAGCACACCGCCGCGCCGCATCCGCTCCCGGTGCGCGTACAGCAGGTAGGCCACGCGGTGCAGGCCGACGGCGGTCTTGCCGGTGCCGGGCGCGCCCTGCACGCACAGCGTGTGGTCGGCGTCGGCGCGGACGATGTCGTCCTGCTCCGGCTGGATCGTCGCGACGATGTCGCGCATCGGTCCGACGCGCGGCCGCTCGATCTCCTCGATCAGCAGCCGCGACGTCGTCGGCGCCGAGAAGTCCTCGTCCTCGTAGGCGGTCAGCTCGCCGCCGGAGTAACCGAACCGGCGGCGCAGCACCAGGCCCATCGGATCGGCGGCGCTCGCCTTGTAGAACGGGCGGGCCATCGGCGCCCGCCAGTCGATGACCAGCGGCGTGCCGGCCTCGTCGTGGACGTGCCGCCGCCCGATGTACAGCCGCTCGGCCGGATGGTCGAGCCGGCCGAAGAACAGCGCGGTCGCCGGGTCGTCGCGCAGCGCCTCGGCGCGCCGCGCCAGGTCGCGGCCGAGCGCCTGCGCCGACACCCGGTCGCCGGCGGCGGAGGCGTCGAGGGCCAGGACGTTCTCGCGCATGCGCCGCAGCGCGGCGCGGGACAGGCTGAGGTGGGCGCGCTCGGCCATTATTTCGGGGTCGGTTTCCTCCAGTTCGCGCGCGGGCATGACGAAGGCCTTTCGGTCGTTGGGGAAGCACGAAGCTCCCAACTTAGTACGCGTGGCCGCCGGGGTCCGCCGCATTTTCCGCGCCCCGGCGGGTGCGCTATGTTCGATGAAGGTCGAACTATCTGCCGGTCCATCGTTGGAGGTCGGAATGCGCGCGATCGTCGTCACCGAACACGGCGGCCCCGAGGTGCTCACCCCGGGCGAGGCCGACGACCCGACGCCCGGGCCCGGCGAGGTCGTCATCGAGCTCGCCGCCGCCGGCGTCAACTTCAAGGACGTCTACGAGCGCCAGGGCGTGTACCCGATGACGCTGCCGGGCGTCCCGGGCGGCGAGGCCGCGGGCCGGGTCGTCGCGGTCGGCGAGGGCGTGCGCGACGTGCACGTCGGCGACGTCGTGGCGTCGGCGCAGGTGACCGGCGCGTACGCGGAGCGGGCGGTCGCGCCCGCCGCGTCGACCGTGCCGGTGCCGGAGGGGGTGTCCCCGGAGCTTGCCGCCGCGGTGCTGCTGCAGGGGCTGACCGCGCACTACCTGTGCCACTCGACGTACGAGATCAAGCCGGGTGACACGGCCGTCGTGCACGCGGCGGCCGGCGGCGTCGGCCTCCTGCTCACCCAGATGATCAAGCTGCGCGGGGGCCGGGTCATCGGCACGGTGTCGACGGACGAGAAGGAGAAGCTCGCCCGCGACGCCGGCGCCGACGAGGTGCTGCGATACGAGGGCTTCGCCGAGGAGGTGCGCCGCCGCACCGGCGGGGTGCCGGTCGTCTACGACGGCGTCGGCAAGGCGACGTTCGACGACAGCCTCGCCGCGCTGCGCCCGCGCGGCCTGATGGCCCTGTACGGCGCCGCGAGCGGCCCGGTGCCGCCGTTCGACCCGCAGCGGCTCAACGCCGGCGGGTCGCTGTTCCTGACCCGGCCGACGCTGGCGCACTACATCGCCACCCGCGAGGAGCTGCTGGCCCGCGCCGACGACATCTTCGGCTGGATCGCCTCCGGCGAGCTGTCGGTGCACGTCGGCGGGCGGTACCCGCTCGCGGACGCCCGGCGCGCCCACGAGGACCTGGAGGGCCGCCGCACGACCGGCAAGCTGCTTTTGCTGCCGTAAGGCCGGAACCTTCCTGTCCGCCCGTTAGCCTGATCGTCCGTCGAACGGAGAGGGGTCGGACGGGCGTGACCGGTGACAACGTGATCCAGCCGCTGCGGGCCGGTGATCCCGCGCAGCTCGGCGGTTACCGGCTCCGCGGCCGGATCGGGCGCGGCGGACCCGTTCAGCCGTGGGGACGCCGGCACAGGTCGGCGGAGCGCCGGCACAGGTCGTGCTCGGCGCCCTGCTGGAGGGGGACGCGTGAGGCGATTCGATAGGTGACGCCGTGACCGCCCGGTTCGAGTGTGATCAGGTACGGCGTGGCGTACGACCAGCCGCCGTCGTACCCGGCGAAGACGTCGTTCTCGTCGGCACGGTAGCCGTCGCCGAACGCCGCTTTCGCGGCGTCGCGGATGGCCGGCGGGAGCGCGCCGGTCTCCTGCTCGGCCCGGCCCTCCTGAAGACCGTCCGCCCGCCCCTCGGTCAGACCTTCGGTGTGACCGGCGATCCATCCCGTCCGGTAATCGCCGTCATGGTGATCTCCGGCCGTGCCGCGACCGGCCGCGAAGATCCCGGCCGCCACACCCAGCCCGAGCAGGCACCACGCCGACCGCACCATCGTCTTCCGCACGAACACCTTCCGCTCCTCGCCGCATGCACCGCCGCGTGCCCGGCGGCCGCCGTGGATGGCCGTCGGCGCGCCGCGCCGCCTTCCACCCTCCACCTCGGCGCGCGACGTGAACGGCGCGGCGGTCAGTCCACGTACGCGGCCATCCAGCGGTCCAGCTCGTCGAAGACCGTCGCGCGCACCTTCTCAGCGGACAGCACCAGGTCGTGCAGGCCGCCGTCAATGCGCACACACGTGACGTGGCGGCCGAGCCGGGTCGACAGGCGGGCGATGTCGTCGGCGTCGAGCACGCCGTCGCCGGTGCTGAAGTCGGCCTTGCGGCCCCGCACCGTACGCGCCGACGCCATCACCAGGACCGGCACGTCGATGCGCAGCCCGGCCCGCACCTGGCGCTGCGCCCGGGTGATCGCGGCCAGCCAGCCCACCCGGACCGGAAAGCCCTCGGCCGGTTTCAGGGCCAGGTCGAACTCCCACTCGCCGTCCATGTCCCGGTGGATGCTGCGCACGTACGCCGGGCTCACGCCGGCCGGCCAGACCATCTTCGGGCGGCCCCGGGCCAGGCCGCGCACGAGTGGTCCGGCGATGCCGCGTGCCACGGGCGAGACGTTCAGCTCCAGGAACGGGCTGTTGAGGAACAGCCCGTCGACCAGCCCCTGCTCGCGGACCCGGTCGGCCCACAGCGCGGCGATCAGCCCTCCGGTGGAGTGCCCGTTCAGCAGGAGCACGTCGTTGTCCTCCCGGATCAGACGCACCGCCTCGTCGATCTCCGGGAAGTACTCGGACATGTCGCGGGCGAAGTGCGGCGTCTGGTGGTCCAGCAGCGAGCGTCCGCACTTGCGCAGGTCGAGGGCGTAGAAGTTGTAGCCGCGCTTGACGTAGAAGTCGGCCAGGTGCTTCTGGAAGAAGTAGTCGACGAACCCGTGCAGGTACAGCACGGCCCGGCGCCCCGTGGTGCGGCGCCGTACGAGGGTCGCCACGACCTCGCCCTCGTAGTCGTCGTCGAGAGGCAGCCGGATCAGTTCGTACTCGGTGCCCAGAACGTCCTGCTCCATGGCGGATCAGGGTACGGATCGCCGGTCACCGGCGCCACGGCGGGCGGCGAGCCGGACGGGGATCCGGAGGGCCACGGACGCCGACCACAGCACGGCCGGAGACGGGATCGGGACGGAACCGGGGCCCGGGTGACGGTGACAGGGCGGGGCGGCGATGAGACCAGGGCGGGCCGGAGACGGAACCAGGGCGGGCCGGAGACG
>JBEHYF010000187.1:0-9577 GCA_048498315.1 Actinomycetota bacterium
CGCACCTCGGCCAGCACGTCGATCGGCCGCTCCGGCGTGCCGTACACCCGCTGGTAGGCCATGCCGCCGCCGGCCACCTCGAAGTAGTAGATCTCCTCCAGCGGCAGCTCGCCGGGCCGCTCCTCGTCGTGCTTGTGCGGCGGGTAGGACGACCAGCAGCCGCCCGGCGTGAGCACCTCGCAGGCGATCAGCTTCTCCGCGTGCGGGAAGCCCTCGGGGGTGCAGAAGTTGTTCACCTGGCGGCTGGCCAGGCCCGCGCCGCGCACCTCGACCGGCACCTCCTCGGCCGGGCCGTACCGCGGCTCCCGGCGCGTCGCGCAGCGCGCCGACGGCAGCGCGAACCGGCCGCGCCCGCGCAGCGTCACGGCCGCGTCGCGCGGCACGTACGCGAAGTCGGTCACCCGGGAGAACACGTGCTCGCGCCCGGCCAGCTCGAACGTGACGCCGTCGCAGGTCACCGTGCCGCCGCCGGACAGCGGCAGCACGAGTGTCTCGGCGTCGCCGGTCTCGAACGCGATCTCGCCGTCGACCTCCAGCACGCGCAGGCCCGAGTAGCCCCAGCCGGCGACCTCGGGCGTGATCGCCACCTCGTACGGCCCGTCGGCGGTGCTCCCGCGCGGGCGCCAGTACGCGTTCGTCACGGCAGGACCTCCACAGCGGCGTCGACGGCGGCGGCCACGTCGTCATCGGGCGGATACAGAAGGGTGCGGCCCGCGACGATGCCGCGGACCGTGGGCAGCGCGAGCGCCTTGCGCCAGCGGGCCAGCGCGGCGTCGCGGTCGGCGGGCACCTCGCCGCCGAGCAGCAGGGCCGGCAGGGTCGAGGCGGCCATGACCCTCTCCATATCGTCCACGACCGGCACCTTCAGCCACGTGTACGCCGACGTCGCGCCCAGGCCGGAGGCGATCGCGATCGCCCGCGTCATCGCCTCGGGCATCAGCACGTTGCGGACCCGGCCACCCTCGCGGCGGGAGACGAACGGCTCGACCATCGCCATCACGCGGTGCCGCGCCAGGCCGGTCACGGCCCGCCCGCACGCCTCCAGCGTGCGGGCCGTCGCCGGGTCGTCGTCGTCGACGCGCAGGAGCATCTTGCCGCCGTCGAGGCGCATTTCGGCGATCGCGTCGGCGTCGTAGGCGGTGAACCGGTCGTCGATCTCGAACGCCGAGCCGGCGATGCCGCCGCGGTTCATCGAGCCGATCACGACCTTGTCGTCGAGCGCGCCGAGCAGCAGCAGGTCCTCGATCACGTCGGGGGTGCCGAGCACGCCGTCGACGCCCGGCCGCTCCAGCGCCACGCACAGGCGGTGCAGCAGGTCGGCGCGGTCGGCCATGGCCAGCGGCCGGTCGCCGGCGGCGAACGCGCCGCGCGCCGGATGGTCGGCCGCGACGAGCATCAGCCGCCCGGACGGCCCGAGCAGCGACGGCCGGCGCACCCGCGTCGCCGCCGCCGTCGTGACGGCCTCGGGCCGATGGGCGCGCACATCGATGATCGACGCGACCCGGTCGGCGAACGTCCCGGTCACCGCTCTCCCTTCGTCTCCCGGCGCGCGAGGAATGCGGCCACCTCGTCGCCGTCCGGCATCGCCGCGGAACAGGCGATCCGCGACGCGACGATGGCGCCCGCGGCGTTCGCGAACCGCAGCGTGCGGGCAGTGTCCCAGCCTGCCAGCAGGCCGTGACAGAGCGCACCGCCGAACGCGTCGCCGGCGCCGAGGCCGTTGACCACGTCCACCCGCACGGGCGGCACCTGGACCACCCCGGCGTCGTCGAGCGCCAGCACACCCTCCGGACCGCGCTTGACGATCGCCAGGTGCACCCCGCGCTCGCGCAGCGCCCGCGCGGCCCGCAGCGGGTCGTCCTCCCCGACCGCCACGGCGCACTCCTCCGCGTTGCCGACCGCCACCGTCACGTGGTCGAGCGCCTTGTCCACCCAGTGCCGCGCCTCCTCCGGCGACGGCCAGAACATCGGCCGGTAGTCCAGGTCGAGCACGGTCGGGCCGCCGTGCGCCGCGAGCGCAGCAAGCGTCGCGGTGCGGCTCGGCTCGTCCGACAGGCCGGTCACGGTCGCCCAGAACATCCGGGCCGCGCCGATCGCGGCCAGGTCCAGCTCCTCGACGCGGATCTGCATGTCGGGCGCCTTCGGATACCGGTAGAAGTACAGCGGGAAGTGCTCCGGCGGGAAGATCTCGCAGAACGCCAGCGGCGTCGGCAGCCCTGGCACCGCGGTGACGAACCGGTCGTCCACGCCGTACCCGCGCAGCGCCCGGTGGACGTACCGGCCGAACGGGTCCTCGCCGGTGCGGGTGATCACCGCGGTGCGCCGGCCGTACCGGGCGGCCGCGACCGCGACGTTGGTGGGGCTGCCGCCGAGGTACTTGCCGAACGACTCGACGTCCTCCAGGCCCACGCCGACCTGCAGCGGGTAGATGTCGACGCTCACCCGCCCCATCGTGATCAGGTCGAGGCGTTCGCCCGGTCCGGCCGGTCCCTGCGGCGTGCTCACGATCCCTCCAGGAAGGCGAGGCAGCGGCGCACGTCGGCGACGGGGCCGCCGCCCGGCTCGGGCTCGGCGGCCAGCACGGTGTCCTGCTCCAGCACGTACCACCCCGCGTACCCGGCGGCCTCCAGGGCGGCGACGATGTCGGCGATGCCGGCGTCGCCGTCGCCGAGCGGCCGGTAGATGCCCTCGCGCACGGCCTGGGTGTAGGCCAGCTCACCGGCCCGGACCCGCGCTGCCAGGCCGGCGTCGACGTCCTTGAGGTGGACGTGCGCGATGCGGTCCGTGGCGGCGCGGGCGAGGGCGAGCGGGTCGGCGCCGCCGACCATCAGGTGGCCGGTGTCGAGGCAGAGGGGCACGCGCGCGCCGGACAGCACCCGCTCGACCTCCTCCGCGGTCTCTACGACGGTGCCGACGTGCGGGTGCAGGGCGGTCTGGTAGCCGAGTCCGGCCACGTACGCGGCGACCCGGTCGAGGTTGGCCAGCAGCGTGGCCCACTCCTTCTCCGACAGCGCGGGCCGCCCGTCGTAGCCGTCCCGCCCGGTGGCGGCGGCCAGCACGAGCATCGGCGCGTCGCCGAAGCCGCGCAGCGCCCGGGCGACGTCCGGGACCGGGTCGTGCCCGTGGTCGTGCAGCACGACGGGTACGAAGCCACCCACGGCGCTCAGGCCGTAGGAGTCGAGAAGGGCGGCGCGCTCAGGCGGGTCGGCGGGCAGGAAGCCATCGGGCCCGAACTCGGTGGCGGTCAGGCCCGCGTCCCGCATCTCGGCCAGCACCCGCTCGGGCGCCATCTGGTGACCCCAGCCCGGCACCTCGCACACGCCCCAGGAGATGGGCGCCCCGGCGATCTTCACGGGCGGCCCTCCTCGATCCCGCGAGTCCCCCGGACGCGCCGAGCTTTCCGAATGCATCGAGCTCTCCGCATGCAGTCGAGCCCCCGGACGCGTCGGATCTCCGCGTTCCTCACCGGCGGACCTCCTCAATCGTCACGGTACGGCCCTCCCGGCGGGAGCGCTCGCACGCCTCGGCGACATAGAACGCCTCCAGCACCTCCTCGGCCGGGCAGGGGTTGTCCGCGCGGCCGGCGACGACGCCGGCGAAGGCGGCCAGCTCGGCCTCGTACGCGGGCCCGAACCGGCCGAGGAAGCCGGCGTAGGGAGCGGCGGGCGCGGCGCCGTCGGCCGGGGTGAGCGGTGTGTGCGCGTCCAGGCCGGCGACCAGGCTGTCCTTGGAGCCCAGCGCCTCCAGCCGCACGTCGTAGCCGGCCCCGTTGTACCGGGTCTGGCTGATCACCCCGATCGTGCCGTCGTCCAGGATGAGCAGGGCGGCGCCGGTGTCGACGTCGCCGCTGTCGGCGAAGTAGTCCTCGCCCTTGTTACCGCCGGCGGCCGTGACCGACGCGACCTCGCGGCCGGTGACGAACCGGATCGCGTCAATGTCGTGGACGGCGCAGTCGCGGAAGATGCCGCCGGAGCCGGGGATGTAGCCGGCCGGCGGCGGCGCCGGATCGAGGGTGCATGACCGCACGGTGTGGAGCCAGCCGAGCCGTCCCGCCGCGACCGCCTCGCGCACGGCGACGTGACCGGCGTCGAAGCGACGCTGGAAGCCGACCTGCACCGGGGTGCCGGTCTCCCGGACGGCGTTGATCACTTGGAGCGTTCCAATAATGTCCGGCGCGATCGGCTTCTCGCAGAAGACGGGAATCCCCGCCCGCGCCGCGCGGACCACCAGGGCGGCGTGCGCGTCGGTCGCCGCCGCGATGACCAGGCCGTCCAGCCCCGCCGCGAACAGCTCGTCGACCGAGCCGGCGACCGACCCGGCGTACCGCTCGGCGACCCGGCGCGCCCGTGCCGCGTCCGGATCGGCGACCACGAACGACTCCACCTCCGGCAGCGCCCGCAGGGTTTCGGCGTGCCGGGCGCCGATGCGTCCGGCGCCGGCGAGCCCGATTCTCATGCGCATCCTCCCCTCGGCCACCGCGGCCCCGTGCCCCACGAGGCCCGGAGACGTTACGGCCGGGCTACCAGGACCACACCGAGTCTTGTGGGACCGTTCCATAATGTCAATGATTTGTCCTAACAATATGAGGTAATACCAACACGTGACCGCCGGACCGCTATGATCACGGCCGTGACGCGATCGGGGGGAGGTCACGGTATGTGCCGGCCCGCGGTGAGCGTGGACCGGAACAGCCCGGTGCCGCTCTACTTCCAGGTCGCCCAGCAGATCGAGGCGTCGATCCTGGACGGCACGCTCAGCCCTGGCAGCCGCCTGGAGACCGAGGTCAGCCTCGCCGACCGCTGCGGGCTGTCCCGGCCGACGGTGCGCCAGGCGATCCAGCACCTCGTCGACAAGGGCCTGCTCGTGCGCAAGCGCGGGGTCGGCACCCAGGTCGTCCAGGCGCAGGTGCGGCGGACGATCGAGCTGACCAGCCTGTACGACGACCTGCTCGCGGCGGGCCGCTCCCCCGGCACCCGCGTACTCGAACTCGGCACCGTGCCGGCCACGGCGGAGGTCGCCGGTCAGCTCGGCGTCGCCCCGGGTGCCGACGTCATACGGGTGCGGCGGCTGCGCCTCACCGACGGCGAACCGCTCGCCCTGCTCACCAACCACCTGCCCCCCGGCATCGTGTCCCTCACGCCCGGGCACCTGGAAGCCCACGGCCTGTACGAGACGCTGCGCGCAGCCGGGGTCAACCTCCGCATCGCGAACCAGACCATCGGCGCGCGCGGCGCGACGTCCGCAGAGGCGGCGCTGCTCGACGAGTGGCGCGGCGCGCCGCTGCTGACGATGACCCGGACCGCGTTCGACGACAAGGGCCGCGCGATCGAGTACGGCAGCCACGTCTACCGCGCCGACCGCTACGCCTTCACCCTCACCCTCGTCGAACGCTGACCCGCGGGCCACCCGCAGCCGCCCGCGCCCGGCCCGCGGCGCGTCCCGAACCGCGAGACGATCGCCGCGCATGCGCGCCTGCCGCCCTGGAGGCGCGCCCGATCGAGATGATAAGTGTGACGTGATTCACAGGTATTCCGGGCAACCTGCGTTCCCCATCGCGCGCCACCCTGTAACGCTTCTCCTACCTAGCGTTAGCTTCAGAAAGGCGGATCCATGGCGACGAGCAGGCTGCGGGCCTTGATCACCCCGGCCGTCCAGCGGATGGCGGGTGCGGCGTGGTTCGCGAAGGTGGGACCGAAGGTCGTCCCGCCTCTCGACCGCGTACTCAACCGGGCGTCCGGCGGCCGCTTCCTGCTCAGCCAGTACGTGCTGCCCAGTCTCGTGCTGGTGACCACCGGGCACCGCAGCGGACAGCGCCGGGTCACGCCGCTGGCCTGCCTGCCCGAACCGGACGGGTCGTTCGTCGTCGTCGGCAGCAACTTCGGCCGCGAGAAGCACCCGGCGTGGACCGCCAACCTGCTGCACGAACCGCAAGCGCAGATCAGGTACCGCGGCCGGACGATCCCGGTCACCGCGCGGCTCCTGGACGGCGACGAGCGCGCCCAGGCGTGGCCGCGCCTGCTGGAGATGTGGCCGGTCTACGACCGGTACGCCGAACGCTCCGGCCGCGAGCTGCGCATCTTCCGGCTGACATCGGTCCGGCCCGGAGACTGAGCCGCGAAGCGGAGCCCGGAGCAGATCCCCAAGGCACGAGTCCCTGAAGCACCCGTCCCTGAGGCACGGGTCCCGGAGCACGAGCCCACCGAGAACGAGCCCACCGAGAACGAGCCCACCGAGAACGAGCCCACCGAGAACGAGCGAGGCCGTGGCATCTCGGGTGCCACGGCCTCGCGGTGGAACAACGACGGGAGACGGTCGTCAGGCGGCGACCGTATGCGCCGCCGTCGCCGGCTCCAGGGCCAGCTCCAGCACCTCGCGGACGTCGCTGACCGGGTGCACGGTGAGCTGCTCCAGCACCTCGGCCGGCACATCGTCCAGGTCCGGCTCGTTGCGCTTCGGGATGATCACGGTGGTCATCCCCGCGCGGTGCGCGGCGAGCAGCTTCTGTTTGACGCCGCCGATCGGCAGCACCCGCCCGGTCAGCGACACCTCGCCGGTCATCGCCACGTCTGCACGGACCGGCCGGCCGGACAGCAGCGACGCCAGTGCGGTCGTCATCGTGACGCCGGCGCTCGGCCCATCCTTGGGCACCGCGCCCGCGGGCACGTGGACGTGCACGCCGCGGTCCTTCAGGTCGCCGACCGGCAGCTCCAGCTCCGCCCCGCGCGAGCGCAGGTACGACAGCGCGATCCGGGCCGACTCCTTCATGACGTCGCCGAGCTGGCCGGTCAGCGTGACGCCGGTGTCGCCGGTCTCCTTGTCGGCCAGCGACGCCTCGACGTAGAGCACGTCGCCGCCCGCGCCGGTGACCGCCAGGCCGGTGGCCACGCCCGGCACCGCCGTACGGCGCTCGGACTCCTTCAGCGAGGTCTCCGGCGTGAACCGGGGCCGGCCGAGGTGGTCGCGCAGGTCGCCGGCGCCGACCGTGACCGGCAGCGCGATATCGCCCAGCGCGACCTTGGCCGCGACCTTGCGCAGCACCCGCGCGATCGACCGCTCCAGGTTCCGCACCCCCGCCTCGCGGGTGTACTCGGCCGCCAGCAGCCGCAGCGCGTCCTCGCCGATCGTCACCTCATCGGTGGTCAGGCCCGCCCGCTCGAGCTGGCGCGGCAGCAGGTGGTCACGGGCGATGGCGACCTTCTCGTCCTCGGTGTAGCCGTCCAGCTCGACCAGCTCCATGCGGTCCAGCAGCGGCCCCGGGATCGTCTCCAGCGCGTTCGCCGTGGCCAGGAACACCACGTCGGACAGGTCGAGCTCGACCTCCAGGTAGTGGTCGCGGAACGTGTGGTTCTGCGCCGGGTCCAGCACCTCGAGCAGTGCCGCCGTCGGGTCGCCACGGTAGTCGGCGCCGACCTTGTCGATCTCGTCGAGTAGCACGACCGGGTTCATCGTGCCCGCCTCGCGGATCGCCCGGACGATGCGGCCCGGCAGCGCGCCGACGTACGTGCGCCGGTGCCCGCGGATCTCCGCCTCGTCGCGGACGCCGCCGAGCGCGACGCGCACGAACTTACGGCCCATGGCCCGCGCGACCGACTCGCCGAGCGAGGTCTTGCCGACACCGGGCGGGCCGACCAGGGCCAGCACGGCGCCGGAGCGCCGGCCGCCGATCACGCCGAGGCCGCGGTCCTCCCGGCGCTTGCGCACCGCGAGGTACTCCACGATCCGTTCCTTGACGTCGTCCAGGCCGGTATGGTCCTCGTCCAGGATCCGCCGGGCGCCGGCGATGTCGTAGGCGTCCTCGGTCCGCTCGTTCCACGGGATGTCCAGGATGGTGTCCAGCCAGGTGCGGATCCAGCCGCCCTCCGGCGATTGGTCGGAGGTCCGCTCCAGTTTGCCGACCTCCTTCAGCGCCGCCTCCCGGACCTTCTCCGGCAGGTCGGCGGCCTCCACCCGGGCGCGGTAGTCCTCCTCCTCCGAGGACGGGTCGCCGTTCAGCTCGTTCAGCTCCTTGCGGATCGCGGCGAGCTGCTGGCGCAGCAGGAACTCCTTCTGCTGCTTCTCCACGCCCTCCTCGACGTCCTTGCGGATCGTCTCGGCGACGTCCAGCTCGGCGAGGTGCTCGCGAGTCCAGCCGATGGCCAGCTCCAGCCGCTCGGTCACGTCGGCGGTCTCCAGGATCCGCACCTTCTGCTCGGCGGTCAGGTACGACGCGTAACCGGCGCGGTCCGCCATCACCGACGGATCGTCGATCTGGCGGATCATGTCCACGACCTGCCAGGCGCCGCGCTTCTCCAGCACGCCGACGACGAGCGCCTTGTACTCCTTGGCCAGCTCGTCGGCCCGCGGCCCGAGACCGGTGTCCTCGACCTCGGTGCCCTCGACCCACAGCGCCGCGCCCGGCCCGGTCGTGCCCGACCCGACGCGCACCCGCGCGACGCCGCGGACGACCGCGCCCGGTCCGCCGTTCGGCAGCCTGCCGGTCTGCTCGACCACGCCGAGCGTGCCGACGGCCGCGTACCGCCCGTTCAGCCGCGGGACAAGGAGCACGCGGGGCTTCTCCTCCGAGCGGATCCCCGGGCCGCGGGACGGGCCGGTCGCCGCGCGCGCCGCGTCGATCGCCGCCCGCACATCGCTCTCCGACAGGTCGAGCGGCACGACCATCGCCGGCAGCACGACCTCGTCGTCCAGGGGCAGGACCGGCAGGGTGACGATCTTGCTCATCAAGCCTCCAAACCTTGAGTCATTCACACTCAAGAAATGAGAGCCTTGATAAATTTCCGCGGACCGTTCGCCCACAGCGATCACCGTCCGGGCGTCCCGTCCCGTCCGCGCACCAGGGTCCGCACGGCTTCGGCGGGTGGGCGGCCGGCGGTCATCGCCGCCGGCGATCAAGCGCTGGCGCCCCCGTCGATGACCAGGTCGTGACCGACCGCGAAGCCCGCTTCGGGCGACGCGAGCCAGAGCACGGCAGAGGCCGCTTCGGCGAGTGTGCCGACCCTGCCGATCGGCAGTGCGTGCCTCACCCGCTCGGCGCGGCCGGCCTCCGTCTCGCCGGGCCGCAGGGACATGGGGGTGTCGATGGGCCCCGGGCTGATCGCGTTGATGCGGATTCCGGCCCCGATGTACTCCTTCGCGGCCGCCCGGCTCAGCGCGCTCACGGCCGCCTTGGACGCCGCATAGGCGCCGAGGAACGGCACTCGCATGTGAGCTCCCAGGTTGGAGGCGGTGTTGACGATCACGCCGCCGCCGTTGTCGCGCATGTAGGCGATCTGGTGTTTCATGGCGAGGAAGACACCGGTCAGGTTCACGGCGAGCTGGCGGTCCCAGGCGGCCTCGTCCATGTCCGCGAGCGGCCCGGCCTCGAGCACTCCCGCGTTGTTGAACGCGATGTGCAGGCCGCCGTGGCGCTCCACGGTGGTCGCGACGAGCCGGGCGACGTCCTCGGAGGAGGAGACGTCGGCGGTCACGGCGTCGGCCCGGCCGCCTTCGTCCTCGATCAGCTTCACGGTCTGCTCAAGGGGGCCGGCACCGCGCCCGGCGACCACCACGGTCGCGCCCTCCCGGGCGAAGGCGAGCGCGG
>JBEHYF010000188.1:0-9322 GCA_048498315.1 Actinomycetota bacterium
GTGAGACGGCCGTTGACGGTGCGTGCGACGATCTCCATGAGGCCGTCGCCGGCCTGGGACAGCGTGATGTCCCGGCGCAGCAGACCCGAGCAGTCGTAATCCATGTGCTCGCCCATGTTCGCGGCCGTCGAGGGGTTGGCGGTCAGCTTGATGACCGGCTCGATCGGGTTGCCGATGACGTTGCCCTGACCGGTCGGGAACAGGTGGATGGCCGCTCCGGCGGCCGCCATGAGGGTGATGCACTCGGCCGCCGCGGAGGAGGTGTCCATGAAGTAGAGGCCGGGCCCGTCCTCGGGTGCCTCGGCGGGGCCGAGCACGCCGACGACCGGCTTGGTCCCGGTCTTGGCGACGTTGCCCATGCCCTTTTCCTCGATGGTGGACAGACCACCGGCGATGTTGCCCTGGGTGGGCTGCGAGCCCATCAGGTTCGCCCCCGTCCGCTCGATCATCGCGATGTAGTCGTCGTAGATCTGCTGGAAACGGGCCCGGACCGCGTCGGTGGCGCAGCGGTCGGCGATCAGGTGCTCACCGCCGGTCAGCTCGCTGGTCTCGCCGAACAGCACCGTGCCGCCGGCATCCAGCCAGCGGTCGACGACCTCGGCGGTCGTCGGGCAGGATCCGAGTCCGCTGGTGGTGTCGGACTCCCCGCACTTGATCGACATCATGATCTCGGAGCTCTCGACGGGCTCCCGTGTCTTCTCACTGTCGCTCTGCAGGAACCGCTGGGCGACGCGGGTCGCCTGTTCGAGCGTCCGCAGGTCGCCACGGCCCTCGATGGCGAGTCCCTCGACCCTCTTTCCGGTCTTGGCGATCCCCTCGACGACCAGGTTCGTCCAGTTGGGCTCGATGCCGATGACGACGACGCTGGCCACGTTGGGGTTGCATCCCGTCCCGATCAGCGTGCGGAACGTCAGGTCGAGATCCTCGCCGAACTGCAACCGGCCGTAGGCGTGCGGAAGCGCGAGAGTGCCGGGCACGACCTTCGCGACCGCCTCGGCCGCCGCGTTCGACAGGTCGTCGACCGGGAGGATCACCGTGTGGTTACGGATGCCGACCGTGCCGTTCTCCCGGCGGAAGCCGGTCAGGCCACGCTGTTCTGCCACCGCGCACTCCTCACATTGTGAACGTGGACGTACTCGCCCTTCTTGATGTCGGCGGCCGCGATGGCAGTGCGGACGCCGTACTCGCGCACGTCGTCTCCCTCGGCGATGTCGACGAGGGCGACCTTGTGCCCCAGCGGGATGTCCTGGAGCACCTCGAGGCTGACCGTCTCTGAGCTGCGCAGGTAACCGCCCTGTGCCGGGCCGGCCGTGATGTCCCTGACCGCCACCGCGACGGAGTCCCCCTCATAGTGGGCGAGGAAGTCTGGGGGCTGGCTCACACTTGCCTCCTAAGGTAAGACCTCATACCCCAGACCGTAGTGGCAGGCTCATGGCCCGGTCAATGGCCGGGCCGGCTCCAGTGGCCGGCGGGCGCCGGGCGGTCACGCGTGGCTCGTGGCTGCTCCATCGCGCCGAGGATGTCGGGACACGGTTCCTTGTCGCCTTCTCAGCCACACGGCCACCCGGCGTCGGCGGCAGGTGTCGAGGTGATGGAAGCCGGCCGTGGACTCTAGGATCCGGTGGCCGCTGCGTGTGCGGCCCTGGCGGCCATGGCGAGGTCGTCCAGCCCGTCGGCGGGGACGAGCGACAGGTTGTAGAGCGCGATGTCCGAGGCGCCCGCCGCGATCACAGCACGAACGTCCGCGGCGAACGTCCGGCCGTCGCGCTTCGGGCTCCAGTTGATCGATGCGAGCAGCGGTCTGTCGTCGGCGAGCGCGGCCATCGCCCGGAAATCAACGGTCAGCGGAGCCCCGGTCCGTATGCCGCAGCCGATGCCGACGCCGTCCGCGAGGGCCAGCGCGGCCGGGCCCGCTCCCTGCAGCGCGGCCGACTCGGCACCGCCGAAGAACAGCGGTCGCAGCCTCGTCTCCCGTGCGGCCTGCCGCATCGCGGTCATGACCCGCTCGGCGCCGCGGGCCCGGACCGCGGGCAGCGCGGCAGGTTCGGCAGGGTCGGCACCGAGTTCCCGGCAGAAGCGGCAGAGGCACTGCCCGGTGAGCGCAGGGGCCGGCGTGAGTTCCAGCGAGAGCGTGTACGACGGGTGCCACGCCGGGTAGAAGGCGGACTCCAGCTCGATCACGTCCGGCGCGAACTGGTCGCACACGTCGGCGACCAGTGCGGCCGCGTACTCCACCACGTCGGGGTGGGATGGGCACAGCGCGTGGACGGTGGGCGTGCCGTCGATGGTCTGCGCGGCCGCGTCGGGGTACGCGGCGACGACCGGATCGTCGTGCAGCAGCACCATCCAGGCGTGGAAGCCCAGACCGTGCCGGGGCGCGACCGCGCGCAGGGCATGTACGGCCGCGATCGCCTCCTCCCCCGCAACGCTCATCGGGCGGAGCCGCCGATACCCTCCCGGCCGGAAATAGGTGATGCCACCCGGTGAGTGACTGACGATGCCGTGCCGCGGAAACCAACGGCGCGACGCGTGGTAGCGGACCGCGACCGCGAGGGCGTCCGCCCCGAGCGACGCGGCCAGCTCGCACAGCCGGTCCGGACCGGTGAGCACCGCGTCTTCGGGATAGCAGAACAGCTGCACAGTCATGGCAGTGACCTTCGTACGTCGTCGTCGGCCGTCACATGGACGACGTACGTCGGACCGCTCCGCGTGGCTCGCGGAGCAACCGCCGGGGGTTGTCCTCGACGATCGCCCGGTAGACCTCCGGCGCCAGGCCGAGATCGCGGAACATCTGCCACCGGTAGTCCACGTAGGTCTGGCGGTCCGAAGGTGCGAGGCCGCCGTCGGATCCGAACACGATGCGCTCTCTCGGCGCGCGGGAGATTATCTGGCGCATGGCGTGGGCGTGGAGGCTCGCCATGCAGATCCAGACGTGGTCGTGGAGCCGGGCCGCCTCGATCGCCTCGCCGTAGAGATCGTTGAGTCCCCCATGGCCCAGGACGATCACCAGCCCCGGCCACCGCGCGGCGACCTGGGCGACCTGCAGGGGGGTCGACAGCGGCGCGGTGCCGTCGTGGAAGATCAGTGGAATACCGAGGTCACGGCAGCGCTCGTAGACCGGATCCATCGCGGGTTCCAGGGGATGGAAGGCCTGCATCCACGGATGGAACTTCAGGCCCCGCATGCCGAGCTCCTCGACGCACCGGGTGACCTCGTCGGCACCGCGCGGGTCGCGCGGTGCCACCGTTCCGAACGGCAGCAGCCGGTCGGGGGCGGCCCGGCACCACCGGACGACTTCCTCGTTGCACGTGGCCGGGTCGTGGTAAAGGCCGTCGAAGGGCAGCATGACGCTCACGTCGACGCCGAGGCGATCCATGTGGGCGAGGTATTCGTCCGGCGGGTAGTACGGCAGTTGCCAGGTGTGGCGGCTGCTCGGCACGTGGACGTGGCAGTCATAGGTCATCGGGGCTCCCGTCGGTCACTCGGGCGCGGACGTGCGGGGGCAGCAGCCGCAGGAACGTGCCGCCGAGCACGTCGCACAGCACGCCTGCCGGGGCGGGCAGCGCCCGCGCCCGCCGCACCTCGTGGCGGACGTCCCCGTAGGGGAAGTCGCTGCTGAACACGACGCGCGCCGGGCCGGCGGCCTCCACCTGCGCGACGATGCCGGTGAGCGGAAAGTCGTGCGCGGTGTCCCCGTACAGGTTGGGGGTGGCCCGCAGGGCGTGCGGCGCGTCGGCCTTGAAATCGCTCTTGCCGCCGCGGCCCAAAATGATCGGGACCTGCGGGAAGCGGCCGGCCAGCGCGGCCACCTGGAACGGCGTGCACTGCACGGGCGTCCCGGTGTGCACGTACACCGGGACGCCGCGCGCCGCAGCGAGTTCCATGATCGGGTCGACGATCGCCTCCACGGGCTGGAAGCCCTGCAGGTAGGGATTGATCTTTATCGCCGCGGCTCCGCCGGCCAGGGCCCTGTCGAGCTCGCCGATCGCCGCGTCGCCCCACCAGGGGTTGGCGGTCGCGTACGCCAGCAACCGGCGGGGATATCGGGCGCAGAGATCGAGGAGGCGGTCGTGACCCCGGGCGTGCGCGACCGCGGTCTCGCGCGGATCGGGGCTGACCACCGCGACGTCGACGCCTGCCTCGTCCATCTGGTCGAGCAGCGTCCGGGCATCGACCTCGACGCCGTCGATCCGCCCGAGGGTGACGTGAGCGTCCACGATCGGCCGTGTCATCGCAGGCTCCGGGCGATGTCGTCGCGCAGCTCCACCCCGAGTCCGGGCCCGGATGGAAGCACGGCGCGGCGTCCATCGATGTCCAGCGGCGCGCTGAGGATGTCCTCCGCGTAGAAGTGGTGGCCGATGATGTCGGAGGGCGTGTCGCCGAGCCGGGGACAGGCCGCCGCCGCGTGGATCATGGCGGCGCTGCCGATCCCCATCTCGGCGTTGCTGCCGATGACCACGTCGAGACCGAAGTGGGCGGCGAGGATGCCTGAGGCGACGAGGTTCTCCAGGCCGCCGCTCTTGCCGACGTACAGGCTGACGCCGTCGGCGGCGTCCGCGCGCAGCACCCGGACCAGGTCGGCCGGGCCGTACACCGCCTCGTCGGCGAGTACCGGCAGCCCGGCACCGCGCAGCCCGGCGAGCCCCGCCAGGTCGGCCGCGGCGACCGGCTGCTCGAGCATCGCCAGCCCGAGATCCCTGAGGGCCGGTACCGCGCGCGACGCCTGCACCCGTGACCACCCGCCGTTGGCGTCGGCGCCGAGGAAGGTCTGTGGTCCGGCGAGTTCGCGGGCGAGGCGGACCCGCTCCAGATCTGCGGGCAGGCCCTTGCCCACCTTGACCTTGAACGCCGCGAACCCCTTCTCGCGCGCCGTCGCGTGGCAGGCGACCAACCGGTCACCGTCGCCGCTCAGCGAGATCTTGACCGGTATCTCGGTACGGTGGGGTCCGCCGAGGAGCGCCGCCACCGGCAGCCCCACCGACCGGCCGAGAGCGTCCCACGCGGCCGTGTTGACGGCCGCCTTGGTGAACGGGTTCCCCGACAGTGCCTGGTCCATCCGCGCGGTGAGCCGGGCCACGGGGTGGATCGGCTGCCCCACGATGGCGGGACCGAGTACGTCCCGGACGAAGTGGACGGCGCCTGCGGCGTCCTCCCCGCTCCAGTTCCGGGTGGCGCTCACTTCGCCGTAGCCGTACGCGCCGGAACGCAGGCGCAACCGCACGACGACGAACTCGGAGACGGCGTGCACATGACGGGCGCCGTGCACGGCGAGGCGCTCGTCCAGCGGCAACCGCACCGTCGCCGTCTCCAGCGCGGCCACCACGTCTCGCGTGCCGACCGCAGGCTCGGGCTCAGGTGGCACCGTGGGTCCTTCCGCTCAGGTGGCAGGCGACGAGATGGGCACCGCCGGCGGGCGCCTGCAGGTCCGGTTCGGACTCCCGGCAGATCCCCTCGTCCAGCGCGATCGGGCAGCGCGGCCGGTACCTGCAGCCGCCCGTCAGGGCCTGCCCGGCGTCGGCCGGGGGGAGTGGGGAAGAGGAACGGCGCGGCGCCGGATCGGCTTTCGGGACCGCGGCGAGCAGTGCGCGGGTATAGGGATGCCGCGGCCCGGAGAACAGGTCGTCGCGGTTCGCCATCTCCACCACCCGGCCGCGATAGAGCACCGCGATGCGGTCGGAGATGTAGCGGACCAGCGCCAGGTCGTGGGAGACGAAGACGTACGTCAGCCCCAGGCGGACCTGCAGGTCCTTGAGCAGGTTCATGATCTGTGCCTGGATCGACACGTCGACCGCGGACACCGCCTCGTCGAGGACGACGAGTTCGGGTTCCAGGGCGATCGCCCGGGCGATCCCGACGCGCTGGCACTGCCCGCCCGACATCTCGTGCGGATAACGCTCCGCGAACTCCGCGCGCAGCCCGACGAGGTCGAGGAGTTCACGTACTCGCTCGGCCCGCGCCCGCGAGGACAGGCCGAGGTGCGCCGCGAGGGGCAGGCCGATGATCTGCGCCACCGTCTTGCGGCGGTTCAAGGACGCATGGGGATCCTGGAAGACCATCTGCATTCTGCGCCGGAGCGGGCGAAGCCGTCGTTCCGGAAGTGCGGAGACCTCGGCTCCGCCGACCAGCACCCGGCCACGGGTGGGCCGGTCCAACCCCAGGAGCAGCCGTGAGACCGTCGACTTGCCTGATCCGGACTCACCTACCAGCCCGAACGTCTCACCGCGCCGGATCGTGAAGCTGACGTCGTCGACGGCGCGGACCGGGCCGCCCTCGGCGGACCCGGGGAAGTGGCGTACGAGGTGCTCGACGACGACGAGGGGGTCCTCCCGGGCGGGTTCAACCATGATCGACCTTTTCCGTCGGAGAATGCCGGGCGGCCCGCTCGGCCGCGAAGTGACATTCGGCCTCACGGCCGCCGGGAAGGCGCAGTGCCTCGGGTGCCTCGGCCGAGCACCGCTCCGTGGCGACCGGGCAACGCGGTGCGAACGAACAGCCCGGAGGCAGGCGACCCGGCAGCGGAGGATGTCCCGAAATCGCCCGGATCGGCTCGTTCACATCGATGTCCATTCCGCACACCGATGACATGAGCGCCTCGGAGTACGGATGCACCTGGTCGCCGAAGAATCCACGGACGTCGGATCGTTCGACGATCCGGCCCGTGTACATGACGTTGATCTCGTCGCAGAACGATGCGGCCACCGCGAGATCGTGGGTGATCAGCACGATGCTCGTGCCGTGCCGGTCGACCAGGGTGCTCAGCAGCTCGATCACACGAGCCTGGGTGGTCACGTCCAGCGCGGTGGTGGGCTCGTCCGCGATGACGACGTCCGGCTCGCCGGCCAGCGCCATCGCGATGACGACCCGCTGGCGCATGCCGCCGGAGAACTCGTGCGGATAGCTGTGCAAGCGCCGCGCGGCGCCGGGTACGCCCACCTCGTCCAGGAGTTCGACCGCGCGCTCGCGGGCCTGCCGCCGGGACATCGGCGTGGCGAGGCGCACCGCCTCGGCGATCTGCCGGCCGACGGTGTAGACGGGGTTCAGCGCGGACAGCGGGTTCTGGTACACCATCGCGATCCTGCTGCCCCGGTAGCGGACCATCCGGCTCTCCGGCAGGTCGAGCAGATTCCGCCCACCCATGATCACCTGGCCTCGCACCTCCCCAGGAGGGTGGATCAGCCGCATCAGCGCGAGGGCGGTCAGGGATTTGCCGCTGCCCGACTCGCCGACCAGGCCGAGGCGTCCGCCGCGGCGGAGGTCGAGATCGATGCCGCGTACCGGGGTGACGGTGGTCCCGTCCTTCGCCGGGAAGCGCACCGACAGGCCCCGGACGCTCAGCACCGGTTCGCCGGTCACGGAAGCGGCGTCGCGGCTCATCGGCCACTCCTCGGGTCGAGACGCGCCTGAAGCTGTTCACCGAGCGTGTTGAACGCCCAGATGGTGACGAAGACGACCACACCCGGGAACGCCACGTACCACAGGCTGCTGAAGATGTTGTTGTAACCCTGTTGCAGCAGGGAGCCCCATGACGCGGCAGGCGGCGAGATGCCCAGACCGAGGAACGACAGACTGGCCTCGATCATGACCGCGTCGGCGATGACGAGCGAGGCCCGCGCGATGAGCGCGGGCGCCGCATTGGGCAACAGCTCCCCGAAGAGCAGGCGGCTCTTGGAGACTCCGGCCGCGACGGCGGCCAGGCAGTAGTCCGATGTCAGCTCGGTCAGCACCGCCGCACGGGCGATGCGCGCCGTCGCGGGAGTCAGCAACAGACCGATGATCACTGCGAGCGTCGTCGCCGAGGCGCCGAACGCCGCGACCAGGATCAATCCGAAGAGGATGACGGGAACGGCCATCAGCACGTCGACGAGGCGCATCAGCGCCTCGTCGAGCCATCGGCCCGCCTCCGCCGCCACGAAGCCCCACACGATGCCCAGCGCCATGGCGATGACCATCGCGCTGACGGAGATGCCCAGGGTGTACCGCCCGCCGTAGAGCATCCGGGTGAACAGGTCGCGTCCGAGCTCGTCGGTGCCGAACAGATGAGCCGCGCCGGGCGGGGCGAACGTGTGCGCCGGATCGATGGCGTCGGGTCTGGTCGGCGCGATCAGCGGCGCGAAGAGCACCGCGGCGAGCAGCACGGTCACCGCCACCGCCGGGACGGCGGCTCGCGGCGACGAGATGATCCGCCGCGCGGCGGTCCGGCGCCGGCACGACGGACGTGCGGTGACCGCCGGTAGGGGGGTGGCGCTCACCGGCCTCCTCCTTTCGCGGTCACTTCGTCCGGTATCGACTGCCTCATTCCGCCACCACCTTCCGGTGCACGCGCAACCTCGGGTCGATCACGCCGTACAAGATGTCCACGACCAGCGCGCAGACGATGAAGGCGCCCGCCGCCAGCAGGACGCTGCTCTGCAGGACGGCGTAGTCGCGTTTCTGCACGGCGTTCACGATCAGCGCGCCGAGTCCAGGCCAGCCGAAGATGTATTCGATGACCACGACGCCCCCCAGGAGGTGACCGACCGTCATGCCGACGACGGTCAAGGTCGGCAAGGCGGCATTGGGCAGGGCGTGGACGACCAGGCGGCGGAAGCGGCCCATTCCTTTGCCTTCGGCGGTGCGCAGGTATCCCGATTCCGCGACGTCGGCCAGCGAGGCCCGGAGGAAGCGCAGTATCGGCGCTCCCGCGGCCAGCGCGAGGGTCAGCGCGGGCAGCGTGATGTCCCGCAGGTTGCCCACCGGATCCGCCGAGAACGCCACGTAACCGCGTGTGGGCAACAGGTGCATCCGGATCGCGAACGCGGTGACCAGCACGATGGCGACGAGGAACGGCGGCACCGCCATCGTCGTCGCGGTGAAGGCCGCCGTCGCCTTGTCGAGCAGCCCGCCCGGGCGCAACGCGGCCAGGACGGCCAGCGGCACGGCGATGAGCACCGCGAGCGCCATGGCCGCCAGGGTGAGTTCCAGGGTCGGCCCGATGCGCGCCGCGACCAGGGTGTTCACCGGCATCTGGCTGAAGTAGGAGGTTCCCAGATCCCCGTGCAGGAGGCCGGCGACCCAGTGCGCGTACTGCCCGGGCAGTGGCCGATCCAGACCGATCTGCCGCCTGACCTGCCGTACGGCCTCCGGATCGGTTCCCTGGGCGCCGCCGAACAACGTGATGGTCGGGTCGCCCGGCAAGACCCGCAGGACGACGAAGATGAGTATCGAGACCACGGCGAGGAGCACGACGCTGATCCCCAGCCGCCGCAGGATGTATTTCGTCATCGGGCCGGTCCTCCGCTCTGCCCGTCGCTCCGGTGCCGGCCGGCGGCGGCCGGCACCGGAG
>JBEHYF010000189.1:0-9314 GCA_048498315.1 Actinomycetota bacterium
GCCATCCGAGCCCGGGCCATCCGAGCCCGGGCCATCCGAGCCCGAGGCTTCAGAGTCCGAGGCTTCCGAGCCGTCGAAGCCGTCGGCGCGGCCCGAGCCGTCCGAAGCATCATCCGGGCCATCGCGGGCGAGCGGGGTGCCCCGGCAGGCGAACGGGCACACGGGGCCCGACCCGGCGAGTGAAGTGCCTGTTCCGCGAACTCCCGGGCCGTCTCAGACGTCGAACAAGGGTGACGGCGCCGCGTCCGGACCCGCGTCCGGTCCTTCCGGGGCGACCGAGCCGGACCGCGTCGTCACCCCAACGACGACCGCCGATCCGGGAGGCGCCGATACCGATGACACGACCAGGTCCGACAGCGCCCGGGCCGGAGGGCCCCGCACGTCTCCGGCGACGGGCGACGCGGCGGCTTCCGCAACGGGTGTGTCGGCCACGGCGGTCGTGGAAAGCGTGCCGGACGTGACCGCGCCGAAGACCCTACCGGCCCCCCACCGGCCGGACGACCCGAAGAAGCCGCGCAGCCGGCGGGCAAAGTACCTGCGGCGCACGGCGTACGTGCTCGGCGCGCTGATCCTGCTGCCGGTCGCGGCGTTCACCATCGTCTACCTGATGACGCCCGTCCCGACGTCGGCGCAGCCGATGGCGAAGGCCGAGCCGTCGAAGTTCTACTTCAGCAACGGCAAGAGCGTCATCCTGACCAAGGGTACGAACCGCCAGCCGGTCAGCCTCTCCCAGGTGCCGAAGTCGGTGCGCGACGCGGTCATCTCCGCGGAGAATCGCAGCTTCTACAGCGACCCGGGGGTGTCGCTCAAGGGCACGATCCGCGCGGTCTGGGCGACGGTGAGCGGCGGCGGGATCTCGCAGGGCGGGTCGACCATCACCCAGCAGATGGTCCGCAACTACTACAGCGGCCTCAGCCAGAAGCGCACCGCGTCGCGGAAGCTGAAAGAGATCATGATCGCGCTCAAGGTGGGGCACGAGAAGAGCAAGGACTGGATCCTCCAGCAGTACCTCAACACGATCTACTTCGGCCGCGACGCGTACGGCATCGAGGCGGCGGCGCAGGCGTACTACAACAAGGACGTGCAGGACCTGACGCCGGCCGAGGGCGCGTACCTGGCCGCGGCGATCCAGGTGCCCGGCTACGCCGCCGACCCGTCCGATCCGGGCGCCCGCGCGTACATGCAGAACCGCTGGAAGTACGTTCTGGACGGCATGGTCGGGATGAAGACGCTCACGCCGCAGCAGGAGGCGGCGATGCGCTTCCCGGTGCCGCCGAAGTGGAAGCCCAAGTCGATCCTGTCCGGCGAGAAGGGCTACATGTTCGCCCTGGCCCGGCGTGAGCTCCTGCAGATGGGCTACACCGACAACCAGATCAACATGGGCGGTCTGAAGGTCCGCACCACCTTCGACAAGAACCTGATGGACTCCGCCAGGCAGGCGGTCGAGGACAACCTGCCTTCGGGGGTGTCGAGCAAGCTGCGGGTCGGGCTCGTCTCGATCGACCCGACGAACGGCGCCGTCAAGGCGTTCTACGGCGGAAGCGACTACCTCGACGACGAGGTCAACAGTGCCTTCGACGCCAAGGTGCAGGCCGGCTCGGGGTTCAAGCCGTACGTGCTGGCCGCCGCGCTGCAGGACGGCATGTCGCTGGACGACTACGTCAACGGCAGCTCGCCGCAGACCTTCTCCGGCACCCCGATCCACAACGACAACAACGAGAGCTTCGGCATGGTGAACCTCGTCACCGCCACCGCCCAGTCGATCAACACCGCCTACGTGAACATCGGCAAGAAGGTCGGCAACGACAAGATCATTGCGATGGCGGAGAAGCTCGGCATCCCCGCCGCCCAGCTCGAACCGCACAAGGACGCCGCGACCCTGCCGCTGGGCGTCGCCGACGTCAGCGTCGAGCAGCAGGCCGCCGCGTACGCCGCGTTCGCCTCCGAAGGCATCTACCACACGCCGCACGTCATCGTCTCGGTGACCGACCGGGACGGCCACACCCGCACGGTGCCCACCACGGGCAAGCGCGTGTTCAGCACGACCATCGCCCGCGACGCGACGTACGCGATGCAGAAGGTCGTCGACAACGGCACCGGCATCAACGCCGCGCTGCCCGACCGCGACGCGGCCGGCAAGACCGGTACGACGAGCAACGGCAAGCAGGTCTGGTTCAACGGGTTCATCCCGCAGCTCGCCGCCTCGGTCGGCATCTACCGCACCGACGACAAGCCGCTGCACATCCCCGGCTACTCCTCCTACGGCGGCGACCTGCCCGCGAAGATCTGGCGGGCCTACGTGATGGACGCCGACAGGAACATGCCGGTCAGGTCGTTCGGCCCGCCGTCGGTGTACGCCGGTGACGGCGTCCCGCAGGTTCCGTCGCAGGTGCCGCAGCCGCAACCACAGCCGACGTTCGGCGGGCCCGGCCCGAGCACGCCGCCGCCGCAGGAGCCGACGGGGCCGCCGGAGGGTCCGCCGCAGGGCCCGCCGACGCACGAGCCGCCCACGGGCCCGCCGACCGGCGGCCCGCCGGTGTCGGGCGGCCCGCGCAACCCGGCCCGCTACTCCGACATCCAGGGCTGACCGCGCCGCGCCGAGCGCAGTGCGCTAGCCGGCCGCGCGTTGTGACCGGCGATGTCACTGGTGGCGTCCGCGCGGATCCGGCCTTGTTCCCGGACGGCCCGCAGCAGGTCGCCGCGGCCGCCGCCAGTGCAGCACCAGTGCCTCTGCGAATGCCGCCAGCAGCGCCGTTCCGCCCGCAGCCGCCGTCCCTCATCGTCCCGCTCCCTTCGATCGCCCCCGGGCCATTCGAACCAGGGTGAATCAGCTCACCGGGCGGCGAACCGGCGATGTCGGTACGGTGGCCTATACTTCCGTGCTGTCACGAGTGCCAGCGTCAAGCCCCGGCTAGCTGGCCGGCAACCCTCCGTCCGTGGCGGGGTGCCCCGGGTGATGACAGGGTCCGGCAGAGGGTGCCGGGCAAGCGCGGGCCCCGGCCGGGGTCCATGACCCCGCTGGAGGTAGTGCGTTGTCCGCCGTGATCGACCTTTCCCCGTCCGCCCGTTCCCTGCCTCGCGTCGTGGGCGTGGACGTCCCCGTTCCGGTGACCGGTGGCTGCACCGTGCCGTACGCGAACCTCGACTACGCGGCCAGCGCGCCGTGCCTGGAGGCCGTGCGCGCGGCCGTCGACGCCGCGCTCCCCTACTACAGCAGCGTGCACCGCGGCGCCGGGTACGCCTCGCGGGTCACCACCGAGCGGTACGAGCAGGCGCGCGACACGGTCCGCGCCTTCGTCGGCGCGTGGCGCCGGGACGCCGTCGTGTTCACCCGCAACACCACCGACGCGATGAACCTGCTGGCGCACGCCCTGCCGCACGGCACGACCGTCGTCGTGTTCGAGTCCGAGCACCACGCGAGCCTGCTGCCGTGGGCGCGCGGCGGACGCGTCGTACGGCTCTCGATCCCCGCGTCGCCCGACGACGCGGTCGCGGCCGCGGACGCCGCGTTGCGCACGGCACCGCCCGGGCCGCGCCTGCTCGTCGTGACCGCCGCCTCCAACGTGACCGGCGAGCTGTGGCCGGTCGGCCGGCTGGCCGCGGTCGCCCGCACGCACGGCGCGCGCGTCGCGGTCGACGCCGCGCAGCTCCTGCCGCACCGGCCGCTCGACATGGCCGCGCTCGACGTCGACTACGTCGCGTTCTCCGGGCACAAGCTGTACGCACCGTTCGGCGTGGGCTGTCTGGTCGGCCGCGCCGACTGGCTGCGTGCCGCCGAGCCGTACCTTCTCGGCGGCGGCGCGACCGCCGACGTCGGCGACCGGGTGCGGTGGTCGGCGGACCCGGAGCAGCGGCACGAGGCGGGCACCCCGAACGTCCTCGGCGTCGTGGCGCTGGCAGCGGCGTGCGAGGCGCTGGCCGACCGCGACGCACTGGTCGCGCACGAGGAGCGGCTGCTGCGGCGGCTCCGCTCCGGCCTTGCCACCGTCCCGGGCGTGCGCGAGCTGTCGCTGTGGGGCGACCGGCACCCGCGCGTCGGCATCGTGTCATTCGTCGTCGAGGGCCGTTCCTCGCGCGAGGTCTCGCTCGCGCTGTCGGAGCGGTATGGCATCGGCGTCCGCGACGGGCGCTTCTGCGCGCACCCGCTGCTGCGCCGGCTGCTCGGCGGCGCGGCGCACGCGCCGCGCGGCGCGCACGGTACCGGCGCTACCGGCGGCGCGGCGGACGATGCCACGGGCGGTGCGCGCGATGCGCAGCAGGGCGCGGCGGGCGGCGCACGCGCTGCCGGCGGTACGGCGCAGAGTGCGGGGGGCGGCGTGGCGAGTCATACAGCGGCCGGTGCGCGCGGTGCCCGCGGTGCGGCGTATGGTGCGGGGAGCGGCTGCCGCGACGGCGGAGGCGACGGAACGGCGCTGCGGGCCAGCTTCGGCATCGGCACGACGGAGGCGCACATCGACCGTCTCGTGGCCGCGCTCCAGGCACTGACCTGCTGAAAGGTCAGGTCGCGGCACCGCGGACGAACGAGCCGATGTGCGGTACGGCGGTCCGGGTAGTGCGTCCCGGCCCGGTACATCGCTGCGCGGCGCCGGTTTGGTCCAGGTACGGTGGACGCCTTGCAGAATCGAGCTTCCGGGGGATGGCGACGTTGACCGAAACATGGGAGCCCGCGAATCACCTCGAACAACAGCTCCGGGACGCGCTGCGTGCGGCGGACCAGGACGCCTATTTCGCGGCGTTGAGCGTGGCGGAGCTGTTCATCCCGGTGCCGCAGGCCGAGCCGGGCGCCCAGCCGGCGTTCACCTGGCCGACCGCCACCCGCGACGGCCGGACGCACGTGCTCGCCTACACCTCGCCGGAAGCGGCTCGTATCTGCCTCGGCCCCGGCTACGAGCAGTTCGTCCGCATGTCGCTGACGGAGATCGCCCGCTCGTGGCCGAACATCGAGTGGTGGCTGGCGGTCGACTCCGGCCTGCCCATCGAGGGGTACCTGCCGGCCTGGTTCATCGGAAAGCTGACCTCGGACGGCGCGCAGCAGGCCGACTCCTCGCAGGGGGGCGAGGGCGCCGCTCCGCTGGAGGCCTCGGCGCAGGCCGACCCGCGGCACGCCGCCTCCCCCGCCGCGCCGTACCCGCAGGACGGCCGGCCGTTCGGTGATGCCGCGCACGCACAGGATGGGCAGCCGTTCCAGGATGTCCCGCCCACCAATGAGGGACAGCCCTTCGGGGATACACCGCGCGGGCAGGACGGGCAGCCGTTCCGCGACGCCCCGCACGGGCAGGAAGGTCAGCCGTTCCGTGACGGTGCGCCGCCCGCACACGGGCATGTCCCCACGCACGAGGGGCTGCCGGCGTCGCCCGGCGGGCCGGGCGGGTTCCCGCCGCAGGGGGATGCCGCGTCCTCCTTCCCCGGCCGGCAAACGCCGTTCCCGCCGCAGGGCGAGCCGCCCGCCCCGCACGGCGAGGGCACGTCGTTCCGGACCCCCGAGAACGCACCGTTCCCGGCACACGACCAGAACACCTCCATACCCCCGGGCGATCCGCGCGGTTTCCCCCCGCACGGCGAGGTTTCCTCCTTCCCGAACGACACCGGTCCGTTCCGGCAGAACGCGAACCCGCCGTTCCCGCCGGGCGAGAACCCTCCGGTGCCGCCGGGCGAGCCGCACCCCTTCCCGCCGCACGGCGAGGGCCGGGCCCCGCACGGTGACGCCGGGCCGTACGCTTCCCCGAGCGAGTCCGGGCCGTACCCGTCTCAGGGCGAGGCGGGGCCTTACTCGCCTCAGGGCGGGGCGGGGCCGTTCTCACCTCAAGACGACGCCGGGCCGTATCCCTCTCAAGGAGAGCCTGGGCCGTACCCATCTCAGGCCGGCGCCGCGCCGTACCCTGCCCAGGGCGAGCCGGGGCCCTACCGGGCCCAGGGCGAGACACATCCGCCGTACGGGGAGCGGTCCGCGGATGTACGCGGCGAGACGTCCGCGTTCCTGTCGGGCGACGCCGGTCCGTTCCCGCCTCAGGGCCAGGCGTCGCCGTTCCCGCCCCAGGGCGGGACGCCACCCCACGGCGACGAGCCGTCCGTACCGCCGGGCGGCATCCCGCCGCTGCCGCTGGGCGAGACACCGGGCTCGTACGGTGACGGCACGGCCGCGCCCGAGGAACGGCCCGCTCGGAGGCGCGGCAGACGGCACCGGGCACCGCAGCACGACGCGGGTCTCGCCTCCCCGGGCGAGGCCCCGCCGTTCCCGCAGGGCGAGACACCGCCGCAGGGGGACGCATCGCCCATACCGCCGCACGGCGACGCGTCGCCGCTACCGCCGGGCGGAGTCCCGCCCGTGCCGTCACAGGGCGAACCGCGCGTCTCTGGTGAGTCGCCGGTCCACGGCGAGTCGCGCGTCTCCTCCGGCGAGGCCTCCGGCCCGTACGGTGAGGCACCGCCCGCCATGCCGGACGGCATGCCGAATGATCCGGCCGCGCCGCACCGCTCCGGCCTGCTGAACGGTGCCGTGCCCCCGGCCCCGGCCGAGGGGGGCCCGGCCGTCGCCGAGACCCGGCCCCAGCCCGCCGTCTCCGAGTTCGACGCAGTGCCGCCCGCGACGCCGCCGCACGACGCCGCGCCGGCGGCTTCCGTGGAGCACGGCCGCCCCGGCCCGATTCCGGCCGAACACGGCGCTCCCGGGCCGGTTCCGGCCAGGCACCGCAGCCCAGGCACCGTCCCCGCGGGCCACCATGGCCCCGGCTCGGCTCCCGCCGGGGAGCGTGGCATCGGCCCGGCTCCGGGTGAGCAGGGCGGTCCCGGCGCGGCCCCGTGGCCGTACGATGCGACGCCGGCCGGGGCGATCGCGCCGCCGGACGCGTCGGGGACGGCCGCGCCGCCCGCGCCGGCACCCGGCGAGCGTTCCGACGCCCCGCAGGGCGGGCCGTCCGCGCCGGAGGCGGGAACGCCGCACGGCGAGCCGCCGGCGCGGGAGGCCGAGGCACCGTACGCCGCGCGGTCCGCGCCCGGCGAGAACATGCCCGGTCAGGGCACATCCGGTCAGGATGCATCCGGTCAGGGCACGCCCGCCGCCGAGCCGTCCCTGCCGTGGGCGGCCGGTCCGGAGCCGGGCCTGCCCATCACCCTGCACTTCCAGCCGGGCACCGAGTTCACGCCGCTGGATGACGAGGAACGCGCGCTGTACGACGCGGCGCAGCGCGGCGACGGCGCCCGGTTCCTGCGCATCCTCGCCGGCGCGCAGCAGATCTGGGTGCCGATGGTGGAGGGCACCGACCTCAAGCTCGGCCCCGGCCGTCCCGGCTTCCGCTGGTACACGCGGGAGGAGGACGGGCGGACCGTCGTGCCGCTGTTCACCGGGCCGAGCCGCATGCGCGAGGCCATGGGCGGCCACCCGTTCGTGCTGTCCGACCCGGCGAAGGTGCTGCGGTTCTGGCCGGACCCGTCGTGGGACCTGGTCGTCAACGTCGGCAGCCCGATCGGCGGGACGATCCCCGGCGACCGGATCACGGAGCTGTCGCGGTATGTGGACGCGGAGAACGCCGCGCGGCTCGCCCGCGACTTCCCCGCGCAGAATGACGCCGAAGGCCGGCTCTTCGAGTCGCGCGCCGACGCGGACCTGATGGTCAAGGTGCTGCTGGAGGCGTCGGTGTTCCTCCCGGTCTGGAGCCGTACGCCGCCGACCGTGCAGACCACGCCGGGCGACCCGGAGTTCCCGTGGGCGGCGGTGCCGGTGCGCGGCCGCATGGCGGTGCCGGTGTTCACCTCGTTCGACTGGATGAAGGAGGCGGTCGGCACCACGGCGTTCGTGATGCCGGCCTTCGCCGAGCTACTCGCGGCCTGGCCCGAGCCGGACTGGTCCGTGTCGGTCAATCCCGGTACACCCATCGAGGTGACGCTGTCGGGCGAGCAGATCCGTGCCCTCGGCGGCACGATCGCCGACCGCGTCCCCGGCACGATCACGCCGCCGGCCAGCGTGATCGCACCGCCCGCCGAGCCGATGCCCGCCGAGCCTTCATCCACCGATGACGCCCGGCCCGGCGCGGGCGCGAGCCCGGACGGCATGCCGGGCGTCGGCGAGGCCGCCCCCGGCGCTCCCGTGGAGGCACCGGCAGCGCCGCCGGCGGAGGCGCCGGCCGGCTCCGGCGAGGAGGTGCGGCAGGCGCAGACGGTCCAGCCGGCACAGGTGGCGGGGGCGGCCGAGGCGGCGCGGGCGGCGTCGGAGCCGGCGCCCGGCACGGGCGAGTCCGCCGACGGCGCGGCGCGTATCTGGACCATCATGCAGAAGGTCGTGCCGCACGAGCAGGTGCCGTGGTACCGCGAGAAGGCGTACGACCGCGTCGCCGGCTTCGTGCACCGCGTCCGCGACGTCATCGAGCTGACCACGCCCAAGCAGCTGTACGAGGCGCTCGGCCTGATCCGTCACGGGTCGCCGTTCCATCCAGACGACGCCGAGGTGCACGTCATCCGCTGGCCGGCATATCTGCCGGCGCTGTACCGCGTGCCGTTCGGCGGCAACGGCGAGGACGCGCTGGCCACCTGGGGCGAGGAGGGCTGGGTGATCGAGGCACCGCCGTTCCAGGGCGACGGGTTCGCACCCGGCAGCGGCGGCAGCATCCCCGAGTACAAGGTGGACAGCCTGCGCCTCCCGCACGGCGCGGAGATGTACGTCATCGGCAGCGACGGCACGGAGCGGTTCATCGCCCGCTACGACGCCGACCGCCTGACGTGGGGAGAGACCAAGTGACGAAGGACGGCTACGTGGCCCGGTGGCGCGGCACCGACTACGACGCGGCCCCCGGCGTGGACGGCGAGGTCCGGCTGTACGCGACGGAGCCCGCGGAAGGGTTCACGGAGATGCGGCCCGGCCGGTACATGCGTGTGCTGCGCGTCGACGAGGTGGAGAACCTTCGCTACGTCCGCACCCGCTGCACCTGGCGCGGCGCGCCCTTCCTCGTCATCGGCGCGCACGGCGACTGGGTGCGCCTGGAGTACACCGGAGGCCGTGCGCCGGTCGCGGCCTCCCTCGAACTGGAGATGGTCGACATCGGCGTCTACCAGGCATGGGTGCCGAACGACCAGATCGAGGACGTTCACGAAGAGGTCATCTCATGAAACATCCGAGATAACTCTCTTCGCACGGTTGCTTCTTTGGCTGACCCGTGATCGCATGATTCTTACCTACTTCGTCAGAGTAGGTCGCGTACGGGTGTTGGTGCTTGGCTGAGGAGGTTGTGAGCTGTGCTCGCACGATCCGTCCGCAACCCACTGCTGATCGGTCTAGGAACCGGCGCCGTCCTGGTCCTCGGCACCACCCCACCCGTCCTCGC
>JBEHYF010000190.1:0-9269 GCA_048498315.1 Actinomycetota bacterium
CTCCCTCCGGACGGCCGCCATCGGCCTTCGCCCGGGAGACGCCCGCGCGCCGCGGGCGCCGCTCCGGGCGCGGGCGGCGGCCCACCGGACCGCTCGCCGTGAGCCGCCCGCCGTACGGCTCACGGCGCCGGCGGTACCGCGCCACGGACCGGGCGCCCCGCTCCCCTCACCCCAGGAACCGGCGGGGCGGGGCGTCCACCATCGGGGGAAAACCATTTCATCCGGCTCCATCACCCTCCGGAGGACCGGCACGTGAAAACCCGGCTCATCGCCCTCCTCGCCACCCTCGCGAGCGCGCTCGCGCTCGCCGTGGCCCCAGTCCCGCCACCCGCCTCCGCCGCTGCGTCCGCGCCGGCCGCGCTCCCGGGCGCGTCCGCCGGGGCGCGGCACCGGGTCACCTACGACCACTACTCCGTCATGATCGACGGACGGCGGGTGCTGCTGCGCTCCGCCGAGTTCCACTACTTCCGCCTGCCCAGCCCGGACCTGTGGCGGGACGTCCTGGAGAAGTACAAGGCCGCGGGCTTCAACGCCGTGTCGATGTACTTCGACTGGGCGTACCACTCCCCCAGGCCCGGCGTGTACGACTTCACCGGCGTCCGCGACGTCGACCGGGTGCTGCGCACCGCCGAGCAGGTCGGCCTGTACGTCATCGCCCGGCCCGGGCCGTACATCAACGCCGAGGTCACCGGCGGCGGCTTCCCGGCCTGGCTGAAGAACGTGCCCGGCCGCGCCCGCAGCAGCGCGCCCGGCTACACCACCGCCTACCGCGACTGGCTCGGCCACATCGACAGGATCATCGCGCCGCACCAGATCACCCACGGCGGCTCGGTGATCCTCTACAACGTCGAGAACGAGTACGCGGCGAACACCGACCCCGCGTACATGGCGGACATCGAGGCCAAGGCCCGCGCCGACGGCATCGACGTGCCCACCATCACCAACGACTGCTGCGACGCCGCGAGCTGGACGTCCACCTGGGCGTCCGGGCAGGGCGCGGTCGACATGCCCGGCGTGGACGACTACCCGCAGTCGTTCGACTGCCCGAACACGGACACCACGTGGGGGCCGTGGGGCGCCGGCCTGACCGAGCGGCTGCGCGACGACACGCCGGTGTTCGCCGCCGAGTACCAGGGCGGCTCGATCGACTCGTTCAACGCCGGCTACGACAAGTGCCGCGAGCTGACCGGCCCGGCGTTCATGAAGTTCTTCTACAAGTCCAACCTCATGGTCGCGGGCACCACGGCGTTCAACTACTACATGGGCTTCGGCGGGACGAACTGGGGCTGGCTGGGCCAGCCGAACGACGTGTACACCTCCTACGACTACGGCGCGGCCATCACCGAGAACCGCACCCTGACCGCCAAGTACGACGAGTTCAAGCGGCAGAACTACTTCCTCGGCTCGGTCGCCCCGCTGACGAAGACGGACCCGGTTACCGCGCCCACGTCGAGCAACGCCGCGCTGGAGACCGTCGCCCGCACCGCCCCGGACACCGGCACCCAGTTCGTGCTGGTCCGGCACAGCGACCACGCGGCGACCTCCGACGACTCGGCCACGCTCGACTGGAACACCCCGGACGGCCGCTACTCCGTGCCGGTGCGGGTCAAGGGCCGGGACGCGAAGGTGCTGGTCGCCGGGTATGACATGGGCGGCCAGCGGCTGGTCTGGTCCAACTCCGAGCTCATGACGCACGTCGCGGTGGGCGGCCGCGACATCGCGCTGCTGTACGGCACCGAGGGCACGGCGGGCTCGACCGTGCTGCGCTACTCGTCGCGGCCGTCCGTGCGGGTGCTCGCCGGTTCCGTCAAGGCGTCCTACGACGCGGGCCGCGGCGACCTGCGGCTCGACTACACGCACGAGGGGCTGGCCCGCGTGCTGGTCACCGGCGGCGGGCGGCGCCCGCTGCTGCTCCTGCTCGGCACCGACGCCACGGCCGCGACGTTCTGGCAGGCCGGCACCGCGACCGGCCCGGTCCTGGTGCGCGGCACGGAGCTGGTGCGGTCCGCGCAGGTCCACGGCGGTGTCGCCGTGCTGCGCGCCGACACGGCGAAGGCCGGCGACGTCGAGGTGTTCGCCGCCGCCCGCCGCCTCGTCGTGAACGGCGCGCCGGTACGGACGCGGGTGACCGCGAGCGGTTCGCTGCTCGGCTCGCTGCCGGGACCGCGGGCCGTGCACCTGCCCGCGCTGACCGGCTGGAGGTCGGCGACGGGCGCGCCCGAGGCGCTGCCCGGCTTCGACGACTCCGGCTGGGTCGCCGCGGACAAGACCGGCACCGAGAGCCCGCTCAAGCCGAAGACGCCGACCGTGCTGTACGCCGACGACTACGGCTACCACTACGGCGACGTCTGGTACCGCGGGCACTTCACCGCGACCGGCACGGAGACGACGGTGTCGCTGAACGCCTTCACCGGCAAGCGCGGCTCGTACCTGGTCTGGCTCAACGGGCGCTACCTCGGCTCGGCCATGGGCGGTGTGGAGGCCGACGCCGACGCGCCGGTCAACCCCGACCCCGGCCGCGGCGACTTCACCGTGCCCGCCGGCCTGCTGAAGCCCGGTGAGCCGGCCGTCCTGTCCGTCCTCGTGGAGAACATGGGCGACAACGACGACTGGACCGCCGACGACAACCGGTTCAAGCAGCCGCGCGGCCTGTACGCCGTGTCGATCGACGGGTCGAGCGGCCCCATCTCCTGGCGCATCCAGGGCGCCCGCGGCGGCGAGAACCTCGCCGACCCGGTGCGCGGGCCGCTGAACAACGGCGGCCTGTACGGCGAGCGGGCCGGCTGGTCCCTGCCCGGCCACCCCGGGGGAACCTGGACGCCGGGCGCGGCGGCGCACGTCGCCGCCGGCACCGTGACGTGGCGGCGTACGACGTTCCGGCTCGGCCTGCCGAAGGGCCAGGACGTGCCGGTCGTGCTGCGCTTCGGCGGCCCGGTCCGCACCGGCTACCGGGTGCAGATCTTCCTGAACGGCTGGAACCTCGGCCAGTACGGCGGCGACATCGGCCCGCAGACCGACTTCACGCTGCCCGCCGGCCTGCTGCGCACCCACGGCGTGAACACGCTCGCCCTCGCGGTCGTCGCCAAGGGCGACGGCGACCTGCCGCCGCTGAGCCTGGCCGCCGTCGCGAACCTGCGCGGCGGCGTCCCGGTCTCCGACGTCCCCTCCCCCTCCTACCGCTGACCCTGCGATCCCCGGACGGGCGGCCCGGCCATGGGCCGCCCGTCCCGGAGAGGAGTTCTCATGACCACCAGCGGATCCGGCCGGCCCGCCGCCTCCGGCGATCCCGGCCCGAGCACGGCTCCGGGCGTGCCCGCCGACTCCGGCGCCCCCGGCCCGCGCACGCACGCCGGCGCACCCGGCGTGCGGACCGCGTCCGTCGCGCCCGGTGCCACCGGCGTACGGGTGCCCGGCCGAGTACGGGCACCCGGCGGACGCGCGACCGGCGACCGCGACCCCGGCGGACGGGCATCCCGGGGCGGAGGCGAAGCGGCGCCGGCCGGCGGGCTCGGCCGCCGGGCGTTCCTGGCCGCCACCGCGGCCGCCGCGGGTGCGGCCGGCCTGGCGGTGCCGTCAGCGGCCGCCGCGACCCCGCGTGGACGGCCCGGCAACCGGTACGTGCTGCAGCGGCGGTTCGTCGACTGGCGCTTCGGCATGTTCCTGCACTTCAACATGGGCACCTTCCACGACGCCGAGTGGGTGGACCCCGATCAGGACCCGATGTCGTTCGACCCCACCGAGCTGGACTGCGGGCAGTGGGCCGATGCCGCCAAGGCCGCCGGCATGCGGTTCGCGGTGCTCACCACGAAGCACCACGACGGCTTCTGCCTCTGGCCGTCGAAGTACACGGCGTACTCGGTCGCGAGCAGCCCGGTCAAGCGCGACATCGTCCGCGAGTACGTCGAGGCGTTCCGGGCCCGCGGCATCACGCCGTGCCTGTACTTCTCGATCTGGGACCGCACGAACGGCGTCGGGCCGAAGGGCTTCGACGACCACCCGCCCATCACCCGGGCGAACATCGAGTTCGTCAAGAACCAGCTCACCGAGCTGCTCACCGGGTACGGCCGCATCCCCCTGCTCATCTTCGACGGATGGGCCTGGCACTGGGCCTTCGATCAGCAGACACTGCCGTTCGCCGAGATCCGCGAGCACGTCGCACGGCTCCAGCCCGACTGCCTCGTGCTCGACCTCAACGGGCTCACCGTGCCGTGGCACTCGGAGCTGCTGTTCTTCGAAGAGCCCAAGGGCGGCGTGTTCTGCCCGCCCGGCAACACGTACGCGGCGTCGCAGGGCCAGACGATCTCGCCGTCCGGCTGGTTCTGGCACCCGTCCACGCCGTCGAACGTGCTCACCCCCGACCAGATCGTGGACGACCACCTGAAGCTGCTCGAACCGCGCTACTGCACGCTCATCCTGAACTGCCCGCCGAACACCAAGGGCCTCCTGGACGACAGCGTCGTCGCCGTGCTGCGCGAGACCGGGCGGCGCTGGCGGCCCGACCCGTCCCGGCCTCCGCTGCCCGCCCAGCCGGACGTGCTCCGCCACCCGGTCACGGCCGCCTCGGCGACGGCCACGAGCGGCGACCCGGCCGGCGCCGTGGACGGCCACAGCGACTTCGGCTGGAACGGCGAGGCCGACCAGACCCTCTGGACGTCCGGCACCGGCCTGCCGCAGGCGATCACGATCGACCTGGGCCGCCGGTACGCGGGCCTGGACACGTTCACCTACCTGCCCCGGCAGGACACCGAGACCCCGTACTCGTTCGCGAAGTTCATCACCACCGGCAACATCACCGCGTACCGCGTGTCGGTGAGCCTGGACGGCACGACGTTCCGGCCGGTCGCACAGGGCTCCTGGGCCGCCGACCACACCCTGAAGCGCGCACGCTTCCGCCCGGCGACCGCCCGCTACGTCCGCCTGGAGGCGCTCGCCACGGACGGCGGCGGCCCCGCCATCGCGAGCGAACTGGACTGCGGCGGCACGTTCACCCGCCCCCGCCCGATCTGACCGCACGGGCCGAACCTCCGGCGGCCGGGCGGCCTCCGCACGCGGCGGAGCCGCCCGGCCGCCGGGAACGAGTGCTCTCGAACGACGACCCG
This sequence comes from Actinomycetota bacterium, assembly GCA_048498315.1. Classification (GTDB taxonomy): domain Bacteria; phylum Actinomycetota; class Actinomycetes; order Streptosporangiales; family Streptosporangiaceae; genus Actinoallomurus. The sequence goes on from JBEHYF010000190.1 coordinate 5,100, forward strand.
CCGACCGGGATCGCGGCCGTCCGTCAGCCGGGGCGGCGGCCGATCAGCCGAGCCGGATCGAACTCGACGGGAAACGGCTCGGTCAGCTTCACCCGCTGCCCCGCCTCGACGTTCGCGACGCCGACGTACGCGCCGTCGCGCAGCCTCAGCACCTCGACGTACGGCGGATTGACGCCGATCAGCTCCACCCGGAGGAACGTCGGAATGCCGGCGGCGGCGTAGATCCGCGGCTTGTCGTGGTAGTCCCGCTGCCGGTTCCCCGGACTGACGATCTCCGCCACCAGATGCGTCTGCTCCGGCAGCAACGTGGCGGCTCCGCTGAACAGAACCTCGGCGTCACCGACCACCACATCCGGTATCACGGCCTCGTTCGCGGTACGGATTCCGAAGTTCTCGACCGCCTCCATGTAGTGCGGCGCGGCGTCGTCCAGAATGCGCACGAGGCGCTTGGCGCAGATCTGGTGGGTGGACATCGGCGTGGGACTCACCACGAAGCTCCCGTCGATGAGCTCGACTCGCTGCCCGGGGGCTTCGGGCAGGTTCAGCCAGTCCTCGACGGTGTAGCGGGAATGCGGGCGGCTCAGATCTACCGGAAGCGGCACGGCCATGTGTTCCTCACTCCCACCACGCATACTTCAGTCTGACACGGAATCGCGACTGCGGACAGTGATGCGTCGATCACGTCGAGGTTCAACACATAGTAAACCATACGTCACTCTCCGTGCGCATTGAGAATGGTGGAAGGCTCGTTCGACCGGCGGAAGCGGCGGTCGCCGCAGCGGAGCCCCCGGACGGTTCACCGTGCCGGTCACCGTGTGACGGCCGGGCGGTTCGGCGCGCCGGTCAGTGGCCGATGCGGACGACCTGGGGGTCGTGGTCGCTGGTCTGGTCGATGTACTCGGCGTTGACGTGCACGACCTGGTAGGCGACGTGCCCGGCGCCCCTCGTGACGAGGATGTGGTCGAGCACCTCGGAGACGCCGTCGTAGACGTAGGTGTAGCGCTGGTCCGGCGGGAGCGTGTCGATCAGGTCGGTCAGGATCGGCCGGCCGCCGCCCGGGGTCCCGGTGCGCAGGATCGCCAGTGCCGGGCTGAACTGGTAGTCGTTCAGGTCGCCGAGCACGACGACGTCCGCGGTCCGGCGGATGGCCAGGATCCGGGCGACGAAGTCGTGCACCGCGCGCGCCTGCGCGGCGCGCTGGGCGGCCGACGCCTGCGCCGGGTACTGGAAGCGGCCGTCGGCGTTCTGGTCGCCGAGCTTGGCGTCGAAGTGGTTGGCGATGACGAAGACCGTCCGGCCGCGGAAGTGGAACTCGCCGGCGAGCGGTTTGCGGCTGGCGTTCCACGCGGCGTTGCCCGGGTCGATGCGGCCCGGGGAGAGCGTGAGCTCGGGCCGGCCGTATGCCCGCACGACCGCGGTCGGGGTGGTCGAGCGGTCGATGGCGGCCGGGCCGCGGTCGACGAACGACACCCGCTCGGGGTTGAACAGGAACACGACACGGATGTTGCCGCCGGGCTGGCCGCCGTCCTGGTCGTTGACCGGGTCGATCTCGCGCCAGGCGTAGCGGGGACCGCCCGCGGCGGCGATCGCGTCCGTCAGCCTCGTGAGGGTCTTGTCCGCGGCGACCACGCCGTCGTCGGTGGCGCCGTCGTCGTCCTGGACCTCTTCGAGCGCGACGATGTCGGGCTCGGCGAGGTTCTTCACGACGCCTTCGGCGAGGCGCTGGAACTTGGTGTCCGCGTCGCCCGGGGCGAGGTTCTCGACATTGTAGGTGGCGACGGCGAGCTGCCGGCGGTGCTGCGGGGTCGCCACCACGCGCGGCAGGTTCGCCCGCCGCACCGCGCCCACCTGCGTCGCGACGATCGTGTAGCCGCCGTAGGCGGAGTAGTCGACCGGGCCGACGGTGGCGCCGGTCAGCACGTCGCCGACCGACACGCCCGGGTCGCTCCCGTCCGCCGGCACGACCTCGACGCGGCCGGAGGGCACGGCGTTCTCGCCGGTCAGCAGGGTGCCGCCGCGGTAGGAGCGCGCCTGGTCCGGCTTGGTCGTGACGTACTGCTCGCCGTAGGCGTTGGACGGGCCGACCACCCGCGCGTCGTCGACCTCGACCCGCATGCCCTCGCGCGACTCCCAGAAGTCCAGGGCCGACCGGGCCGGGTCGAGCGGCGTGCTCTCGATGTTCCCGCCGCCGAGATCCGGCGCGTACGTGCCGGGCACGCTCGACGGTGTGATCACCTGCGCGGCGGGCGGCGCATTGCCGTGGGACAGCACGGTCGCCGTCGCGCCGCTGATCTCGGTGACCGACAGGTTGGACGTCGTCGCGGGCGTCTCGCCGCTCGCCAGCGGATAGTAGTCCTTGACCGTGCCGGAGACGAGGACGGCGTCGCCGACCGCGACCTTCGGCGCGCTGTTGTAGACGAACAGGCCCTCGCTCGTGGCCGGGTTCGCGTCGGGCGACGGGTCCTGGATCCAAAAGCCCCTGCTGGAGCCGGTGGTCCGGACGGCGGTGACGATGCCGGGAACGTTCGTGACGTGCTCGCCGGCGTGCGGGGAGAGCCAGCCGGTGCCCTGGATGTCGTGGATCCGCAGCGGCCCCGGCCCGGCGCCGGACCCGCCGTCTGCGGCGGTGCCGGCGACGCCCGGCGTGACCGTGCCCGGCGTGACCGCGCCGGCCGGCGGAGCGGCGCGGGCGGGCTCGGCGGCGGTGAGAGCCGCCGCGGCGAGAAGGAGGGTGCCGGCGGTCACCGCGAGGCGGGTTCGCCCGGCGCGCTGCAGGTCGACGTGCACAGATGCTCCCCAAGAAGAATGAGTCGGCAAATACTCGCCAGTCTCGTTTAACGCCTTGTTAGGCGGATTGAGACGGCAAACGGCGACGAAATCGCATTTGCACCCGGTGCTTCTGCGGGTCCACGCACGCGGCTTCCCCGCTCGCGCTCGCCCGCGGACATCGGGCGCGTCCCACCGTCCCCGTGGCTCCGCCCGCGCGGGCGGGCACGCTCCGCGCCGAAGCGAAGTCCTGACCAGTTCTTTCTGCGCCAGATGCCGTGGAACCGATTCCCTCCGGCGGCTATCAAAAGGGGTGGGGACGATCTGCGCCCCCAGGGCTTCGGGCGGCCGGGGAGGAAGAATGCACCTGCTCGCGGCACAAGGCGACACGTGGGGGATTCCGGGTCCGGCGTTCGCCGGTCTCTACCTGCTGGCGGCCGTCGTGGTGGTGGCCGTGACGGCGGTCATCCGCTGGGCCGTCCGCGGGGGCCGCGCAGGCGCCCGGGCGCGCGAACCGCACCCTTACGAAGTGGCGTATCTCATCGGCGGGCGGAGCCGGGCGCTCGCCACCGCCATCGCCGGCCTGCACGCGGACGGCGCGATCGAGACGTACGCGGGCCGGCTGCGCGCGACTCGGGCGCCGGAGACCATGCGCACGCCACTCGACATCGCCGTGCATGACGCGATCGCCACTCGCCAGGCGAACACTCCCCGCTACCTCGAAACGGTCGGCGAGGTGAGACGGGCGCTCGACGACCTTCACGAGGGGCTGGTCCGCGCCGGGCTGGCGCCGGGTCCGCGCGAGCGCCGGCAGTCCCGGCTCGCGGTGCTGCTGCCGGCGGCGCTGCTGTGCGTCGGCCTCGCCCGGCTGGTGGCGGGCATGGCGAACGGCCGCCCGGTCGGATTCCTGGTCGTGATCCTGATCGCGCTCGGCGTGGTCTCCGCCGCGATGCTGGCGAACACGCCGCACGCGCTGCGGTCGGGCACCGCCGCGGTGAAGGCGGCACGCGCCCGCAACGGGCACCTCGACCCGTCCATGTCGCCGGCCTGGCGGACGTACGGGGCGCCGGGCGCGGCGCTCGGGGTGGCCTTGTTCGGCATGGCGGCGCTGACCAGCATCGACCCGCGGTTCGCGGCCGACGCGGGCCTGCAACGCCAGCTCGCCGCCGCCGGCGGAGCATCGGCGTCGTCCGGCACGAGCGGATCCACGTGCGGAAGCGGGTGCGGTGGCGGCGGCTGCGGCGGCGGCTGCGGGGGTGGTTGCGGTGGCTGACGCCACGGCGCACGGCTCAGGGCGCAGCGAACTGGGGGTGGGCATCGGCTGGCGGCCGGACATCGCCGGTTTCGTCGCCGGGCTGCCCGGCCTGCGCTTCACCGAGGTCGTCGCCGAGTCGGTGCATCCGG
>JBEHYF010000191.1:0-9261 GCA_048498315.1 Actinomycetota bacterium
TCAGAACGACTCGGCATCGGACTCGGCGACCTGGGGGATATCCTAGAAGAAGCGATGCTGCTTCCGGACCACCATAAGTGGTGCAGCTTCGTTGGCAATAAGATCAGACGGACGCGAGGATACATCCTCGATACGCTTACGAGCATCTGGGCACACCACTGCCTCAGCAAGGAAGTCCGCGACGAGTTCGTTCAAAAGGTCCGCGATCATCTAAAAAGCTAGGTGGGCACAAATCTCAGATGACACCTACATTCCAAGCAGCCAAGCCACCGGAAGTCGGTTACGCGGTTGGTGCAGACTCTGCGTATGCGTGAGCTTCGACAGGAGTCGCTTCGGAAGCTTGGTCAGCATGTTCGGGAGCTACGAAATCAGGTCGGGTTGACCGGCGCGCAGTTGGCCGATCGCGCCGGCGTGACGCAGCCGACGGTGTCGAAGATCGAAACCGGTCGCATGTTGCCGAGTACCGAAGTGGTCGATCGGCTGGCCGGAGCTCTCGGCATAGATCAAGCCGAGCGGGCTGAACTGTTCGCATTGCTCCAGCGGGTTCATGCTCAGATCGCAGACGTTCGCCAATCAGGCAATGGCGCGTTGGCGCGACAGCAGGCAATCAGCTATCGGGAACGGAACGCGGCGACGCTCGACTCATTCCAATGCGCGATGGTTCCGAGCCTGCTGCAGACAGCCGAGTACGCGCGGCGGGTATTCGAGGCATCTCAGTACGAGGATGAGTGTGATCTTGGCCGTGCGGTGGCTACGCGGATCGACCGTCAAGGGGTGCTGTACGAGCGGGGCCGGCGGTTCTCATTCGTGCTGACAGAGGGTGCGCTACGGACCTGGCCAGGTTCACTAGACGTGATGCGTGCGCAGTTGGCGAAGATCGTGGATGTCTCGACGCTGGAGAGCGTTTCGGTGGCCCTCTTGCCGTGGTCGGCGAACGTGCCGACGTTCCCCCTGCACGGCTTCGTGATCTATGACGAGTCGACCGTCGCCGTGGAGACGTTTACGAGCGAGCTGCTGCTGAGCGACGAGCAAGAGATCGCGGTCTACCGGCGGACGTTCGCGGCCTTCCGCGAGGTGGCGCTTGTCGGGGATGAGATGCGGGAGCTTGTGTCACGGATCGCCCGAGATTACGACGAGTGGACCGCCAAAAGGTAGAGGCATAATGCCTATGATTCCTTGAGGCTCAGGCATAGGCAGGAATACTCTCGGTGTCCAGTGCATAGCCCCCTAGACAGGGAGGTGCGCCGTGAGGCCACCCTGGACCCGCTGTCTGCCCGGCCTACCCGCATCGGTCACCGAAGCCCGCCGTTTCGTGACCGCCTACCTGCACGATCTCCCCTCCGAGATCGTCAGGCGTGCCGAACTGGTCGTCAGCGAACTGGCCACGAACGCGATCAAGCACACGCGTAGCGGTCAGCCCGGAGGGATGCTCTGGGTAACCGTCACCGTCTTCGACACGGCGGTTCGCCTGTCGGTGACCGACCAGGGCAGCAGCACCGTTCCGGTCGCGCACGTGGCCGACGACTGCGCCGAGGGCGGCCGTGGGCTGCTGCTGATGGCGATGATGGTCAAGGACTGGGGCCACCACCACGAGCGTTCGTACTGCACGGTTTGGGCGCTGGTCGACGGGGTCGATCGGGTGTGAGTCCGCGGGGCGTCCCTCGGCTCCGGACGAGTCTGATCGGCCCTTCTTCTGTGCCCGTTTTGTCTATCCCCCTAGACTCGGTCCAGTGGATCGAGGAGGGCACGATGTCGGATGAGGTCGACCGCATTGCGGCCACCAAGGATCCGTTCGTGCTGCTCCGCCTCGCCACCGAACGCCTCGCGTCCGCGCAGCAGGAGGTGACCGAGCTGGCGCGGTTGCGGCGGCGGGTCATCCAGGATCTGCACAGCCAGGGCCTGTCGTACGCCCAGATCGCCAAGCAGGCCGGTCTCAGCCGCGGGCGCATTCACCAGATCCGCCATACCGGCCCGGCGCCGGAAGGTGCGTTCCTGGGTACCGGAGCGGTTACGGTCGTCACGCCGCTGCGCCCGGACCCCAAGAGTGACCGTGCTCATGTGACCTTGGATGACCTGACCGCCGGCAAGCGGCTGGAAGATCTCGCCCGGAGCTTCGGCCTGGACGTCGGCTCGGAACACGTCGGTGTGAACGGTGAGATCGACCTGAACCGGCCTGGCCTGCTGGTCATCTGCGGCCCTCGGATGTCCGAGGCCGTCCGCGAGACCTATGAGAAGGATCCGGTCTTGTCGTGGCGGCGCTCTCCGGAGGGCACCTGGACGCTGCATGACTCCCGCGCTGGCAAGACGCTGCGGTCGGGTTCGGACGCTGATCCGGCCCGGCCGCATGACATCGGCTACCTCGGACGGCTTCCCCGCCCGGACGGCAAGGGCACAGTGCTGACGATCGCCGGCGTCCACCCGCCCGGCTCGCTCGGTGTGGTCCATCTGCTCACCACCGAGATCGCCACCCTGTGGGGGAAGGTCGGTGATCGGCCGTTCTCCGTGGTCGTCGGTGTGGACTACGACCCGGATACCCATGAGCCGGCGAGCGTGGAGTTGCTGACGCCGCTGTATGAGCACGAGGACCTGTAGATGCGGGTCTGGCTCGCCTCGGATCCCGGCTCACCTGAGCGCCCGAACGAGGACTTCGCCGCCGCCTCGCATGACGTGGTCGTGCTGCTGGACGGGGCGGGCACTCCCCCAGGAACCGAATCCGGATGCTCGCACGGGGTGGCCTGGTACGCCCGCCAACTCGGTGCCCAGTTCCTCACCGAAGCCGGTGCGGTCCCCCGCAGGCCCTTGGCCGATGCGCTCGCGTCCGGGATCGAGCAGGTGAGGGACATGCACGATGGCGTCTGCGATCTCAGCCATCCCGATACCCCGTCAGCGACGGTAGTCGCCGTACGGCGGAGCGGCGCAGATCTGGAATACCTGGTGCTGGCCGATTCGGTCCTGGTGCTCGATGTGCTCGACAGGGATCCGGTCGTCGTGACCGATGACCGCCTTGCCCGGACCAGCCGTAGCCTGCGCGCGCAGATGGACGCCCTGCCTACCGGTAGCGCCGAACACACCGAGGCACGCCGTGCCTACGCGCGAATGCTCGGTTCCTACCGCAACACCGACGGTGGATTCTGGGTCGCCAGCACCGACCCGGCCGCCGCCGCCCATGCCCTCACCGGATCGATTCGGCTCGACCGGGTGCGGGCGGTCGGGCTGTTCAGCGATGGCGCGAGTCGCCTGGCCGACCGCTTCCACCTGATGGACTGGGCCGACGTGCTCAAGCTCCTGGCCGCCGAAGGGCCGGCCGAGCTGATCCGCCGCGTCCGCGCCGCCGAAGACAGCGACCCGCACGGTGAGCGCTGGCCACGCGGCAAGGCAAGCGACGACGCCACCGCCGCCTACTGCCTGTTCTAACGCGCCGACACCCCGGAGTCGTCAACCCCCCTAGACAGTTCGCCGGATCCGCCGTACCTTGGATGGCGAATAGCCCCCTAGACACCCGTCGTTGGAGGCGACGGCACTGATCTGTCTAGGGGGGTCGACACAGAGGAGATCACTGCATGGCACTCAAAGGCGGTACTCGATTCAAGGTCACCATGGCCGACGTCTTCCCCAACGGCTGCAACCTGGTGCCCGCCTCGATCACCGAGGCCCAGGACTACGACGAGCGGTCGGGCCGACGCTCGCCCGCGAAGGACAAGGTCACCGGACAGCGGGTCTTCACCTGCCGGGTGATGGACATGGACCCGGAACTGGACGGCCGGTCGCGCGAGGTCGCGGTCAAGATCCTCGCCGACGTGCAGCCGGTCGCCCCGACCGGTGCCCCGTTCGAGCCGGTCGAGTTTGAGAACCTGACCGTCACCCCGTACGTCACCGACAAGGGCCGCATGGCCTTCTCACTCCGAGCCACCGCGATCCTCGCCCCGAAGGGCGGCAAGGCGGCTGCGGCTGCCCCGGCCGGTAAGGCGGCGGCCTGATGACCGGGCGGCCCACGGCGCTTTCGCTGCCGATCAAGACCCAGTCCGGTGCGGAGTTCCGCGTCTATCCCGGACGCAACCCGATCTTCACGATCCACGCCGGTCACGTGCTGGTCTCGCTCACCCTCCCTGAGCGGCTGCTGCCCGATCACGTGGCGTTCGCTCGTGGCCTGGCCAAGCAGGCGGCCGACTACGCGGCCGAAGTCGAACGCCGCTACCGCAACGGACACAGCAGGAGGACGACGTGACCGAACACGGCTACACCTACACCACACTGACCGCGAAGCCCGGAGAGCCGATGCGGGTTCACACCGCGTTCTACCTGGACGACACTGCCTCCATCCAGCTCGTGCCCGGCGAGAGAAGCCGGCGGCCGTTCTTGTCCATCGACCACGGCGACGTCGGCGTCTACATCGGCCCCCGCGCGAACGTCACGCCCACCACCCAGGACGTCGCCCTCATCCGCGACCTGGCCGAACAGGCGACGGCGCTGCTGGCCGAGGTCGAACGCCTCCACGCCGAACACCACAACAGCCCCGACGCGTCTGCCTCGGCCGCCTGAGGCCAAGCGGGGCGGCCGGAAGCTCTCACCCTTCCGGCCGCCCCATCGATCACCCTCACACCTTCATCCGAAGGAGATCGCCTCATGTCTACCCGATCCAAGCGCCCGCGCTGTGCCGTGTGCCGCAACCGGCTCCCCACCAACAACGCCCACCGGGACAAGTGCCCGCCCTGCATCGGTCAGACGGTGCTGTTCCCCAAACGCCTCGCCGAACGCCTCTCCCGCCGCACCCGCCGCGTGGTCGGGGGTGGTCGGTGATGGGCTGGGAGTTCCGCAAGAACACTCCGTCAGACAACGTCATGGTCCCGGCGACGGCCGACCCGTTCGAATCGCCGAAGTGGGCTCCGCCCGTCTGGCACATGCCCCCGGCCCTCGTCCTGGCCGTCAACCTCATCCGGGCGCTGGTGCGCCTGGTCGTCTTCCTCGTCCGCCACCCCATCGCCACCCTCGTCGCCGCCGCCCTCGGCTGGCTGACCTACGCGTTCGGGTGGCAGCTCCTCGCCGTGCTGGCTACGCTCACCTGCGCGTCGTTGGGCTGCTGGGCCGCCTACGCCTGGCCGTCTTTCCTGCGCCTGATCGCCCGCCCTGCCCGTGCCCGCTGGCGGCACGTCTTCGTCTACCGGCGGCACTGGCAACCGGTCATGGTCATGTCCGGGCTGGCGTTCTACCGCAACGCCCGCGAATACCTCCCCGCCATCAAACGCGTCCGGGTGGACGCCACCACTGACCGGGTGCTGGTGAAGATGCTGTCCGGCCAGGCTCCAGGAATCTGGCGAGACCATGCCGAGAACCTGGCGCACGGGTTCGGGGCCGCACTGTGCCGCATCCGCACCGCCAACCGACCCGGTCACGTCTGGCTGGAGTTCGTGCGCCGCGACGCGCTCGCGCAACCACTGCCCGCCCTCCCCATCGCAGGAGACGCCCGCGCAGTCGACCTGGCGGCCCTGCCGATCGGCAAGCGTGAGGACGCCTCGCCGTGGCGGCTACGGCTCCTCGGAACCCATGTACTGGTCGCAGGCGCGACCGGTGCGGGGAAGGGCTCAATCCTGTGGGGCCTGGTCCGCGCGCTGCTCCCCGCGATACGCGTGGGCCTGGTCCAGGTGTGGGGCCTCGACCCCAAACGCATGGAACTGGCCTTCGGACGCAGCATCTTCAACCGCTACAGCGACGACGCGACCGGCGGCATGGTCACCCTGTTGGAGGCGGCGGTGGCGGAGATGCACAAGCGCGCGGCCCGCTTCGGCGGCATCACCCGCACCTTCGCCGCGACCGTGGCGGACCCGTTCATCGTCGTGATGGTCGATGAGCTGGCGTTCCTGACCGCCTACTGCCCTGACCGGGACCTGAGGAAGCGCGCTGACGCGGCGCTGGCCACCTTGACCTCTCAAGGCCGGTCCGTGGGCATCTGCGTCGTCGGAGCCTTGCAGGACCCCCGCAAGGACGTCATCAACATCCGGAACCTGTTCCCCACCAGGATCGCGCTGCGCCTGGACGAAGCCGAACAGGTCGACATGGTCCTTGGCGACGGCGCGTACGAACGCGGGGCGCTGGCCGACCAGATCTCACCGATACCCGCCGTGGGCGCCGGGGTCGGCTACGTGCGGCTGGAAGACGCCCCCGACCCGATCCGCGTGCGGGCGGCGTTCGTCTCCGATCACGACATCGCGGCAATGGCTGGCTACCTGTCGGAGGCCGCATGAGCACAGACCAGACCACCGCCACGCCGGCGGCTCCGCGCAAGGTCCGGCCGCCGCTCGCCCGCGACGTCGTCAAGGCCGTCGCCGTCGAACACGGCGTCTGCATCCGCCCCGTAGCCATGCGCCGCACCGACCTGGCCACGGGCGAAACCCAGATCGTGAACATGCCGTGTGGCCACACCCTCGCCTCCGTGTGCCCGCCGTGCGCCGAACGCAAGCGGAAGCTTCGGGCGACCCAGTGCCGGGAGGGCTGGCACCTCGACCAAGAGCCGGTGATCGAGCGGGCCGACCCGGACGCCGAACAACGCTTCTGGATGGAAAGACGCGCCGAAGTCCAAGCCTGGGCCGAACGCGCCGAGGCAGCCGGTGAAGACGCCTCCGAGTGGCGGGAGCTGCTGACCGAGATCAACGCCGAACTCACCCGAACCGGGGTCGTCGGCCGCCTCCCCGCCGACAAACCTGAACGTCCCAAGCGGTCGACGAAACGGCGTCAGGACGTGCCAGACCTGCCCCGGCGGCCCGTCGCGGCACGGACGGTCGGCAAGGTCTACACCGCCCCAGACGGCAAGACCTTCCGCCCGTCCCTGTTCCTCACGCTCACCCTCGACTCCTACGGACGCGTCAAGAACGACGGGACCCCCGTTGATCCGGCCACCTACGACTACGCCCGCGCGGCGCGCGACGCGCTGCACTTCTCCAAACTGGTGGATCGGTTCGTGCAGAACCTGCGCCGGTTCGTCGGCTACGACGTCCAATACTTCGCCACCGTGGAACCGCAACGTCGCCTCGCGCCCCACCTGCACATGGCGATCCGCGGGACGATATCGCGCGCCGAGCTGCGTCAGGTCGTCGCCGCGACCTACACCCAAGTGTGGTGGCCACCCACCGATCGGGTCGTCTACGCGGGGGAGCGCCTGCCGTACTGGGACGCACGCGAACGGGCCTACCTCGACCCGGATACCCACCAGCCCCTCACCACGTGGGAAGACGCGCTCAAGACGCTGGATGAGGACGACGCCGAACCACTGCACGTCGGCCGGTTCGGGCGGCAGATCGACGCACAAGGCGTCATGGCCGGCTCCCCCGACGCCGACCGGTGCATCGGCTACCTGACCAAATACCTCGTCAAGGACATCGCCCAATGCCACCAGACCGAGACGCCCGCCCAGGCCGACCACGCTGACCGACTGCTGGAAGCCCTGCGGTACGAACCGTGCTCACCCACCTGCGCGAACTGGCTCCGCTACGGCATCCAACCCAAGAACCCCCGCCCCGGTCTGACGCCCGGCTACTGCAAGGCCAAAGCACACCGCCGCGAATACCTCGGCTACGCCGGACGCCGCGTCCTGGTCTCCCGCAAGTGGTCCGGCAAGACCCTCACCGACCACAAAGCCGACCGCAAAAACTGGGTCCTCGCCCGGCTGGCCGAGGCCGGCATTTCGGCAACCGGCCACCCTGCTGCGCCCGGCCGGTACGCCTGGCAACTCGCACCACCCGGCGACCCGGACGTCAGACCGGTCGAACAACGGTTGCTCTCCTCCATCGCCGAACGGCTGGAGATGCAACGCCAACTCGACCACGCCAAGACCACGCTCGATCTTTCGGCAACTGAGGAGGCTGCGTGATGACCGATGCCGGGATGAGCCGTCTTCCGGTGTTGCTCGTGCGTCCCGAGGATGCCGCCGATGCGCTGGGAGTCGGGCGGACCAAGGTCTATGAGCTGATGCGCTCGGGGGCGCTTCGCTCGGTCAAGATCGGCGGCCTGCGGAGGATTCCCGCGACTGCGCTGGCCGAGTTCGTCGCCCAGCTAGAAGAACAAGGAGAAGCGGCGTGAGCAAGCGCGGGAACGGTGAGGACTCCGTCTACAAGGACGGCGACCGCTGGCGGGGCGCGATCTCCCTCGGCTGGGACGCGAACGGCAACCGCATCCGGAAGAAGGTCTCCGGCCGTACTCGCGCCGAGGCGGTGGCCAAGCTCCGGAAGCTTCGTGAGCAGGTCGACATGGGTACCGTCCCGGATGACCGGCTGACGGTCAAAGCCTTCCTCGAACGGTGGCTCACGGTGAACCTTCCCGGCACCGTCTCCGAGTCGACGGAAGACGACTACAACGACACGGTCCGACTCCACCTCGTTCCGGCGCTCGGCCGCAAGCGGCTGACCAAGCTGACCGTGGTCGACCTCGACAAGCTCTGGAAACAGAAGCGAGAGGCCGACTACAGCGCGAACAGCATCCGGATCATGCGGACGGTACTCCGGAAGGCGCTCGGTCAGGCGCAGCGTGAGGGGATCGTGGCGCGCAACGTGGCCGCGCTTTCGGCAGCGCCGCGGATCCGCGCCAAGGAAGGGCGCACGCTCACCATCGAGCAGGCCCGGCAGCTCCTCGACACGGTGGCCGGCCATCGCTTCGATGTCGCCATTATGCTCGCGCTGGCGTACGGAATGCGGCGCGGTGAAGTGCTCGGCCTGCACTGGTCGGCGCTGGACTGGGACGCCGGCACGCTGCGGATTACCCACGGCGTGAAGCGCATCAAGAACCGCGATACGAGCAGCAAGCGGCGAACGCGGCTCGTCGTCTCCGAACTCAAGACGCCGAAATCACGCCGGACGCTCGTGCTGACGCCGGAACTCGTGACGGCGCTTCAGGCACATCACGCTCGGCAGGCAAAGGCGAAGATCGCGGCCGGTCCCTTGTGGCAGGAACACGGGCTGATCTTCACCAGCGAGGTCGGCACGCCGATGGATCCGGACAACTTCTCGCACACCTTCTCGAAGCTGTGCCGGAAAGCCGACCTTGGCCATTGGCACCCGCACGAGTTGCGGCACTCCGGGGCGTCGCTGATGCTCGCCCAGGGAACGCCGCTGCACGTGGTGTCGGAGATCTTGGGCCACGCGAGCATCACGATCACGAAGGACGTGTACGGGCACCTGCTGGAGGGCGACAAGCGGGCGGCGGCGACGTCGATGAGCCGGGCCCTGTTCGGGTCCTGACCCCGGTGGCTCCCACCGTGGCTCCCATGGCCAAAGG
>JBEHYF010000192.1:0-9240 GCA_048498315.1 Actinomycetota bacterium
CGTCGGCTCCGATCGTCGGCTACGAGCCGCCGGGTGGACGGCGGGGGGTCAGCCCGCGGCCGTCGTGGGGGACCAGCCGGCGCGTTCGAGGACGTACACGCGGACCGCCTTGCCGTAGGGTCCGATGAAGTCGTCGTGATGGCGCATGCCGATCCTCCGCATGACGCGGCCGGACGCCTCGTTCGCGGGCTGGTAGCGGGCGACGAGCCGGGCGGCACCGTGGTCGGCGAAAGCCTCGTCGCGGAGTGCGGTAGCGGCCTCGGTCGCGATGCCCTGCCCCCAGAGCCGCGGGTGCACCCACCAGCCGATCTCGATGGCGGGCTCGTCGACGTCCCGCAGAGGCTCGGGAAGGCGGTTGAGAGCGGCGACGCCGGCGATGCGGTCGTCCGCACCGGTGAGGAGGATCCCGCGCCAGCCGAAGCCGTGCTCCCGCCAGTGCTCCAGCAACTCGCGGTGCCGGGCGATCGGCCGTTCGCGGGACCATGGCATGCCGTCGCCGAGGTAGCGCGTTATCCGCGGGTCTGCGCTCAGCCGGCACAGGTCGTCTTCGAAACTCGCATCCCACGGCGGCAGGGTGAGCCGCGCGGTCGTGAGCGTTCGCATCGCCTCAGTGTAGAAGATCGGCGATTTCCCTCTCGCTCCCTTTCGCCCGCCGTGTTCCGCCGGCCGCCGTGCGCCGGCTCAGAGCCGGTGGCCGTCCGTGGGCGGCATGACGCGGAAGACCCGCATCTGCAGGGCCAAGGCCGTGTAGTAGCCGACGAGAGTGACCAGCTCGACCAGGGCACGCCGGCCGAGCGTCGCGGCCGCCTCGGCGAACAGCGGCGCGCTCAGGTCGCCGTCGGCGACCAGCGCCCGCGCCACCTCGTGGACGATGCGCTCACGCGCGTCGGCCAGGATCGGATCGCCGCCGTCGAGCAGCGCGGCCAGCTCCGCCTCGGTGAGCCCTGCCTGACGGCCGAGCCGTTCGTGTGCGTACCGCTCGAAGTCGGACCGCAGATGCACCGCGACGACCAGCGTGGCGATCTCCCGCTCGCGCTCGGTGAAGCCCGTACGGAACCGCAGCGCCGCGCCGAGCTCCTGCAGCGGCCCGCCGACGGCGGGGCTGTACAGCATCGCGTTGAACGGGCCGAGCAGACGTCCCTCGCCGTCGGTGAGCGGGGCGGCGGCGCCCGAACGCGGCCCGCCGACGATCGCGTCGTAGATCTCGCGCTGCTCGTCGGTGAGCTCGTACGGGCGTGGGGCAGGCAGGCGCGGCTCTTCGGTCACGAACAGCACCGTACCGAGCGGCGCGACCGGCGCGGGGCAGGTGCCGGCGTTCGCTTCAGCGCGTTCCCAGTCCGCTTCCCGGCACACCACGTCGGCGATTCCCGTCCCAGCACCCGTCGCCCGTCCCCGGCGCGCCGACCCGCGTCTCTGCCTGGGCTTGTCCGGGGTCGCGTCCAGCGTTGTTCGGTGCCTGTCGCCGGCCGTCGGCGTGGCGGACAGCGCTTTCCGTTCCGTGGATTCCGCCCGCCGGGGCCGCCCCGCCGCGGCGGCCGCCCGGTGCGTCCTCACCGTGGTCACGCCGTGCCGCGACGTCACCGGACCGCGTTCCCGAAGGGCGCGTGGTCCTGGAACGATTGGCCCGTGATCTACGACCACCCCTGGGCGTACGAGCTGGCCTGCTCGTTCCGTGACGTGGCAGCGGAGGTCGACGCGCTGGCGCGGTGGGCGTGCGGCCCCCGCGTCGTGCTCGAACTGGCGGCGGGACCGGCCGAGCACGCCCGCGAGTTCGCCCGCCGCCGGATCCCGGCCACCGCCCTCGACCTGAACCCGGCGATGTGCGCGTATGCCCGGGAGCGCGCCGAAGGCCTGCCACTGGAGGTCGTCCAGGCAGACATGACCCGGTTCACGCTGGACCGGCGGTTCGACCTGGTCATCACCATGCTCGACTCGACGGCGCACCTGATGACGCTGGACGCGTTCGTCGCGTACCTGCGGTGCGTGGCGGCGCACCTGGCCGACGGAGGGCTCGCGGTGATCGAGATGAACCATCCGGCCGACCGGCTCGGCGACACCCCCCGTGCCTCGTCGACCTGGACGGTGGACAAGGACGGCGTGCGCGCCCGCGTGACGTGGGGCGAGCCGTCGGACCGGCTGGATCCCATCACCCAGGTGGTCGAGGAGCACGTCACCATCGCGATCGAGAACGGCGAGGTGCTCCAGGACGTGGTCCCGTACCGTTTCTGGACCGCGACCGAGCTGGCGGCGGCGATCCGCCTGGCCGGCGGCCTGGCGGTCGTGGCACAGTACGGCGACTTCGACCCGGGCGTCCCGCTCGACGCCCCCGAGGCATGGCGGATGATCACCCTGCTGCGCCGCGCGGAGGCCGGCTGACGGCGCCCGCGCACTCCCGGGCCGACCATGCCCGGGACGTGGCGCCATGACCGGCGTCCGGAACGGTGGGCCCGTGACCGCGCTTGGGACCGGGTCTGCGGGGCGCTATGCTGACCGCGGCGTCGATCCACCGCCCAACCTCCCTCGGTCCTCCCCGGCAGGGCCGCCCGGCGGAGGCAAAGGGGATTCGTGTCCCCGGATCACTGGTCATCCGCCTGCCACGGGCTCCTCGCCGGGGGATGAGTGCCGTGGTGTCGAGGGGCCTGATGACAGCGAACAAGCACTTCAAACGCCGTGTCCGCGAGCGCGCCCGCCGCACCGGGGAGTCCTACACCGCCGCCCTCAGGCACCTTCAACGCAGCGACGCCGAGGAGCGCGCGATGCAGTGGCAGCGCATCGAGAAACCCGACTTCGGATACGCCGTGCAGGTCCCGGAGGGATGGGAGGAACGGCCGCCGAACCTGAAGAACAGCCCGACCGAGACGGCCCGGTTCGGCGACCCCCTCGACCGTCGGCACCACCTCGTCGTCCACCGGGGCTTCCTGCGCCTGGCGCTGACGCCCGTCGCCGTCGCCGAGCAGGTGCGCGACCGGCTGGAGAGCGTCGGGTTCGGCGACTTCCGCATCGCCGAAGCGCGGGTCGCGGGCCGGGACGGCGCCCGCCTGGACTGCGCGCACCACGACGCCGGGCGGGTCTGGGCGGTCCGGGAGTACTTCGCCATCCGTGACGGCGTACGGTTCGTCCTGGCCTGCGGCACGTCCGTGCCCGAGGAGGACGACGCGGTGTTCGAGGCCGTGGCCGCGCGCTTCGAGCTCCTGGACCCGGACCCGTCCTGACCAGGTCGCGGCCGGTCCCCGTGGGCGGGGACCGGCCGCACCGGGACGATCGGCGTCCGGGCGATCCCGGCGTCCGGCTCCGCTGTCGCCAGGAAGACGGTGCCCCGGTCGTTCCCGGCATCTGCCGCCCGGCGTGCTCCCGGCCGCCCGGCCTGTCAGGCTTCGCGGCGTGCCGTCGTACGGTCTCCGGCGGGGGCGGGCCTGGGGGCGGACCGGCTCACTGGGATCCCATGCCGCCGATGCCGAGGGGCAGCCGGCTCGCCGCGGCGCGGTCGAGGAGGAAAAGTGTGCGCTGCCGGCCGCGCGCCCCGGCGCCGGGCACCTGAACGGGTCCGGCGTCGGACAGCGCCAGCCGGACCGCACCGGCCTTGGACTCGCCCGCCGCGACGACCCAGATCTCCCGCGCCGACCGGATGGCCGGCAGGGTGAGGGTCAGCCGCGTGGGCGGCGGCTTGGGCGCGCCGCGCACGGCCACGACCGGGCGGTCGTCGTACAGCGCGGGCATTCCCGGGAACAGGGATGCGACGTGCGCATCCGGCCCGAGGCCGAGCATCAGCACGTCGAAAGACGGCACGGGCCCGTGGTCCTCCGGGTGCGTCGCTGCGCGCAGCTCGGCCGCGTACGCCTCGGCGGCGTCTTCCGGGCTCATGCCGCTGTCGGCGGACGGCATCGCGTGCACCCGCTTCGGGTCGACGTCCACGTGGTCGAGCAGGGCGGCACGGGCACCGGTCTCGTTGCGCTCGTCGTGACCGGCCGGCAGGTACCGCTCGTCGCCCCACCAGATGTCCAGCCGGCTCCAGTCGACGGCGTCGCGGGCCGGGGTCGTCGCGATCTCCTCCAGCACCGCCGTACCGACGCCGCCGCCGGTGAGCACGAGGTGCGCCCCGCCGCGCGCGGCCTGCACGTCGACCATGCGGGTGACCAGCCGTGCCGCCACCGCCTTGGCGAGCAGCTCCTGGTCGGGATGGACGAGGACGACCGGCGCGGTCACGACTGCTCCGCGGCACCGGGCGTCCCGTCCGGCGCGCCGGTCTCGTGCCCGGGCGGCCGGGTCGCCGTGTCGAGTCCCTTGGCGAACCGCAGGACGGTCTCCCGGTAGACCTCGTCCGGGTCGATCCGGCGCAGCTCTTCGGCGAGCAGCTCGGCGACCGAACGGCGGTGCAGGGCCACCTGGCGGTCCGGCTGGCCCGGCTGCGACAGTGTCGCGACCCGGCCGTCCGGGCGCGTGATCGCGATTTCGCCCTCGCCGGTGTGCAGGCGTACCGCGGTGATGCCCGGCCCGTGGGACTCGTTCAGGTCGCACGGAACGCCGAGGCGCACCGACAGCCACGCGGCCAGCAGCGCCGCGCTCGGGTTGCGCGGCTCGGCCTCGACCGTGGCCGCGATGATCTCCGGGTGGGACTGGTCGAGGGTGGCGGCCAGGAGTGTGCGCCACGAGGTGATGCGCGTCCAGGCGAAGTCGGTGTCGCCCGGTTCGTACGTTTCGGCGAGCCGCCGGAGAGTGCCCAGCGGATCGCTGCCGCTGCGGGCGTCGGTGACCCGCCGCTGCGCCAGCGCGCCCAGGGCCTCGCCGGCCGGACGGCGTGGCACCAGGCCCGGCCACCACGTGACGACCGGCGTGTCGGGCACCAACAGGGGCGCGATCACCGAGTCGGCATGGTCGACGAGCTCCCCGTACAGGCGCAGCACCACCGTCTCGCCGGGGCCGGTCTCGCCGACGCGTACCTCGGCGTCGAGCCGTGCCTCCTCCTGCCCGCTGCGGGCGATCACGACGAGGACCCGGCACGGGTGCTCGCGCGCCGCCTCGGTCGACGCGCGGACCGCGTCGTACTGGGCGGCCTCGTCGGTGACGATGACGAGGGTCAGCACCTTCCCGGTCGCCGGGCCGCCCATGCGGTGCCGGGCCGCGCTGAGCGCCTCCTGCACCTTGCGGGTGGTGGTGTTGGTGAGATCGACGTTCATCTACAGTCGCCTCCAGGTCCGGCCATCGCGCGCCATCATCTCGTCCGCGGCCTTGGGGCCCCAGCCGCCCGACACGTACGGCTGCGGCTTGCCGTACATGTCCCAGTACTCCTCGATCGGGTCGAGGATCTTCCAGGACAGCTCGACCTCCTCCTGCCGCGGGAACAGCGGCGGGTCGCCGATCAGCACGTCGAGCAGCAGTCGCTCGTACGCCTCGGGGGAGGACTCGGTGAAGGACTCGCCGTAGTCGAAGTCCATGTTGACGTCGCGGACCTCCATCGAGGTGCCGGGCACCTTCGAGCCGAACCGCATGGTCACGCCCTCATCCGGCTGCACCCGGATGACGAGCGCATTCTCGCCGAGCTCCTCGGTGTCGGTGGCGGCGAACGGCAGGTGCGGTGCGCGCTGGAAGACCAGCGCGACCTCGGTGACCCGGCGGCAGAGCCGCTTACCGGTGCGCAGGTAGAACGGGACCCCGGCCCAGCGGCGGGTGTCGACGTCGAGTCGGACGGCGGCGTAGGTGTCGGTGCGGGAGTCGGAGGGGATGCCCTCTTCCTCCAGGTAGCCGCGTACCTCGGTGCCGCCCTGCCAGCCGGCCGTGTACTGGCCTTGCACCGTGTAGGCGCCGAGGTCGTCCGGGAGGCGGACCGCCGACAGCACCTTGGCCTTCTCCGCGCGCACGGACTCGGCCGCGAAGGAGACCGGCTCCTCCATCGCGGTCAGCGCGAGGAGCTGGAGCAGGTGGTTCTGGATCACGTCGCGCGCGGCGCCGACGCCGTCGAAGTAGCCGGCGCGGCCGCCGATGCCGATGTCTTCGGCCATCGTGATCTGCACGTGGTCGACATAGGAGCGGTTCCAGATCGGCTCGAACAGGTTGTTGGCGAACCGCAGGGCCAGGATGTTCTGCACGGTCTCCTTGCCGAGGTAATGGTCGATCCGGAAGATCGACTCCTCGGGGAAGACCTCGTGCAGGATCGCGTTCAGCTCCTTGGCGCTGGCCAGGTCGTGCCCGAACGGCTTCTCAACGACGACCCGCCGCCAGGAGCCCTCCGACGGCTTCGACAGGCCGCTGGCCTGGAGCTGCTTGACGACCTCCTGGAAGAACTTCGGCGGGATCGACAGATAGAACGCGTAGTTGCCGCCCGTGCCGCGCTTTTGGTCCAGCTCCTTGACCGCCATGGCCAGCGCCTCGAACGCGCCGGGGTCGTCAAACGTGCCGGGCACGAAGTGGATGCCCTCGGCGAGCTGGTTCCACACGTCCTCGCGGAACGGCGTGCGGGCGTGCTCCTTCACCGCGTCGTGCGCGAGCTGCCGGAAGTCCTGGTGCTCCCAGTCACGCCGGGCGAAACCGACCAGCGCGAAGCCCGGCGGCAACAGCCCGCGGTTGGCCAGGTCGTAGATGGCCGGCAGCAGCTTCTTACGGGACAGGTCGCCGGTGACTCCGAACAGGACGAGCACACACGGGCCGGCCACCCGCGGCAGGCGCTTGTCCCGCGGGTCGCGCAGCGGGTTGAGCGGTCCTTCCGCCCTCTTCATCGCGTGTCTCCGATCAGGTCTGCGTCATGGTTCCCAACGGCGGCGCGCGGACGCGCCCCGTTCGTCCAGACCGGCCGTCTCATGGCCGACATCCCCGTCCTTCCTGAGCGATGGCCCGCCCTCCGCGGGCTCCTGCGTCCGGCCGTCGCACGGCACGTGCACGCCCCCGGCGACAGGAGGCCGGCCGGCCTGCGGACGCCGCACGTGATGCTTCGCCGGCGCCCGGCCGGAGCCGGGGCGTGGCCTTTCGCATGTTCTTCTCCGCACCGAGACCGATCAATTGGACCGTCGTTGTACTTCGATCGTTCCAGGACATATCGCAGGCTAGGGCTGAACAGACGGTAAAGGTCGGCAAAAGCCGATCGATCCCACCGGCCGTTCCCGTCTTCGCCGTCCGCATCGCCGCCTCCCTCACCCGCCGAGCGCGTCCGCCAGCCGGGCCAGACCCGCCGCGCGGTGCCGCAGGTGCAGGCGCACGGCCGGACGGCCCCGGGCGCGCAGCGCGCGCAGGTCGGCGAACGCCTGGGCGAGCTGCAGGGCGCACAGGCCGTACGGCCTGCCGGGCACCGGGATGTCGGCGGCTGCGCCGGTGATCTGCACGAACACCCCGGACGGCGGCCCGTAGCGGTGGTACTGCCCGATGCCGTGCCGAGCCGCCGGCCCCCAGCCGAACGTGACCGGTGCGGCGGCGCGCCGCGCCAGGACCGTCCGCATCGCCGCCACGGCGGCGTCGCCGACGGGGTCGAGGTAGGCGGTGATCGCCAGGTAGCCGCGGTCGGGTACAGCGCCGGCCAGCGCGTCGATCACCCCCGGCAGATCCCGGGCACCTCGCAGCAGCCGGGCGTCGCCGTGCACCTCGACGGCGTCGTCCACCAGCAACGGCTCGGCGTGGACCAGCGTCGGTGGTGCGCCGCCGTCGGTGCCGCGCATCAGCGCCGCGACGTCGGCCTGCGCCTCCCGGACGCCCGGGTCGTCGAACGGGTCGACGCCGGTCAGCCGGGCGGCCAGCGCCGCGGCGAACTGCCACAGCGGGAAGCCCGCGCCCGGCGGCCCCGACACGGCCACGTCGGCCTCGTCGCCGGCCTCGCCGAGCACCACGCGCAGCGCGTCCGCGGCGGGGGCGCCGGCGGCCTTCGGCCCGAGCGGCAGCACGCCCCGGGAGTTCTTGCCGAGCGCGACCGCCAGCAGATGCTCGATCCAGCCGCCGAGCGGCGGCGGGCCGGGCGTGGCGCCGGCCAGCACGAGCCGGTCGCGGCCGGTCGCTCCGCCCAGCGCCGCGCCGAGGGCCAGCCCCGGGTTGTCGTACGGCAGGCGCAGCGCGTCCCGCAGCCCGGCCGCGGCGTCCAACAGCGCCGCCACGTCGACCCCCCACAGCGCGGCCGGCACCAGCGCCGCGGCGGTCAGCGCGGCGAAGCCGCCGCTCGCCTCCGGATCGGACAGGACGATCCGAAGGCCTGCCTCCTCGGCCTCCGCCTCCAGCGGGGAGCCGGGATCGGTCACGACGATGACGCGCTCGGCCGGGGCGAGCCCGGCCGAGCGGAAGGCGAGCTCGAACACGCGGCGGAGGGCGTCGATCTCGATTGTGGCGCCGCTCGGGTCGGCCACCACCAGGACCGTGTCGTCCAGCCCTTCGTCGATCACCTGCCGTACCCGCAGCGGATCGGGCGTGTCGAGCACGACCGGCTCCACGCCGGCCGCACGGGTCATCGCCCGCGCGGCCTCCGCCGGCCCGCCCGTGCCCGCGAGTACGACCCGCCGCGCCCGCACGCCTCGGGATGACGCCGTCGGCTCCGGTTCGTCGGACCCGGGCCCCAGCGGCTCCGGCCGCCGCTCCGGCCCGGGAGAAGACGGCGTGCGCGGCGGCCGGGGCGCGGGGAACGCGGACGAAGCCGGCAGGTACGAGGGCGACCCAGGCGAGGGCGATACGGACAGGCCCGGCGCGGGCGCCTCGGCGCGCCCGGCGGCCGGGACCACACCTGCCAGGTCGCGCAGCTCGTCCAGCTCGGGCAGCAGGCGACGGGCGGTCTCCGGCAGGTCGACCCAGCCGAGCCGCCCGGGCGCGCGCGCGGCGGCGTCGGAACCCCACAGGCTGGTGGTCTTGGACATGAGCGCCGCTGGCACGCCGTCATAGGCCAGCCGCTCCATGGCCCGCGTCGTCTCTTCGACCGCGTCGCCCTGGACGGTGACGGCCACGCCACCGGCGCTCACTCGCAGTGTCACCCTGTCTCCTGGATCGGTCCGAGGGTCCGGCGGCGGGCGCCGCCGGACCCGCCGGCTGTGCCGGCCCTGGCGGTCGCCTTCAGGACGCCTTGTCCGCCAGCTCCCGCCGGATGGTCTCGAGCAGCTCGTTCCACGATGCCTCGAACTTCTCGACGCCCTCCTCCTCGAGCACCCGCACGACGTCGTCGTAGTCGACGCCGGCCTCCTTCAGGGCGGCCATGTGCGCGCGGGCGTCCTCGTAGTTCGGCCGGACGGTGTCGCCGGCGATGTGGCCGTGGTCGGCGGTGGCGTCGATGGTGGCCTCCGGCAT
>JBEHYF010000193.1:0-9239 GCA_048498315.1 Actinomycetota bacterium
AACGCCGCGATCAGATCCTCGCCGACGACGCGGTCGGCGGGGTAGTGATCCTTGCCGCCGAGGACGTAGTTGTACACCCGCGCGGGGCTCGGGATGTCCGGCCGGAAGTCGTCGAGCCGATCGTCGCTGTGCGTCAAGGGAAGTCCCTCATCACCGGTCGTCAACCTCGTCGATTCTTCCATGGAGGGGCCGCCATCGGCGGCCGGATCGCGACAATCCGGCCGCCGATAGAGGCGTGCACAAGGACAGATCAGGTGATCCGCCCCGTCTCTCGCCATCACATACCCGGCCACTGTCGATGAGATTGCATCCGGCCATGGGATAGCATTCACCCATGGACGCCGATGATGCAAGCCCACCATCGGGTGGGATTGCATCCGACCGTTGCTGCCGCGTCGTGCGAGACTCGGGATCTGCCGTGAAGGAGGTCGGATGGCGAACGCGGGAGCGAGCGGCCCGACGGCGCTGCGGATCCTGCTCGGATCCGAGCTGCGCCGGCTCCGGGAGCGCGCCGAGGTCACCCCGGCCCGGGCCGCCAAGGCCATCGGCGGGTCCGAGTCGAAGATCAGCCGGATGGAGCTCGGCCGTACCGGCTTCAAGGAGGCCGACGTCGCCATCCTGCTGTCGCTGTACGGCATCACCGGCGAGGACGAGCGCGACCAGCTGCTCTCCCTCGCCCGCCGGGCCAACCAGCCCGGCTGGTGGCACAGCTACGGGGACGTCCTGCCGGCGTGGTTCCAGTCCTATATCGGGCTGGAGCAGGCGGCGGCCCGCATCCGCACGTTCGAGCCGCAGTTCGTCCCCGGTCTGCTGCAGACCGAGGAGTACGCCGCGGCCGTCATCTCCCTGGGCGACTTCCCACCCGAGGAGGTCGAGCGGCGGGTCGCCCTGCGGGCCACCCGGCAGCGCCGGTTCCGCGACGGACACGTGCGGCTGTGGGCGGTGATCGACGAGATGGCCCTGCGGCGGCCCGTCGGCGGGCCCGACGTGCTGCGCGGGCAACTGGAGTACCTCCTCACGGCCGCCAAGCAGCCGGGCCTGACCCTCCAGGTCACGCCGTTCGCCGCCAGCGCCCGGCACGCCGCGCCCAGCGGGTTCACGATCCTGCGCTTCGCCGACCCGCAGCTGCCCGACGTCATCTACGTCGAGCAGCTCGGCAGCGCGCTCTACCTCGACAAGCGCGAGGACGTGGACCGCTACAGCCTGGCCATGGACCGGCTCAGCGTCATCAGCACCACTCCCGACGAGTCCGTAGAGATCATCGGTTCGATCCTGGAAGGCCTCTGATGAACAACGAGACTCCATGGCGGAAGAGCACGAAGAGCACCCCCGAAGGCAACTGCGTCGAGGTGACCGTCCTGCGGGCGGGGTGACCGGCCGCTGACATGCGGGCGCTCTCCGTGGAGTGCCGGCCACGCGACGGTCCGGGCCGTGGAGGAGTTACGGGTCGGCGTCGTCGAGATCGAGCACGACGGCGAGACACGGCACCCGCGGGCGCGGCCGCGGCGGTTCTCCGCGACCGCGAGGGCGATCCGGGGTCAGGACGGCGCTGCCACCCGCCGGTCAGTGTCCGGCGATGCGCTCGGCCAGGCGGATCAGGTCCGCGGCGGTCATGCCCGGCCAGCCGTGCACCGCCTCCCGCCATGTCGCCGGAACGGCCGAGGCGCCGTGCCGCGCGCCCAGAAGCGCACCGGCGATCGCCGCCACCGTGTCGGTGTCGTTGCCGGCCCGCACCGCCGCGTACAGGCCCTCGGGGAGCGTGGCCGTGTGCGTGATCGCCGACCAGGCGGCCTGCAGCGCCGGGACGACGAAGCCGTTCGGGTTGAAGCGGCCCGGGGGAGCGGCCTCGGCCTCGTCCAGCCAGGCGGCCCAGCGGTCGCGGCGCTCGGCCGGGATCAGCTCCAGGCCCGCGCGCACCCCGTCGTAGGTGGCCTCCAGCACGGCGTGCCGGACGCCGGAGCACCACAGCACGCAGGCGTCGCCGGCCAGGTCGTCGTGGTGGGTGAGGCCGCTGACCAGGCGGGCGGCGTCCGCCATCGCCGCCGGGTCGTCCAGGTGGCGCAGGGCGACCACGGCGGTCCGCATGAGCGAGCCGTTGCCCGCCGTGCGGCCGGTCTTGCGGTGCAGGTCGGCGGAGGAGGCGAACATGTCGGCCGAAAGCCCGCCGGCCCGCGCCGTCGCCGCCAGCACCCCGGCCGTCTGCAGCCCCATGTCGGTGGCGCCCTCGCGGTACCAGCGCAGGAACCGCTCCGCGACCGCGTCCAGCGCGGCCTCGTCGCGCAGGTCGCCGCCGAGCGCAGCCACCTCCGCGATACAGACCTGCATCTGCGTGTCGTCGCTGTACTCGCCCGGTTCGTACGGTCCGAGCCCGCCGCCGATCATCTGGGGGTCGGTGCCGGCCGGCGGCGGCTCGGCGAACTCGTACGGCACCCCGAGGGCGTCTCCGCAGGCGGCACCGAGCAGGACGCCGACCGCCCGGTCACGTTGCGCATCAGTGATCATCAGTCGTTGGACGCTCGGGCGGGCGGCGCGGTTCCCGCCCGCCGGACCCCTCGCCCGGACCCCGCCGGCCGGTCCCGGCGGGTCCGGCCCGGCCGGCGCGCGTACCGGTCTCGTCGTACGGCGCGTGCCGGACCGGCCGCCGATGCCGGTGGCCGGCCGGTCATTCGCCGGAGCCGGTGAGCCGGGCGATCTCCTGCTCGTGCGCCTCGGCGTCGGCACGGGCGGCCTTCGGGCTCCAGCGGCCGGCGAGCGGCAGCATGAGGCCGAGGAAGAGCACCTCGGCGACGAGGCAGACCCACCACCAGGTCTGCCACTGGTGCGGCGAATCGGCGGCCGCGGTCTTGATCTTCTGCAGCTCGTGCAGCAGCGCGGGCGGCGGCTGGGTGCCGGCCGGCACGGCCTTGGCCTTGGCCAGCACCTCCGGCGCGCCGGTGAGCGTGTCCATCGCGCTGACCACGTACGGCAGCACGAAGTAGGAGACGCAGACGACGATCCGCAGGATCCAGCCCCAGATCGCCAGGCCCGTCGCGGTCAGCGCCGGGTTGCGCCGCTCGACGGTCTCGGTGAACGCGGCCATCCACGGCGCGTAGGCGGTGCCGAGCCCGACGGCGAGCAGGCTGATGATCCAGATCAGCGTCGTCGCGCTCGTGTGCGGGTGGGTGGTGCGGGTCAGGAACAGGAAGGTCATGACCGCGGCGAGCACCGTGCCGGCCACGATGAACGGCTTGCGCACCCGCAGCCGGTCCGACAGCAGGCCGACGATGACCAGGGCGATGGCGTTCATCCCCCAGTACCAGGTGTTGATGCCGTTGGCCCGCGCGGTGGTGAAGCCGAAGTTCGTGGTCAGGTAGATGGTGAAGAAGCCGACCGCGGTGTAGTAGATCAGCAGCATGATGCTGACGCCGAGCGCCGGCGCGAGCACGTCGAGGTGCGCCATCTGCCGCCAGGGGCGGTCGAGGTTCGCCTCGCGCTCGGCGTCTCCGGCGCGCGCCTCGACGAGCGCGCGGTCGTGCAGGCTGACCATCACCTGGTCGCGCAGACCGGGCGACAGCTCGCGCAGCCCGAACAGCGCGATCGCGAACGCGACGAGGCCGACGACCCCGACGATGTAGTACTGGCTGCCCCAGGAGTTGTTCAGGTGCGCCAGCGTCCGGTTGGCGACGAAGCTGACGACGAGGCTGCCGACCACCGGGCCGAGCGTCCAAAAGCCCATCGCCGAGGCCCGGCCGATCTGCGGGGAGAAGTCGCGGACCAGCGCCGGGGTGGCGACCAGGCACATGCCCTCGACCAGGCCGCCGATCACGACGAGGACCGAGAAGACCACCTTGTCCGGCGCCAGCGGCGTGACCAGCGCGACCACCCCGGTGACGAGCAGCCCGTAGGTGACCAGGTTGGCACGGCCCCACCGGTCGGCGACCCCGGCGGCCAGCGAACCGAACGCGCCGACCAGGTTCGCCACCACCAGCACGTTCACGTAATACAGGAACGACATCTTGTAGTGGCCCAGGATCAGCGGCGCGACGCCGCCCGCCACGTACAGCTCGTAGTAAAGGACGATCGTGACGAACACCGACACCGCCAGGTACCGGTACCGGGGCGCGGTGTCGGGGTAGTGCTCCAAGCCGCGGTTCCACAGCCGCGCCATGGAGATGCCGCCGGCGGGAACGGGTGCGGGGGTGGATCGGGCCATCGCTACCTCGTCTCGTGAGGACCGGATTTCCGGGCACGCGGGCGGGCCGCGCCCCGCCCCCGAGGACCAATGACCTTCGCTGTGAATGAACGTTCATTCACCGCTGTTGTCGACCTAGTATCGTCGGCGCCGGCTGCATGTCAATGGGGAGGCGGGCGCGGTGAACGAGACGGACCTTCCGCTCGGCGGATCTCCGGTCCAGCGGCGCCTGGCCGCAGCCGCGATCGACCTGTTCTACCGCCAGGGCGCGCTCGCCACCTCGGTGCGGCAGATCACCGAGGCGTGCGGCCTGACCCCCGGCGCGCTCTACAACCACTTCGGCTCGAAGGAAGAGCTGCTGTACACGGTGGTGCGCGACATCCATCTGCGCCTGGAGCAGGCGGTCGCCGTCGCCCGCAAGGACGTCGCCGGCGACCCGGTCGCCGAGCTGCGCGCCATCGTCGGCGTCTACGTCGTGCGCCACTCCGACCACCGCGAGCGGGCGCGGGTCGCCAACCGCGAGTACCCGCTGCTGAGCGGCCCGTGGTACGACGAGGTGGTGGCGATCCGCCGCCGGCTGCGTGACGACGTCGCCGAGGTGCTGTGCGCGGGCGCGCAGCGCGGCGTGTTCCGGCTGCCCGGCGGCGAGGGACGCGCCCCGGCGCTGCTCACCGCCATCGCCATCCTCGACATGTGCGTGCACATCAGCGAGTGGTTCCACGACGGCGGCCCGCTGAGCCGCGCCGAGCTGCAGGACCACTACGCCGAGCTGGCCCTGCGCATGGCCGGGGCCTGCATCGGGCCGGACGGCGCCCACCGCCAGGAGACATGAGGAGGTCGCCATGGCCGTGATCCTGCGCCCGCATGTCGAGGCCCGGCCCGACGAGGTCGCCCTCACCGACGAGCGCGGCTCGACCACCTGGCGGGACTTCGGGGCGCGCGTCGACCTGCTGGCGAACGCGCTGCGCGGGATCGGCCTGGCGACCGGCGACGCCATCGCGATCCACTCCGGCAATCGCCGCGAGCGCTTCGAGCTGATGGCCGCGGCCACCCACGTCGGGCTGCGGTACGTGCTCGTCAACCGGCACTGGACCGCCGACGAGCTGGCCTACGTGCTGGCGGACTCGGGCGCGCGGGCGCTGTTCTCCGAAGACCGCTTCGCGGCGGTCGTGCACGAGTACTACGGCTCCACCGGGGCGTCGGTGAACACGCTGGTCACCACGGAGGAGTGGCTGGCCCGGCCGGGCACGGTCGGGCGGCCGCTGCCGACCGTCGAGCTGCACGTGCTGCGCGACGACGGCACTCCGGCCGGGCCGGGCGAGCCCGGGCAGCCATGGTTCCGGTACACCAGCGGCGACGACGTGGAGTACTGGGGCGACCCCGCCAAGACCGCCTCGATCCACCGGCCGGACGGCCTGTTCACCACCGGCGACATCGGCTACCTCGACGAGGACGGCTACCTGTTCCTCGCCGACCGCGCCATCGACGTGATCATCAGTGGCGGCGTGAACATCTACCCGGCCGAGATCAAGGGCGTGCTGATCAACCATCCGGCCGTGCGCGACGTCGCCGTGTTCGGCGTGCCCGACGAGGAGTACGGCGAGCAGGTCAAGGCCGCCGTCGAACTGGAGGACGGGTACGCGCCATCGGACAAGCCGGCGGCCGAGCTGATCGCGTTCGCCCGCGCCTCGCCGGCCGGCTACAAGGCGCCGCGCACGGTCGACTTCGTGCCCGCCCTGCCGCGCACCCCGACCGGCAAGCTGTACAAGCGGCTGCTCCGCGACCCGCACTGGGCGGGCCGCAGCCGGCGGATCTGATCCCGGGTCGACCTGCGTCTCCGGTGAACGATCCCTTCCCGGCCGGAGGGAAACCGAGTAGCGTTCGGTTTCGTGCACCTGGGACAGATCGCCGCCGAGACGCCCGGCAAGCCCGCCGTCATCATGTCCGGCTCCGGCAAGGTCGTCACCTTTCGCGAACTGGACGAGGAGTCGAACCGGCTGGCCCACCTCCTGCGCGCCGAAGGGCTGCGGCCCGGCGACCACGTCGCCTTCATGCTGGAGAACCACCCGTCCTTCCTCGCCGTCGCGTGGGCCGCGCAGCGCACCGGGCTGTACTACACAGCGATCAGCTCCCGCCTCCAGGCCGACGAGCTGGCCTACATCGTCGACAACTGCGAGGCGCGCGTCTTCATCTCCTCCAGGCGCCTCGAACCCGTCGCCACCGCCGTCGCCGGCCGCACGCCCGGCGTGCGGCTCCGGCTCATGCTCGACGGCACCGCCCCCGGATTCGCCTCGTACGAGGAGAGCATCGCCCGGTACCCCGGCACGCCCGTCGACGACGAGTGCGAGGGCGCCGACATGCTGTACTCCTCCGGCACCACCGGCCGCCCGAAGGGCGTCAAGCCGCCGCTGCCCCGCGCGCCCATGGGCACGCCCAACGCGCTCTACCAGCTCCTGGCCTTCCTGTTCCAGCCGGACGCCGGCTCGGTCTACCTGTCGCCCGCGCCGCTCTACCACGCCGCGCCGCTGCGGTACTGCCTCACGATGCACCGCTTCGGCGCCACCGTCGTCGTCATGGAGCGGTTCGACGCCGAGGAGGCGCTGCGCGCGATCGAGAAGTATCGCGTCACGCACAGCCAGTGGGTGCCGACGATGTTCATCCGGATGCTGAAGCTGCCCGAGCACGTCCGCGCGTCGTACGACCTGTCCAGCCTCCGGTACGCCGTGCACGCGGCGGCGCCGTGCCCGCCCGAGGTCAAGGAGCGCATGATCGAGTGGTGGGGGCCGGTGCTGCACGAGTACTACGCCGGCACCGAGGGCAACTGCTTCGTGTACGCGAACTCCGAAGACTGGCTGACCCACCGCGGCACCGTCGGCCGTCCGCTGCTCGGCGAGATCCACGTCTGCGACGAGAACGGCGACGAGCTGTCGCCCGGCCGGCCCGGGCTGCTGTACTTCGGCGCCGGGCCGGAGTTCGAATACCACAATGACCCGGAGAAGACCGCCGCGTCCCGCGACCCGCGCGGCCGCGGCTGGACAACGCTCGGCGACATCGGCTACGTCGACGAAGAGGGCTTCCTCTACCTCACCGACCGCAGTTCCTACATGATCATCAGTGGCGGGGTGAACATTTACCCGCAGGAGGCCGAGAACGTCCTCGCCGTCCACCCGAAGGTCGCCGACGCCGCCGTCATCGGCGTGCCCGACCCGGAGATGGGCGAGGCGGTCAAGGCGGTCGTGCAGCCGGTGTCGATGGACGACGCCGGGCCGGAGCTCGAACGCGAGCTGATCGAGTACTGCCGTGCGCGTCTCGCCCACTACAAGTGCCCGCGCTCGGTCGACTTCCGCGCCGAGCTGCCCCGCCATCCCACCGGCAAGCTCTACAAGCGCCTGCTGAAGGACGAGTACCGGGCGCGGACCGCCTGACCCCGCGCAGCGCCGGCCGCCGCGCCCCGGGCCGGCATGCATGGCGTGCCGCGCTCGCCTGCCGGGCGGTTCGGCTCGGGCGGCGGGTGTGGTCGGCGAGACTTGGGGCATGCGCTGCTCCGACCTGCCCGTCTCGACCGCCCTGCCCGCGCTGCGCGCCGCGCAGGCTCGGCCGGCACCGCCGTGCTGGCCGCGCCGCCCGGCACCGGCAAGACCATGCTCGTACCGCTCGCGCTCGCGGAGACCGGCCTGCGGGTGATCGTGGCCGAGCCGCGCCGTCTCGCCGCCCGCGCCGCCCCGCACCGTATGGCGTGATGCTCGGCGAGCCGGTCGGCCGGTGCGTCGGGTACGCCATCCGCGGCGAGCGCCGGCCGGGTGAGGACGTCGAGGTCGTCACGACCGGCCTGCTGCTCCAACGCCTCCAGCACGACCCCGACGTCGGCGCCGAGGTCGTGAGCACCGACGAGTGCCACCATCTCGACGCCGACGCGGCGCTGGCGTTCCTCATCGACGTGCGCGCCACGGTGCGGCCGGACCTCGCGCTCGTCGCCGCATCGGCCACCCTCGACACCGAATCGTGGGCGCGGCTGTGGTCCAGCAGCGCCGGGTCGACGGACAAGCCGTGCGGTGGCCCGCGGCGGCGGTGCCCACACCACCTCCACCGGGTGCGTGGCGCCCTCGGCAGTGACGACCGGCGCGCCGCCGGATTCGCGGCTCGGGGCCGTCAGGCGCCGCGCAGCGTTCCGGCACGGCCGGCGGGCCGTCGCGCGGGCCCGGAGCGGCACGGGGCGCCGGGCCCGGGCCGCCTGAGTGGCTGGCCATCGCCGTGGCCGACCGGCCCGCCGGGTCCGCGTCGGCGCGCATCCGCCTCGCCGTGCCCATCGACGAGGAGATGGCCCGGCTCGCCGTCGGCGCGGTGACCGAGGAGGAGGTCGCCTGGCGGGACGGCGACGTCATCGCCCGGCGCAATCCCCGCCGGCGCCGGCGGGCCGGTGCCGCCCCGTCGCCGGATCGCGGCCGGCCGGTGACCCTGCGCGTGATCGTTTTCTCGGATTCGTCAACGGCAATGCGGCAAATGCGGGGCGCTGTCCGTTCCGGGCTTTGCGAAGTGGCGACCGCGGACGGTGGTGGTCTGATCTCATTGCCGGGGGGAATCGCGCCGGATCGACGGCGCCGACATGAAGAGAGGGGGGTGGGGTGGTCGCGGGGTCAGGGCCATCGCCACGTCACCGGGCGGACCTGCGGAACCACGCCCGATACGTCGCAATAAGGCATGATGAACGATTTGTTGCGCTCAACCGTAAATCGCGGCGGTCGGCCATTCTGATCGCCGGGATCTTTCTCGGATGCTGTTTCCTGTTAGTCGCCATGGCGGCGTTCGCCCGTCACCTCATGGCGTACCGCCCGCTCGGAACCGTCAACGTCGCCCTCGTACTCGGCCTCCTGCAGGTCGCCGTCGTATTCGTCATCGCGTGGCGGTACGGCCGCTACTGCCGCGAGGTGCTCGACCCGCTCGCCGCGCAGATCGTCGCCGACGCCGGCCGCCGCGTCCGCGCGGCCGCGGAGCGCTACGCGGAACGCCGGACGGCCGCCGTCCGTGCGCGACCGGCCGGCGCGGCACCGTACGCGGCGGCGGGTGACCG
>JBEHYF010000194.1:0-9181 GCA_048498315.1 Actinomycetota bacterium
CTGCTCGATGGGGGGCATGCCCGGGCCCCTGTTCCGGATGACGCGCGGACGCGTCACGTGACACCGGGCATGCCCGGCCCCCGTGCCCGGCCGGCACCTGCCCCCGCGCGGTGCCGGCCAGGTGTCCCCGCCCGCGGGCGCGGACCGTGTTCCGGCCCCGCGGGCGTACCCGCCCCCCGCCGGACGGGTACGCCCGCCGGACCGGTACCCGCCGATCAGGCGGGCAGGTGCGGCCGTGGCCGATAGATCTCCCACAGCTCGCCGAGGAAGAACGCCCCGAACCGCTCCAGAGCCCCGAGGCCGTCGGGGCCCTCGGTGCGGAAGGTGGTGAGTTGGCGGGCGAAATCGTCCAGGCCGATGTGCAGGATGCCCGCGCCCGTGATCGGCGCCCCGTCGTCGCCGCCGTCGGGCACGTGCCCCTCGAAGAGCCGGAAGTAGAGCGTGGTGGTGTCGGGCCACACCCGGGAGACCGGCCCGTGACGGATGTCCTTCCAGCCGGCGAGGGTGCGGGGCCGGCCCAGTCCGTCGGTGAAATGCAGGCGGTACCGCATCAGCCTGCGGTCCGGCGCATCTCCCGGAGAGAACAGGTTGAACCAGCCCCGCTGGATCGGACACCGGCCCCCGCAGCCAGCGGCGTCGATCCATCCCTCGGCCCGAGCCTGGTGCTCGGGCTCCTCCAAGAAGCGATCCACGTCGTCCACCGTGATGGTGAGCCGGAAGCCGAGCCGCTGCCCGCTCTCCCGGCCGGCGCTCTCCCCCGCCCTGGGAGCCTGCACGCCGTCGGCGTAGAACCCCTTCATCTCCTCGGTGAACGACAACGACGTGCGCTCCGAGACACCCCTGAAAACCTCTGGAGCACCCGTCGTGCCGTTCACCGCTCCTCCGGCCGGACGGCCCTTGGGGGGACGCCCGGCGTTCTCCAGCAGCCGCGTGCACATGCGGTCGGCCAGCGCCGCGATCGTGAGGGACGGGTTGGCGCCCACCGCCCCGGGAAGCGCCGCGCCGTCCGCCACATAAAGGCCGGGGAATCCGAACACCTGGCCGTACGGATCACAGACGCCCTCGCCGGGGTGACGCCCCATCGGCGCCCCGCCCCCCGGGTGCACCGTGATGATCCGCTTGCGGAACCACACTGGGTTGTCGTGGTACGTCGCGCCGAGCACCGCGGCGATCCGCTGCATCGTCGTGCGCACGCGCTCGAAGTACGCCTCGCTGGTCTCGGTGGTCCAGTCGGCGTCGAGCCGGCCGTTCCGCAGGCGAAGCACGCCGTCGGGCACGTCGCGGCCCATGCCGAGCAGCGGCAGCGAGCTGACCGTCAGCGCGCCGTCGCCGATCAGCTCGGAGATCTCCTTGGACACGTGCGTGTCGGGCGCGTGCGAGATGAACCCGCGGAAGCGCTCGAGCAGCACCCGCACCACCCGCGCGACCTCGTGCGCGACGTCGGCCTCCTCGGCCATCCAGTCGACGAAGCCGGGGTAGCCGCCGTCTTCGATGTAGGCGCCGCGGCCCGCGCCGGGCACCCCGTCGTGCTCGTCGGGGAGCCGGATGGCGCTGGTGATGACCGGGCCGCGGCTGGCGTCCAGCGGCCGCACCCGGGCGCGGTCCTTGGCCCGTAGCAGGAACGTCAGCAGGTCGCCGTTGCCGGTGAAGCGGGTGCCCAGCGCATCGCTCAGTCCCGGGAACCGCGCCCGGTCGCGCAGCAGCAGCCGGGTCGTGCCGTAGGTGCCGGCGGCCAGCACGAGGCGGTCGCAGGAGATCGTTCCGGTGGACCGCCCGCGGGCCTCGACCTCCGGGTCGTGGTGGACGTAGTCGACCTCGTAACCGCCCTGCGGGCGCGGCCGGATGGCCCGCACCTCGTGCAGGGTGCGCAGGTCGGCGCCGTGGTGGCGGGCGGCCGACAGGTAGGTGTGGTCGAGGCTGTTCTTGGCGCCGTCGTTGCAGCCGATGTTGCACTCGCCGCACAGCCGGCAGGTCCGCCGCTGCACGCCGTGCAGGTTGCCGTACTCCGGCTCCACGATGGGCAGCCCGATGCCCGGCGCGCTGCCCGGCGTCGGCGCGAAGCTGACCGCCAGCGACGGCAGTTGCCAGTCGAGCCCGAGCTCGGCGGCGGCGTCCTGCATCGCGTGAGCCTTCGGGGTGCTCGCGTACGCAGGCTGGTCGAGCGGGTAGGGCGTGCCGCCCAGCATCGCCTCGACCGCGTCGTAGTGCGGGTCGAGGTCGGCCCGCGTCACCGGCCAGGTCTCATACCCCCCATGCGGCAGCGGCTCCTCTTTGACGAACCAGTGCTCGTCTTTGCGCAGCAGCACGTTGGCGTAGATCAGCGACCCTCCGCCGAGACCACTGGAGACCACCGAGTCGAAGCCGTGGAAGCTCCAGACGTCGAACAGGCCGTACAGACCCTCGGATGGATCCCAGAAGGCGCGGCTCATCTGCGCCGGGGTCCGGGCGAACGAACCGGGCGGGTAGGCCCGGCCGCGTTCGAGGACCACGACGGACAGCCCGGCCTCGGCGAGCCGGTAGGCCGCGACCGACCCGCCGAAGCCGGAGCCGACGACGACGACGTCGGTGTGGCCGGTCTCCTTGCCGTTCGTCGCGCTCACGCCGCCTGCCGCTTCAGGAAGTCGAGGACCTTGGGATAGACGTCGGCGTGGGAGTTCACGCCGGTGAAGGGGTCGAAGTGGCCGTAGCCGGGCAGCGACTCGAACTCCTGCAGCCCGGGCCGGACCTTCTCCAGGGCCTCGTAGGTGGCGGCGTTCGCACCCGGGAAGACGTGGTTCTGGTCGCCGGACAGCAGCAGCATCGGGGTCGTGATCTGCGCGGCGTTCTCCAGATAGTTCGCCGGCAGCCCGGCGTGGCGCGGGTCCGAAGGGTCATATCTGACCGCGTGCCCGGCCCGGACCATCTTGCGGATGTGCCGGTAATAGTGCACGCCCGAGGGGCCGAGCAGGTCGGCGATGCGCCGGTGCGTGACCGGCGTCAGGTTCTCGTGCCGGTAGGTGGCGGGGTGACCGCTGCCCCACATGAAGCTGATCATGTGGCAGGCCCGCACGCCGCACTCGCGGTGGAACAGCGAGACGAGCCGGGACAGCATCCAGCCGCGGGTCAGCGGCGGCGCGTCGCCGAACCGGGAGTCGATGAACGACAGGCCGAGGACGTACTCGGCGAGCCCGGGACCGACCGCGAGCTTGATCCTCGACCAGGCCGGCACCCGCGGGGTGAGCGACACGCTGTTGCTGACCAGGCTGGCGATGCCGTCGACGACGCCGCCGAACAGGCTCATCGAGAACGACATCGAGCCCAGGCAGTGTGAGACGACGTGCAGCCGCCGGTCGCCGATGTGGCGGCGGATCTCGCGGATCGCCGCGGGATGGTCGTAGTGGGCGATGTCGTCGAGCGTGTAGCGGTGGGTCTCGGCGTCGTAGGGCAGCCGGTCGCTCATGCGGAAGTCGAGCGCCCACACGTCGGTGAACCCGCCGTCAAGCAGCGCGGTGACGAGGTTGCGGTGCTCCGGCATGATGAACATGTCGCTGGCCGCGGTGAGCCCGTGGATGACGAGCACCACGTCGTCGCAGTCGGCGCGGCGGAACCGCGTCAGGTAGAGGCCCAGGCCGTCGTCGGTGGCGAACGGATGCATGGAGACCTCGGCGCCCGCGACACCCTCCAGGGTGTAGCGCGGCGGGATGCGAAGCCCCATGTGTCAGCCCTCCTGTCTCCGCGCCCAACGATGGCAGGCCCGTAGGCGGGCGCGTCATCGTGGTAAACCCTGATTCCTCAGGGGTAGGGGTTCGTCGGGTTGTTACGGGTTCTGCTTGAGCGCGCTGACGACGCCGACCCGCGAAGTCACCCCGAGCTTGGCGAAGATGTGCGACATGTGGGTCTCGACCGTGCGGATGGACAGGAACAGCTTCTCGGCGATCTGCTTGTTGGTGTAGCCGTCGACGACGAGCTCGGCGACCTCCAGCTCGCGCCGCGACAGGCCGTGCGGCCCGGACGAGCGTCCGGTCGCGCCGGGCACCCGTACGCCGAGCCGGCGCTGCTCCTGGACGGCCTGGTCGTACAGGGTGCGGGCGCCGCAGGCGGCGAACGTCGCGGCCGCGCCGCTCAGCTCCGCGCGGGCCCGGTCACGATCGCCGGCGTCGCGGTAGGCGATGCCGGCGCGCATCCGCGCCCGGCCGGCGTGGATCCGCAGGCCCCCGCCGTCGAACACGTCCGCCGCCTCGCGGGCGCGCTCGGCGGCCCGGGCCGGCTCGCGGGCGGCGAGCGCGTGCGCGTGCGCCAGCGTGGCGAAGCCGGTGCCGGCGTGCATGCCCGCGCGCGCGAGCGTCTGGGCACGGTCGGCCCAGCGCGCCGCCTCTGCGGACCGGCCGCACGCGGCGGCGACGCCGGCCAGCGTCTCGCAGCAGGCCAGCAGCGTGCCGAGGTCGAGCTTGGGCGAGACGAAGCGGTCGCAGGCCTCCAGCGCGGCGTCGGTCCCCTCGTCGAGCCGTCCGGCGTTGACCAGCGCGGTGGCGCGGGCGAACCGGGCCATCGCGCCCCACCACTCGCCGCCGCCGACGCGCAGGCGTACGACGTCGTCGCCGATGCGCAGCGCCGTGTCGTGGTCGCCGGACCAGCTCGCCGCCAGGCACTGCTGCGTCATGGCGAACGCCAGCGCCTCGCCGGACCGCAGCAGCCGCGCGATCTCCACGGCCTCCTCGGCCGCGGCGGCGGCCTCCGCCAGGCGGCCGACCATGGTCATGGTCTGCGCCTGCCCCGCCAGGATGTGCGGTAGCACGTAGGTCTGGCCGGTGTTACGGGCGACCGCGAGGAACCGCCCGAAGTTGCGCAGGGCGTCGCCGTAGCGGCCCAGCATCAGCTCCAGCCAGCCCAGCCAGATGTCGGTGTCGAGCCAATCGGCGAGGTGGTCGTCGGGCGCCGCGGCGACGAGGCGGTCGGCCGCCTCGGCGTACCGCGCGGCGTCGTCCGTACGGCCCGCGGCGTAGGCCGGCACCGGGCGGACCGCCGCGACGGCGACGGCCAGGCCGGGCTCCCAGTCGTCGCCGGTGTCGGGCATCAGCTCGATGACCGCCCGCGCGGCGCGGAAATCGCTGCGCTTCAGGCTCTCGGTGACCAGGCGGACCCGCAGCTCGACGGCGGCCGGCGTCCGCGGCCCCGGAATCCGGCGCAGCTCCTCCAGCAGCACGGCGCGGGCCTCGTGCGGGCGGTCGAGCTGGCGTTCGAGCACGCTGGACAGCCGGGCGGCGCGGGCGCGCCGGGCGTAGTCGTCCGGCGGCAGCAGGCGCAGCAACTCGCGCGCCGTCTCCTTGCCCTCGGCGAGGCGACCGCTGACCAGCTGCGCCCGCGCAAGGTCGAGCAGCAGCTCGACCCGGGTGTCGGGGTCGTCCGGCACCAGCCGCAGCGCCGCCTGAAGCCAGTGTGCGGCCGTCGCCGGCGCCTGCGCCGCCACCGCCCGCGCCGCCTCCACCAGGGTGGCGATCGCGGCCTGGTCGCCGATGCGCGCCGAGCGCTCGACGTGCCGGACCCGCACCACCGCCGGGACCCGCAGGTCGGCCAGCCGGGCCGCGATGCGGGCGTGCGCCGCGTGCCGCCAGCCGGCCGCCGCCGACTCGTACGCGGCGTGGCGCACCAGCGGATGCCGGAACCGGAACCGGCCCGTGCCTGCGGGACGCGCGACGTCGCGCGCGACCAGCTCGTCGATCGCCTCCAGCGTGGCCTCGTCAGTGGTCTCGGCGGTCAGCGCGACCAGCGCCGGCTCGAACTCATCACCCACCACCGCCGCCGCCTGGGCGACCAGCAGCGCGGTCGGCGACAGGCCGGACAGCTCCATGCGCAGCGCCGCGCGCACCGCCGGCGGCAGCTCGCCCAGCTCGCCCGGACCGCCGAACGCCGCCGGCTCGCCGGCACCGATGGAACCGTCGCCCATGCGGGCCAGCGCCTCCAGGTAGAAGGGGTTGCCGCCGCTGGCCGCGTACAGCGCCCGCCGCCGCCGCGGGCTCACGCCCGGGCCGAGCAGCTCGTCGACCTCTGCCTCGCTCAGCGGGTTCACCGGGATGCGCCGCGCCGTCGCGATCGCCGACGCCAGCCGCGGCGACGCCTGCTTCGAGCGGTACGCCACCGCGATCATCACCCGGCCGCGCGGCGCGTGGCGGATGAGGTGGTCGAGCAGCTCGACCGTCGACTCGTCGGCCCAGTGCAGGTCATCCAGGATCAGCACCAGCCCATGGTCGGCGGCCAGCTCCTCGATCAGGCGCCGGACCGTGCGGTACAGGCGGTACCGGCCGCTGTCGGGCGTCTCGGGGCCCGGATCGCCGGGCAGCGCGGCCGGCAGCGAGGGGAAGATCGTGGCCAGCAGGCGCACCGCTTCGGCGCCGAGCCGGTCGGGCAGCTCGCCCGCGACGGTCTCCAGGTGGTCGTCCAGCGCGTCGAGCACCGCGCCGAACGGCATCTCCTCGAACTCGGCCGCGCGGCCCCACAGCGTGCGCAGGCCGCGCCGCTCGGCACCGCCGGCCAGCTCGCCCAGCAGCCGGGTCTTGCCCGCACCGGGCTCCCCGGCCAGGCCGACGAAACGGAACTCGCCCCCGGCTGCGTCGTCGAGGAGCCGGCCGAAGGCGTCCAGGACGTCTCGGCGGCCGACCAAGGGGGCATGGTGGTCCCCGCGCCCGTGCGCGGTCGGCGGTACGCCGGTCGTCCCGCCGTCACGACCATCCATACCGTTTCCCTGGGGTGGCGGTGTTTCGCTGGCTGGCGGCCCGGCCGGGCCGTAAGCGGCAGTTTACCGAGCGATGGGTTGCGTGTCTGCGCCGCAAAGACCGTCGCCCCGCCCCGCCCGCGCCATGACCCGGCGCCACCGGCCGCTCAGGGAACGGCGAGTGCCGCCCAGACCGCCTTGCCGGTACCCGGGAGCGGGGTCCAGCCCCACGCCCGGCTGAGCGCCTCGATGACGTGCAGGCCACGGCCGGTCTCGGCGTCGTCGCACGGCTCGCGCATCGACGGCTCGCGGCGGCTGCCGTCGGCGACGATGCACACCAGCAGGCGGCCGTGCCGGACGAGCGTCAACCGGATCGGGCGTTCGTCCGCGATCCCGAAACCGCGTGTCACGCCGTGCCGGATCGCGTTGGTGACGAGCTCGGAGACCACCATCGTCGCGTCGTCGGAGAGGTCGGCGAGCCCCCAGGAGCGCAGTGTCGCGGCGGTGAAGTCGCGGGCGATGCCGGGGGAGGCGTCGGCCGCCCGCAGGGGACAGAGCGCGCCCTCGGGCCACCCGATGACCGGCCCGTACGCGGCGACCCGGGGTAGCACGTGGGAGCTGTCGCGCACGATCGCCGGAGACGGCGGCTCGTAGTAGGGACGGCTGCGCCTGGCGGAGCTGCAGCTCGTGCGATACAGGGGCATCTGGGGGGCCTCCAGACGACTCGGACCGGCCGAGTGGGCTTGATCGGCTATCTTCCTCCGGAGCGCGTGTGGATGCAAGAACCAATGCACACTCAGATGCACGTGCATTAGCACGCGCGGGGGTGTCTCTCTCCTGGTCTCCTCCTGTACTGGCGCCGCCTCTCATCCACGGGCCCGTCTCCTCTCCGCGGCCCGTCGCCACGGGAGTCGCCGCCGCGCCGGGCGGCGCCGACTCGGAGAGCATCGCGGCCAGGCCCCACGGTGCGGATCCGGCCGCCGGGTGCCGGGCGATAGCGGCTTTTTCGTCAGCGCGTCATATCTCTTCCCGCTCTGTGTGGGTCGGCCGATTCCCGTATTCGACGATTCATCCCGCTGTCAATTTTACCGGTCGATTGCCGTGCTCGATGATCACTCATTGGCGGGTTCGGGTATCGCCGATTAGGCGAACGACCATGGAAAGGATGTCGGCATCTCCATATTTCCGGCATGCCTCTGGTCGGCCGTGAAATCGACTGGTAGAGGATGCGCGACATCGGCCGGAATGCCGCACGCTGAATCCTCACCGGGAACCGGTCACATACGAGGAGGGGCAATGCGGATATTTCAACGTTCGATGCTGAGATTCCCGCGAGGCGCGACGGCGGCCACGGTCTTCGGCCTCAGCGTCGTCATGGCCACGGCCGCGGGACCCGCCCGATCCGACATCGGACGGCCCGGCGCTCCGCTGCACGGGCGGCCATGCGTCGACGTCGGCGACGCCCGTGCGGCCGACGTCATCCGGCGGGCCGAGGAGTGTTCGTTCCCGGCGGGGTCGCCGATCACCTCCGCGACGGCCGGCCTGCCGTCCGGCGGCGCCGGGGAGGTCCAGGGGGAGAAACAGGGCCAGAATCGCGGGCGGGCGGCGATCCGGGCGATGCGGACGCTGTGCGGACGGCCCTATGTCAATCGCGACCCACGCCTCGGTCCGCTCTTCCTTCCGCGAACCGGATATTTCGGGACGCTCCTGTTCGGATACAACCGCTATGGGAACCTGACCCCATCGCAGTTCATCGCCGCTTACTGGAATCCGGCCAAGATGCCGCCGGACTGGAACTACCCCCCGTACGACGGATTCGCTCGCAACAGCCAAAATAAGCTCCTGAAGTTCCGGGTGACGCTCTACCCGGGGCAGTACATCGACCGGTTCGGGGATGAAATGGGCAGCTTCCTTTCGCCAGGCGGAGCCTCGTTCATCTCCCGGGCGCTCCCGCCGAACAGCCTCAACACCCGCAAGGACGACCCGGCGCACCTGTGCAACTATCACCTCTACCGCGTCGTGACCGCGTTCGACGTGGACGGCGGGCCGGCGGCGGCATGGTTCGAGCAGCCGGGCGGGGGTCTGCAGTACAAGCTCAACGCCGCCTACCTGACCAACCCGCAGTTCCCGCTCATCCCCTGGCTGGTGCGCGCGGGGTACCTGGAGCGGATCTACTGAGAGGGTGAACCGCCAGGAGCTCGATGCGGCGCTGTCTCGTGCCGGCCTCCAGGAGTACGAGATCGAGGGTGTGCGCGAGCCCCCCGTGCCACCCGACGCGTTCCTCTACCTCCGCCGGGAGGCCGGACGATGGGTCGTCGGCATCTACGAGCGCGGCACCCGCACGCCGATCGGGGAGTTCGACGATGAGGAGGGGGCGTGCCGGTACTTCTACTCGGTCATGACGACCACGACACCGCCCCCTCCTCCGCCCGGGCCCGCCGTCGCCGGCGGGCCCGCGCGGATCGCGGCGATGGAGCGGTGGCTGCGGGCCGC
>JBEHYF010000195.1:0-8969 GCA_048498315.1 Actinomycetota bacterium
TCGCCCGCCAGGCGGACCTCCCTCTCGCCACGGCGTACCACCTCCTGCGCACCCTGCTCCACGAGGGCTACGTCGTCCGCACCGCCGACGGGCTCTACCTTCTCGGCGACCGGGTCGACTCGCTGAACGCCAGGCGCCGCACCCAGATCCTGCTCGGCCGCGTGCGGGATGTGCTGGCCGGCCTGCGCGACGAGCTCGGCGCCGCCGCTTACTTATGTCTCTACAAAGAAGGTGAGATCCGCCTCATCGACGTCGCGGACGGACCCTGCACACCGAGGGTCGAGCTGTGGGTGGGCCTCAACGACGCCGCGCACGCGACCGCCGCCGGCAAGTGCGTGCTGTCCCAGCTCGGCTCCGACGAACGCCGCGAACACCTTGCGCGGCACCCGCTGGTCGATCTGACCCCGCACACCATCACGCACCCGGGCGAGCTCGAACGCCGGCTCGACACGCCCGTCGCCATCGACGTCGAGGAGTACATCCTCGGCACCGGCTGCGCGGCCGTCCCGGTGACCGACGCCACCGGCACCACGGTCGGCGCGCTGGCCGTCTCCTGCAGCCCCGACCGCCTGCCCGGGATCCAGGCGTCCGCCGCCCGGATCCAGGCCGCGGCCGCCAGGATCACCCGTGCGCTCACCATCTGAAAACACCCGCCTTGCGGGGATGGAGGAATATCGTGAATTCTTGCTCGGGAGGCGTCGCGGCCGCACAGATTCCCGCCCCGGATCGTGGTCCGACCTCGATGTGCTCATGGCCACGGCTGTCGTTAGGTTCAGGCCTTCCGGCCACCACGATCCGGGGCGGGTCCGCACGCGTACGGCCCGGTCCGCCGGCACGACCCCGGGCACCGCGCGTGCGGCGGTGGACCGTGGCGAGATGGCCGAGGCGCTGCCGCGCGGTCGATAGACTGCTGGCCTTTCCCGGGCCCCGTCGTCGACCTTCAGGCGAGTGATCGCATGCCATCTGCCAAGAAGAAAACCATCGCCCGCTCCCTCCTCGGCCCGCTCGGCAGCGGCGGCGACCGGACCCCGCAGACCTCCGACGGCGTCCAGCCCGCCGCCGGCGAGGGGCAGCTTGAGAACCATCTCGGCGGCGACGAGGCCAGGAACTACCGCAAGTACGAGTACGACATGGTGGCGCCGCACGTCGGCCGCTCGCTGCTGGAGGTCGGCTCCGGCCTCGGGCACTTCTCCGAGCAGTTCGCGGGCCGCCTCGACTACCTCGTCGTGAGCGACAACGACCCGTACTGCGTCGAGCAGCTCACGAAGCGCTACGCCGGCAACCCCGATGTGGAGGTCCTCGACCTCGCCCTGCCGAGCGACATCAAGATCCGGCGCAAGGTCGACACCGTCGTCATGATGAACGTGCTCGAGCACATCAAGGACGACGTGCAGGCGCTCAAAGACCTCGCCGCGGTCGTCGAGCCGGGCGGCCGCATCGTCATCTGGGTGCCCGGCTACATGCAGCTGTACGGCGACTTCGACCGCAAGGTCGGCCACGTCACCCGCTACACGCCGAAGACGCTGGCGGCCACGGTCACCGGTGCCGGGCTCGCCATCGAGACGCTCAAGCCGATCAACTTCCTCGGCGGCATCGCCTGGTGGGTCGCGGTCCGGCGCGGCGGTGCCGGCTACCCCGACCCGAAGCTGGTGAAGATCTACGACCGTACGGTCGTGCCGCTGACCCGCCTGATCGAACGCTTCGTCCGCCCCCCGTTCGGCCAGACCGTCTTCTGCGTCGCCCGCGTCCCCGAGTGACGTGGCTACCGGTGGTGTCGGCTTCCGACATGGTGGTCGCTGATCCGCCTGTCGTGCGGCCCGGCCACGACCGCGTGCCGGACATGATGAGGGACGCCGGCCCAGCGTCCCGCCGACGCTCAGCGCCGGATCGGCCTCCAGCGCCTCGGCGAACCGCCGGTGCGCCCGCGCGTGCTCGCCTGGGAGCAGCTCTTCGTGGACGGCGTCGCAGATCAGCGCGTGCCGGAACGCGTACGTCTCCTCGTCGGCGACCAGCACGTTGCCGTCCACGGCCGGGCGCAGCAGCGACGACACCGCCGCGTCGTCCAGCCCGGACACCTTCGCCAGCAGCGCGTGCCCGAAGCGCGTCCCGGCCGTGCTCGCCACCCGGAGCAGTTCCTGCGTCTCCTCCGGCAGCCGCCGCACGCCGGCCAGGACGAGGTCGCGCAGCGACCCGGGCACCCCACTGCCGGGATGGTCGGCGGTCGCCTCGACCAGCAGCGGGATGCCGGAGCTGCGCTCGTACACCGCGTCGACGAGCGACGGCTCGGGCGCACGGCCGAGGATCCCGGCGAGCTGCCCGGCGGTCTGCGCGCGGGTCAGCCGCGGCAGGTCGAGCCGTACGACGCCCTCGATGCGCTCCAGCTCGGCGATGACCGGGCGCATCGGGTGGCTGCGGTGCAGCTCGTCGGAGCGGAAGGTGACGACGAGCAGCACCGCGGCGTGCCGCAGGTTGCGCAGCAGGAAGGTGAGCAGGTCGCGGCGCGGGCGGCGGCGCTGTTCGAGGAGGTGGACCGGGGCGCGGATCTTCGAATCGCCCCCCGCGGCCGCTGACCGGCGGTGGCGTGACGCGCGGCGCGGGCGCCGCGGTGGGGCAGGCGCCGGGCTCTGGTGCGCATTCCGTGAGGCTCGTGACCCGCCGACGGCTGCGACCAGGCGTGCTCGCGCAAACCCGCCGTCGGCTCCGGCCGGCACCGCCACCGACCGCGCTGACGACCGGATGTGTGCCATGACCAGGCGCCGGGCGGCGCCGTCGGTCATGCGCGGGCGGTGCGGTGGATCAGGCGCGGCCGTAGCGGCAGGTCAGGCGATGCCGAGGCGGTGGGCGGTGGCGGCGGCCTCACCGCGGCTCGCGACGCCCAGCTTGGCAAGGATGTTCGAGACGTGCACGCTGGCGGTCTTCGCCGAGATGAACAGCCGGCCGGCGATCTCGCGGTTGCTGCACCCCTCGGCGACGAGCCGGAGCACCTCCAGCTCCCGCGGGGTCAGCCCGAGCGAGGGCGCGCCGGTCCGGTGGCCCAGCGCGATCCGGGACCGCCGCGCGCAGACCTCGATCATCTCCCGCAGCGGCCGCGCGCCGAGCCCGTCGGCGATCTCCGCGGCCGTGCGGAGCCGGGCGGCGACGTCCTCCCGCCCGCCGCGCGCGTCGCCGCCGGCGGCGGCCTCGGCGGCCCGCAGCAGCGCGTACGCCCGCGGGTAGGGCTGGTGCAGCGCCTCCCACACGCCGGCGATCTCATCCCAGGCCCGCTGCTCGACGACGCCCTCGGCGCGGTGCGCCTCGGCGGCGA
This sequence comes from Actinomycetota bacterium, assembly GCA_048498315.1. GTDB lineage: Bacteria > Actinomycetota > Actinomycetes > Streptosporangiales > Streptosporangiaceae > Actinoallomurus. The sequence continues at coordinate 3,305 of JBEHYF010000195.1, forward strand.
ACATCAGCGCGTACGCCCGCTGCACCCGGCTGCCCTCCGGCGTCTTGGCGTCCTGCGCGCGCAGCTCGTCCAGCAGCCGCTCCGCGCGCTCGCCGCCGAACTGGGCGCAGGCGCGGGCGGCCGACACCAGCAGCGGCCGGCCGTAGCGGGAGCTGACCGACGGCTGCAGCTCGGTGACCGCGTACTCGACGGCGTCCAGCGCGGCGTCACGGTCGCCCTCGGCGATCCGCAGCTCGATGCGCAGCCGCTGCGACGGCAGCAGCTCCTGGGTGCGGGAGAAGGTCGGCGCCAGCACGGCGTCGAGGGCGGCGATCGCGCGGGCCGCGGTGTCCAGCTCGCCGCGCGCGACCGCGACCATGCCGAGGATGCATTGCAGCGAGGCACGGGTGAGCGGCGGCGGCGACAGCTCCAGGGCATGCTCGACCACCTCCAGCACCTCGTCCCAGCGGCCCAGGGACAGCAGCGGCTCGGCCAGGTTGATGGTCAGGAACGCGCCGGACGTCCGCGCCACACCGTGCTTGCCGGCCAGCGCGACGCCGCTGCGGGCGACCTCGACGGCACGCTCGTGCTCGCCCATGCCCTCGAGGATGTGCGACTCGTTCGTCGCGATGCGCAGCATCGCCGAGTCGTCCGCCGAGCCGCGCCGGTACACCGCCTCGGCCCTGGCCAGCTCGGCGAGGTGCCGCTCGGCGTCCACGTCGGAGTAGTCGCACGCGGCCAGCGTGGTGATCGCGTGCGCCTCGACGGTGGCGTCGCCGACCTCGCGGGCGACCGCCAGCGCCTCGGCGGCCAGCGCCCGGCCCTCGTCGGCGCCGGTCGGCAGCAGGTACAGGTGCTGCGCGAGCGTCGACAGGACGCGGGCGCGGGCGAGGCTGGGCGGGTCGGCCGGGACGAGCCGCGCCGCCTTCCGCAGGTCGTCGATGGCGGTCGGATTGCCGAGGCGGATCTTGAGGCGGCCGCGCCGTTCCAGTACGCCGGCCGCGCGGACCGGGTCGTCGATCTCCTTGAGCGCGGCCTTGGCGAACTTGACACCTCGTTTGGTCTCCCCGGCCAGGTCGGAGGCCTCGATCGCGTGCTCCAGCACGGCGGCGTGGTCGGCGCCGATGCGCTCGGCGGCATCCGGAACCTTGTCCCACAGCTCCAGCACCCGGTCGAGCATGCGCAGCCACTCGGTGTAGGCGGTGGCCCTCTTGGCCTCGTCCGCCGCCTTCCACGCACTGACCAGCGCCCACGTGGGGTCGTGCGCGGAGTACCAGTGGTGGGCCAGCTCGGCGGCGGCGCGGCCGGGCGGCACCAGCGACGGGTCGGCCTCCAGCGCCTGCGCGAACCGGGTGTGGGTGCGGGTGTGCTCGCCCGGCAGCAGGTCGCCGTGCACGGCCTCCCGCATCAGCGTGTGCCGGAACGCGTACCCCTCCCCGTCGACGACCAGCACGTTCGAGGCGACGGCGGGCCGCAGCACCTGGGACAGGCCGGAGTCGTCGAGCCCGCACACCGCGGCGAGCAGCGCGTGCTCCACCCGGTCGCCGCCGGCGCTGGCGACGCGGAGGACGTCCTGGGTCTCCTCGGGCAGCCGCCGTACGCTGCCGAGGATCAGATCGCGCAGCGACTCCGGCAGCCGGCCGTTGATCTCCCCGTCGGCGCCGAGCAGCGCCTCGACGAACAGCGGGTTGCCCTCGGTGCGCTCGTACACGTCGTCGAGCGTGCGCGGGTCGAGGTCGCGGCCGAGGATCGCGCGGGCCTGCTCGGCGACCGCGCGCCGCGGCAGGCGGTCCAGTTCGAGCCGCCGCACCCAGCTCGCCCGGCCGAGCTCGGCCAGGAGCGGGCGCAGCGGATGGTCCCGGTACAGCTCGTCGGACCGGTACGTGACGATCACCAGCAGCCCGGCGGGCAGGTTGCCGATGAGGTAGCTGAGCAGGTCGCGGGTGGACCGGCCGGCCCAGTGCGCGTCCTCGATGACGAGGATGGCGGGCTCGTGCTCGGTGAGCCGTTCGAACAGCAGCAACACGTGGTCGAACAGCCGGATGCGGGCCTCGGTGGCGCCCGTCTCGGTGTCGGGCTCGCCGAACTCCGGCAGCAGGCGGGCCAGCCCGCCGGGCGCGCCGCCCGGCAGCAGCGCGGTGACGCCCTCCACGCCGATCTCGCGGACCAGCCGGCGGAGCGCGGCGCCGAACGGCGCGAACGGCAGGCCCTCCTCGCTGATCTTGAGGCATCCGCCGACGAGAGAGCGTACGTCGCGGTTCGCGTTCAGGAACTCCTGGATCAGCCGGGTCTTGCCGACCCCGGCCTCCCCGCCGACGAGGACGGCGGCCGGGGTCTGCCGCAGGGTGCGCTGGAGGAATGCCAGCTCGCCGGTGCGTCCCGCCAGAACGGCGCTGACACCCTGCTGCTCTCCCACGGCGACAAGGATGCCAGGCAGGAGGGACAAACCAGACTGAATTATCCGGCCGGCGAAACCCGCGCCACGGCCCGCCGTGATCAGTCGAGCCGCCGGATCCTGAGCGCGGTGCACGTCCCGCGGCCGGCCGTGTGGGCGGCCGCCGGGAATGATACGGCCGCGAACCGGGTGCCCCGGTGGCGTCCGAACGCCGACAAATCGCCAAGTGATGGCAGGTGAACGGCGGGTGGGCGTGTAGATCGTCGTCAATTGTGGAATGGATCCTTCGTAGCTGATCAACACGGGGGGATGGATCAGTGCCCACGAATATCACCACGCGGTCGGCCGCCCGCCGTTCACCGGCGCGCACGAGCCGCACGACGAAGGCCGCCGGCGCGAAGAAGAGCACCGCGGCCGCCAAGAAGACGGCGCGCAAGTCCACGACCGCCGCCCGCGGGGCCGTGACGCCGACGGCCGCGGCGAGCAAGGTCTCGTCCGCCGCCACCAAGGTGTCGTCCGCCGCGACCAAGATGACCGCGGCGGCGACCCAGGCCACTAGCTCGGCGCAGGCGATGAACACCGCCATGAAGGCGATGAACACCGCCACCAAGGCGATGATGACCGCGGCGGAGCAGCTCACCACGGCCGCCAAGAGCATGTCATCGATGAAGATGCCGGCCGCGGCCGGCGGCACCACGCGCAAGACCACGGCGCGCAAGACCAGCGCGGCGCGCAAGCCGTCGACGAGCACGACGGCGCGCAGGGCCGCGGCCAAGAAGACGACGTCGGCCGCCAAGTCGAAGGCCACCGCCAGGTCCAAGACCAAGACGCCGGCCAAGGCGCGGGCGGGCGCGGAGGAGGTGCCGCCGTCGGCCGTATCCCGGCCGTCGGCCCCCGAACGGGTCGGCGGCTTCCTCAACGGGCTCGTCGGGAGCCGCGATACCTACTGACGGGTGTGCGGCCGGGGCCTTGCCACGGCCGGCGGCGTGACGACGCGTCGCCGGCACGTACGGCGGTTGCGGCCATACGCGGTCCGCCGCTTGATCGGGGACGCCATGGAAAGCCGCCGATGGGCTTCGATGCACCGCAGCCCGGAACCGGGCGACCCGGCGCCGCGCCTGAACGCCGTTCGGGACGCGGAGCTGACGAACTGCCGCCGGGAGGTGATCCACGGATGCAGGACGACGAGATCCTCAGTCGTGTCCACGAGCTGGTGGATGAAGAGCACCGGCTCCGCGAACGGCTGCAGAAGGGGGAGCTGACCGCCGACGAGCAGCACCAGCGGCTGCGCACCCTCGAAGAGCGGCTCGACCAGTGCTGGGACCTGCTCCGTCAGCGGCGTGCGCGCCGGGCCGCGGGGGAGAGCCCGGACGACGCCCAAACCCGGTCCACGGACGAGGTCGAAGGCTACCTTCAGTAGCCGGCGCCGTAGTCGCATGCCCGGAGGCTCCGGGCGTCCTCCCGTGGCGACCCGGCGCCGCGCATCCACACGTGCCCGGTGCCGTCTCACCCGCCGATCGGCCAGGTGTGCACGGGCGCGTTGGTGTGCATGTGCTCCCGGTAGCGCCGTGTCATCCGGGCCAGTGCCGTGGCGCGGTCCGCCTCGATCGAGTGCACCGTCTCGGCCTGCCACACCGCGCCGTTGCGGCCGGTCGCGCAGCGCCGCTCGATGATCCCCAGCAGCCGGTCGCGGATCACCGCGTCGACGCCCCAGCGGTCCAGGCCGGCCGCGGCCTTCGGCAGCAGCCGGTGCAACACGAGGTCCGCCGCCGGCACGCCGCCCGACCCGGGCCACCAGATCCGGGCGCTGAGCCCGTACCGGGCGCCGCTTCGCAGGTTGTCCGCGGCGGCTTCGAACGGCATCCGGTGCCAGACCGGCTGTTCCTCCTCGGCCAGGGCCCGCACGAGCCCGTAGTAGAACGCCGCGTTGGCCATGGTGTCGGCGACGGTCGGGCCGGCCGGCAGCACGCGGTTCTCCACCCGCAGGTGCGGAGTCCCGCCGTCGACCGCGTACACAGGCCGATTCCAGCGGTAGATCGTGCCGTTGTGCAGGGTCATCTCGGCCAGTTGCGGCACCTCGCCGCGGGCCAGGACCTCCAGCGGGTCCTCGTCCTCGCACAGCGGCAGCAGGGACGAGAAGTAGCGGACGTTCTCGCTGAACAGGTCGTAGGCCGAGGAGATCCACCGCTCGCCGAACCAGACCCGCGGCCGTACTCCCTGGGCCTTCAGCTCCTCGCCGCGAGTGTCGGTGGTCTGCTCGAACAGCGGGAAGCGCGTCTCGCGCCACAGCTCCTTGCCGAACAGGTACGGCGAGTTGGCGCCCACCGCTGCCTGCACTCCCGCGATGGCCTGGGAGGCGTTCCAGCAGATGGCGAAGTGCTCCGGGCGGACCTGCAGGTGGAACTGGGCGCTCGTGCAGGCGGCCTCCGGGGTGATGCAGTCGGTGGTGGTCTCCAGGCGCTCGACGCCCTCGATCTCCAGCGTGAGGTTCTCCCCGCGCGCTGCCAGCACCTGCTCGTTCAGCAGCCGGTAGCGGGGGTTGGCCGACATCGTGGCCTCGCTGACGTGGGACTGCCGCAGCGTCGGCAGGATGCCGACCAGCATCAGCCGTGCGCCGGCCTCGCGGGCCCGGGCCTCGGCGTGGTTGAGGTTGTCGCGCACGCTCTGCTCCAGCATGCCCAGCGACTTGCCGGCCAGCGAGCACGGCGGGAGGTTGATCTCGATGTTGAACTGCGCCAGCTCCGTCTCCCACGACCCGGGGTCGGCGATGGCCTCCAGCACCGCGGTGTTGCGCATGGCCGGCCGGCCCTCATCGTCGACGAGGTTCAGCTCCAGCTCCATGCCGATGCGGGCCTGGTCCTCATCGAACAGGGACTCCCGCAGCATCGCCGCGAACGCCTCCAGGCAGCGCCGGACCTTGTTCCGGTAACGCTGCCGGTCCTCCTTCGTGACGGTGACCGCCGCTACGTCCCTGCCCATTCGTAAGCCTCCGGGATGTTCCTCCCACAGTTGCACGAGAAGCGACATACCCCTACGCCGCGGTGGTAAGAATCCGTCCCGGTCTTTTCCCCATCCAGGGCACCCACGGGAACGGCCCGCGAACGCCGGGCGACGGCTGGGGGCGCAGGCCGGCGGGCCGGCCGGGCGGCAACGGCCCGCGAACGCCAGGCGACGATCAGGGACCGGCCCGCGAAGGGCCTGGGAACCACCCGGAAGCGGCCCGCGGACGCCCGCGCGGCGGGCTACATGCGCTCCGGCGTGGCCACGCCGAGCAGCTCCAAGCCCTTGCCC
>JBEHYF010000196.1:0-8882 GCA_048498315.1 Actinomycetota bacterium
CGCGTCTCCGGGGCCGTCTCGGGCACGGGTGGCGACCGGACACGGCGGCGGCACGACCGCTTCTCGGCTGCCGGCCTTCCCGATCACCTGCGTTCGGCATTCAGAAAGCGCATCAGGACGTTCTGGATGATGCGCCCGAGGACGGCATCGACAGGAAGGGCGGTGACGAAGTTGATGGAGCCGGCAGCGAAGACCTCGCCTCCGCTGCGCGTGGTGTAGACCGTCATCTCGGCCCCGCCGCCCTGCGGATTGCGGCCGCGCGCGACCACGGTGGCGGTTTGCGGGGAGTTCGGGGAGAGCTTGTCCGTCTCATGCCCGGAAGCGCCTCCCGGGATGCGCGTGTTCAGGGTTCGCGCGCCGATCAGCTCGCCTTGTCCGACACCGGTGCCCTCGAACACCCAGTGCTCCGGCCTGAGCACCTCGTACGCCGCGGCCGTGAAGATGCCGGCGCGGGTGTAGCCGACGCCCAGCAGCCGCGCTTCGGGTTCGTGAACGAGGCCGAACCTGCTCTCCACCTCGCTCCGGCGGGGCTCCAGCACGGCCGCGTCTCCGTTGTGGACCGTCATGCTGGCGTCGTCGTGCAGTGTCACGGCGCAATTGATGCCGTTGCCTCCAAGGTAGACCAGACGTCCGCCGGTCTCGTTCACCCAAGCCTTGACCCGTTCGTACATGTCGATCGTCCAGTACTCCGGGTGCGCGTTGAGGATGAGGACCCGATAGCGCGAAAGATCGAGCAGGCCGCGTGCGAACTGCGTGTCGGAGTACAGGTCGTAGGTGTGGCCGGACCGCTCCAGCCATCCGAGCAGGCGCCATTCCGCCGCGGCCAGGGAGCAGGCGTCGCGCCACCGGATCGGATCGTCGAGTTCTTCGCCGAGCGGAATCTGGTTCTCCGGTTCGGGCCGATCGAAGCTCAGACGCGGATAGTGATCTTGACACCACTCCTCGTATCCGGGCGTGCGGTAACGGGGCAGCGTCTGCCGGCGGTTCACATCGGGCACCTCGGGCAGCCCGCCGGCACGGATGTAGTTGCTCCGGCCGCCGAAGGCGTTGTACGCGTTCCACGTGATGTCGGCGGCGAGCACGGCGATGTCGGCGGCGGGTTCGGCGGGTGCGACCACCCACGGCAGCGTCGCCACCGCACCGTCTCGTGCGTGGACGTGCACGAGATACAGGCCGCTTCGTCGCGGCGCGGTCAGCAGGAGCGGCGAGGCCGGCACCCCGGGACCGGCCGAGCCACCGGTCTGGTCCCATCCCACGCCGGTGGCGCAGTAATCGCCGTCCGGGGTGACCTGCGCGGTGGCGCCCGCGGGATGCTCGCCATGGCCCAGGTGGGCGACGAACTCACGGGATTTCCCGCAGCGCCACAACTCGGCCCGGTAGGCGTGCGGTGAGGAGACCCGAAGCTCGCACCGCTCGCCGGCGCGGGCGGCCTTGGGCCATACGTAGCCGAGGAGGCGGTCGCGCAACAGCCGGATCTGCGCGGGCCGCCCGCCGCCGACCGTGACGTGGGTGAGTTTACGGCCGTAGCCGGGGCAGGCCACGGCGACCTGGTAACCGCCTGGCGCGATGTCCATGCGCACCGCGCCCGACGCGGAGGACTCACCGACGTGAACGGCACCGTCGTCGCCCGTGAATTCCAGCAACGCGCCCGGCACCGCGACGAAGTCCTCATCGCTGACGTAGGCGATGAGCATGACCACCTCCGTAGTCGGCCACTCGCCGTTCAGGGGATTGACACCCAATCTTGCCTGTTCCTAGACTTTTTTAAAACCTGGTTCCGTATTCTGAACCACCCTGGCACGGCCGTGCGACGCTGACGATGTCACCTCGGCACGGCGGGATAGGCGGCCTACCATGCCTCTAACCAGACGTCAAGCCCTTGCTTCCGCACTCACGGCCACGGTCGCCGGCCTCGTCGGCGGCCGGGCGCGCGCCGCGACCATCACACCGACCGGCTCCCCCCAAACGAACGCGCAGCTCGTCCTCACCCCCCAGTACAAGGCCGCGGTGCAGGCGGCCCTCGCCTCCGGGCCGGACCTGTGGGGCGAGGAACTGCTCGCCCGTCCGGAGGGCCCGACCTTCGAGAACATCAAGGATCTCCTCACGCCCCTGATGTACGCGGTGCAGCCGGCCGCCGAAGGTCCGCAGACACCGACGGGCGTCCACTACCTCCCCTTCGGCGTGCCCGACGGACTGTCGGGACGAGGCACGATCGCGCTGCACGTGGCCGACGGCAGCCAGATCATGACCGACCGCTGGAACGGCAAGACCACCGAGGTGTGGGTCGGTGACGGGGCCGAGCGGTTCGGCGCGAACATCGCCCGCCTGGACGGCCCCCGCCTGTACCGCGGCTACCTGCCCGTCCTGCGAGTGGGATACACGGACGGACAGGGCATCCGGTACACCCACGAATCGTTCGCGACTCATCTCCCCGGCACCGAACAGCTCGCCAGCTACGTGAAGATCACGGCGCACGCCATGGCACCCGGCACCGATGCCGTCCTGCGCTTCCGCGAGACCCGCACGGACGGCGCGCTCAGCATGGTGGGCAACAGCCTGCGATCGAACGGATCGACCTACCTCGTCTTCAGCCCCGGCGCGACGTTCGATGGCGCCAACCTGGACTACCGGCTCGATCACGGCGGCGAGACGACCGTCTACCTCGTACGGGTCGCGGTCGCCGCGCCGACCGGCACGGTGACCGCGGACGCGGCCGGCCACGCCGCCGCCCGGGCACGCACCGCCCGCTACTGGGACGGCCGGCTCGCCGAAGGCGCGATCGTCGACGTCCCCGAGAAGCTGGTGCGCGATGCCACCAGGAACCTGCTCATCCAGAACCTGCTCGCCACGTGGCGCTACAGCCTCGGCAACGACTACGAGGCGTTCTACCAGCCGGAGAGCAGCGACACGGTGGAGGCGCTCGGCCACTTCGGGTTCACCGACGTGTACCGGTCGGCCCTGCAGGACCTGCTACCCCGTACCAAAGGCGCCGACCGGCGGAACTGGGAGATCGGCACCAAACTCTCTCGCGCCGCCGACTACTACCACCTGACCAAGGACGCCTCGCTCATCGAGGAGAACGAGTCGACCTACGTCGGCTATCTCGAAGACCTCATCGCGCAGAACGCCAATGACCCCAACCGGCTTCTCGAACGCCAGCAGTACTCCAGCGACATCAAGAACGGCGTCTACGGTCTGCACCAGATCGGCGTGGCCCATCTCGGCGCCCAGAACATCGCCGAGGTATGGCGGATCCTGGGCCGTACCGACCTCGCCGACCGTTACGCTCCCTTCGCCGAGCGGCTGTTCGACAGCTACCTCGACGCCGCCCGCCGGTCCCAGGTCACGCTCTCCGACGGTGCGCTGTTCACCCCGGTCGCGCTGCTGAGCGGAACCCAGCCCTGGGACCCGCTCACCGCGACCACCCTGGGCGGCTACTACAACCTGGTCGCCCATTACGGCTTCGCCGCCCGCGTCTACGCGCCTGGCGGCGACGAGGCCCGCCGCACCCTGCGGTACCTGTACGACCACGGCAGCCGGTTGCTGGGAATGCTCCGCGCCCGTGACTCCGCCGACGACAACGTCTACGAGGTCGAGCAACTGAAGTTCCTGGCCGACAACGACGAGGCCGACCAGATCGTGCTCAGCTTCTACGGCAAGCTCGCACACGGCATGACCCGCGGCACGTTCGTGGCGGGCGAGTCGCACAACATCGGCCCGATGCTGACCAAGTGGCCGTCCTGCCGCGGCAAGCCCGGCTGCGTGCCCCCCGGTCCATCCGAGGGCTGGGAGCCCGATGAGTACTACCGCGCCATGTACATGCCGCCCAACACGGCGAACAACAGCGCCTTCCTGCAGGCGCTGCGGCTCATGCTGGTGCGCGCGGTGGTCGACGATGCGGGCGTACCCCATGGCCTGAACCTCGCTTACGCCACACCGCGCGGTTGGCTGGAGCACGGTAAGACGGTTCGCCTCGCCCGGTTCCCGACCGCGTTCGGCGAGCTCGCCTTCACGATCACGTCCGAGATCGAACAGCGGCGGGTCCGCGCCGTCGTTGACGTACCGTCGCGGGATCCACTCGGCTCGCTGTCGCTGCGTCTGCGCGTGCCGCGCGGGTACCGCATGGCCGAGGTCCAGGTCGGCGGCCTGGAGCACCGGGCGTTCGACCCCGACCAGGAGACGGTCGACCTGACCGGGCACGGTGGCCGTGTCACGGTGGAGGTGACCTACCGGACCGAGGCGGTGACGTGAGCGGTGCGAGCGGCTCGCACGCCGGCGTGGCATCCAGTGGGCGTCCGCAGGACGAGGTCGTCTCGACCGCCGAGATCATGGAGGCGCTGACCGCGCTCGGCATATCCGGCATACCCGTCTGCGTGCACGCCTCGCTGCGCTCCTTCGGCCGTCTCTCCGCCGGAGCCGACACCGTGATCGACGCGGTGCTGGCGGCCGGCGCCACGCTGCTTGTCCCGACCTCCAGCTTCCGCACCTGCATGGCGCCCCGTCCCGCCGGAACGACTCGGCCTTTCAACGCCGAGGACGATGGCAGCATCCCGCAGGCACTGCCCGCCACGCCGTTCTCCCGGGACGGGACGTTCACCGATCCGGCGATGGGTGCGCTGCCGGCCAGAGTCCTGGAGCGCGAGGGACATGTCCGTGGCGACCACCCGCTGTCGTCCTTCACCGCCCTGGGTCCGTCCGCCGCCGGCCTCGTAGCCGGGCAGCGCCCGCTCGACGTGTACGCGCCGCTGCGCGCTCTGGCCGAGCGCGGCGGCGTGGTGATCGCGATGGGCGTCGGCCTGGACACGATCACCCTGATCCATCTGGCGGAACGCCGGGCCGGGCTCCGGCTGCTTCGCCGGTGGGCGCACACTCCGGAAGGCGTCATCGAGTGCGAGCACGGCGGTTGCTCGCGCGGGTTCGAGCGGCTGGCGGGCGACGTCGCCGACATCGAGAGCACCGTCCGGGTCGCGGCCGGCACCTGGCGCGTGTGGCCGGCCGCCGGCCTGCTCGACCGGGCGACGAAGGCCCTTGAACTCGATCCGTCCGCCGCGACGTGCGCGGTCCCCGGCTGCGCGCGGTGCCGGGATCTCGTCGCCGCCGCCCGCGCCGGTTACGTCTACCCCGTGGAGCACCCATGACCCTCGTCGACATCCACAGTCACGTGTTCTGGTACCCCGACCATCTATCCGACGATCTGGTCGACGACGCCCTGGCGGCCAAGAGGGTCAAGGCCGAACGCTCGGGAGGCAGGGCGTACCTGCGGACGGAGGATCGGCACGCCAATGACGCGCCACCAGAGCAGCACCACGCGGCCACCAAGGCGGCCGACCGCGTCGTGGTCTTCGGCATCCGGGCGCGGGCGGTCGGGTTCGACGTTCCGAACGAGATGGTCGCCGAGTACGTGCGAACGGACCCGGAACGCCTGGAGGGATGGGCGTCCGTCGACCCCAACGATGACGACTGCGTCGATCAACTGGACCACTGCGTGAACACCCTCGGCCTCAAGGGCCTCAAGGTCGCGCCCGTCTACCAGCACTGGGATCCGACCGATCCGAAGAATTGGCCGCTCTTCCGGCGATGTGTCGATCTGGACGTCCCGGTGATGATCCACCAGGGCACCACGTACCCGCGCCGGGCCCGCCTCGAGTGGGGACGGCCGCTTCAGCTCGAACGGCTCGTGATGGAACTCCCGGACCTCCGTATGGTCATCGCGCACCTGGGTCATCCCTGGGAGGAGGAGACGGTCGCGCTGATCCGCAAGGCACCGAACCTCTACGCCGACGTCTCCGCTCTGCACTTCCGCCCATGGCGGTTCTGGCAGGCGATGATCACCGCGTACGAGTACGGGGTCACCCACAAACTGCTGTTCGGCAGCGACTTCCCCAACGCGAGCACGAAGGACGCCGTGGACGGCCTGCGGGAGGTCAACCGGATCGTGGACGGTACCGCGCTGCCCCGCCTTCCCGAAGAGGCGATCGAGGCCATCCTGTACGAGAACTGGGAGCGGCTGTATGGCCTGCGATGAAAGGCCGGTACGCGTCGTCGTGGTCGGCTGCGGCGACATCGCCCGGCAGGAACACCTGCCGGCCCTCGCCCGCTCCTCCGAGACCGAACTGGCCGGCCTGGTCGACGTCGATGACGCGGTCCGCACGAGGCTGGCCGCGCGGTTCGGTGTGCCGAGCGCGCGCGACATCGCCGAGGCCATGGAGTGGCGGCCGGACGCCGCCATCGTCGCCACGCCGCCCGAGGTGACCCCGCGGCTCACGCTGGAGCTGATCGGCCGCGGCCTGCACGTGCTGTGCGAGAAACCGATGGCGGCCGACGTCGCGTCGGCCCGCGCGGTGCACGAACGGGCGACCGCGTCGGGCCGCGTCGTGCAGGTCGGCTTCGTCAACCGTTTCTCGCCGGTCATCGCACAGGTGCGCGAATGGGTCCGCGGCGGGCAGCTGGGCCACCCGCTGGTGTTCGCGCTGTCCGCCTATGACGAGCGCTACGACCCGGAGGACCAGGTCCACTACCGGAGGATCATGCACTTCCTGGAGCACGGGCCGGCGTTCTTCCACGAGGCCGCGCACCACACCGACTACGTGTTCCACATCGGCGGCGGCTCGGTGAGGGAGGTGAGCGCCATGAGCACGGCCACCCGGTCGGAGTTCCCGGCCGAGAACCACACCGCCGCGCTGGTGCGATATGACAACGGCAACGTGGCGCGTCTGGAGGTCGGCTGGATGCTGCCGGTACTGCCGCCGAGCGACTTCCGCATTCTCGGCCCGCTCGGCACCGTACGTGTCAGCCGCGCGGAGGGTTGGGCGGAACTCGCCACGACGCTCACCCGTCACCGCGTGGAGCTGAGCCGGCCATGGACGGAGGCCGCGTTCGACGGCCAGCTCGCCGCCTTCGCGGCGGCGGTGCGCACGGGACGCCCGCACGGGCCCACCACCGCCGACGGGCTGGCCAGCGTCAGCCTCTGCGACGCCATCGTCTCCGCTTCCAGGCCGGTGGGGGAACCGGCATGAGATTCGCCGACCTGACGCTCGGCGAACTGCGCCAGCACGCCGCACGGGCCGTGGTGATCCTGCCGGTAGGGGCCTGCGAACAGCACGGCCCGCATCTGCCGGTCGGCACCGACCAGGCGATCGTGGAGAAGGTGGCATCAGATGCCGCCGCCCGTGTTACAGATGTTCCGGTGCTGGTCGCTCCGGCGGTGGCCATGGGGTACTCCGCCCACCACCTTCTCCATGGCGGGACGATCTCGGTCTCCCTGGAGACGCTGTGGCGCTATCTCACCGAGTGCTGCGAGTCGCTCATCCACAGCGGGTTCCGGCGCCTGTTCCTGCTCAACGGCCACGGCGGAAATACGGACGTCATCGGCGACGTCGCCAGGGTGGTCTCCGAGCGCACCGGCATGCCGGTCGCGTCGGGCACGTACTGGACCATCGCCTGGGACACGCTGATGGAACTCGGCGCTCATGAGGCGGGCATGGTTCCCGGGCACGCGGGCGCCTTCGAGACCGCGCTGGCGTCCGCGGTGCGGCCGGACTGGCCCGCGCGCACGCCGCCACCGCGCCGCGCATGGTCCCGGCGCAGCGATCCGCGGCGTTCTCACCCGCCCTACCGGGTGGACGACCCGGAGGCATGGCGTCGCAACGGCGGCTATACCGACAACCCGGCCGACGCCGACCCGGAGGCCGGACGCCGTTATCTCGCTGCGATCGTCGAGGCGGTCGCCGAGGCGATCACACAATTTCACCGTGCCACCGACGAAGCCATGCCCGGCTGCTCAGACGACTCCGGAGGTTCCCATGAGTAAAGGATTAAGATATTCATCTCCGGCCGTCGAGAAGGCGTTCGCCGTACTGGAGCTGATCTCTCATCACCCCGGCGGTCTTCGCATGATCGATATCGTCGAGCAGTTGGAGTTGCCGAAGACCTCGACATTCGTCCTGCTGCGATCGCTGGAGCGAATGGGATATCTGGCCGCCGACTCCGACAACCATTACCGGCTCACGTTGCGCCTGTTCGAGCTGGGCATGCGGGCGATGAGCCAGGTGGACATCATCTCCGTGGCGCGTCCGCATCTCGAACGCCTCGTCGACGAGACCGGGCTCACCGCCCACCTCGCCGCACTGGAGGGAGGCGACGCGGTGTACCTGGCGAGAGTGGAGGCTCCGGGGTTGGTCCGCTTCGACACCTTCGTGGGCAAGCGCGCACCGGCACACCTGACCGCGGTGGGTAAGGCGATCCTGGCCTACCTGACCAGCGAGGAGCTCGAGGCTCTGCTGCCGGCGCTCGATCTGTCCGCGGGGACCGCGCGCGCGATGCACTCCAAGGAAGACCTGCGGCGCCGGTTGACCGAGGTCCGCGAGGCCGGGTACGCGATCGAGGACGGCGAGGAGGTCGAGGGGGTGCGCTGCGTGGCCGCGCCGATCCGCGGAGACGGCGGCCGGGTGGTCGCCTCGGTCGGAGTCATCCAGCTGCAGTCGCAGCTCGGCGATGAACGCCTGCCGGTGGTCGCCGCCGAGCTGATGCGTACCGCGGAGTCCATCGCACAGGTCGTCACGGCGGCACCGAAACGCTGATCCTTTCTTGTGCGGCCGCAGTTCGAATTTGCGGCCGCACAAGAAAGACGCACGCTTGAATGGTTCGTGCACACGGTCGCTGTGCGCGTTCTTCGAGCTGCCCGAAATAAGCTGCGATCGACAAACATCTCGACAACTCATAAATTCGCGAGAAACATATTGACGTCGCAGAACAGTGCGGCTAGCTTGCAGAGCACGACAATAATTTAAATGGCGAACCGAACGGAGCGGATCAGGGATGAGCAGTGCGGTAATGCGCGGGCAGCGAGCTCTGGCCGCCGTCGGATTGGACGACCCGGCCCC
>JBEHYF010000197.1:0-8743 GCA_048498315.1 Actinomycetota bacterium
GGACGATCCGGCGGGAGCCCCGTCACGTCGGGCGGCTTCGGACCCGTGCTGACGGGCCGCCGCGCAGCAGGGGAGCCGGGCACGGCGGCCGGAGCAGGCGGTCAGGCCAAGGGTGCGGTGCTGCTGGCCGTGCCGCCGGCCTGGGCGGCGAAGGCGACGGCGAGCAGGCCGTGCGCGCCCGGCACCGTCACCGTGGACGTGCCCGCCGTCGTGACGTCCACCGTCTTCTGGCCGGCGGTCCGGCCGTCCCACACGTAGGCGTACGCGGTGCCGGGGCCGGTGGCGCGCAGCCGGAAGGTGACCGAACCGCCGTGCACGGCGGGCCGCCCGGCGATCGCCGCGGTGTCGGAGCGGGGCGCGGCCGGGCCGGCGGCGAGGGGGACGCCGGTGGCGGCGGCCTGCGCGATCGACTGCGGTGAGTTGGCCGACAGCGCGGCGGTCCTGGGCATGACGGGCGGCGGCGCGGTGGTCGGCCGGCCGGGCGGCGGCGTGTAGCCGGGCAGGCCGGCCAGGCCCCAGCGGTACGGGTCGCCCTGCACGCCGCCCCAGGTCGACCAGCCGATGCGGGTCTGCCCGGTCTTGTCGGTGGTGTCGGAGTCGTAGATGAAGATGTCCAGGCCCATCCGGGACGGGTCGACGGCGGCGGGCAGGTCGGCGAGCGGGATCTTCGTCTCCACGGTGTAGCCGGTATAGGGGGAGGAGACCGTCGAGGCGACCGTCATGCCGGGGGCGGTCTGCGCGCCGGGCCCCTGGTCGTTGTCGGCGTCGCGTTCGAAGCACGGGCCGCCCTCGGCGGTCGCGGGCAGGATACCGGTCTTGAACGTCGTGGCGGTGTTCTCGGCGTCGCCGCGCGGGTCGATCGCGATCTCCACCGAGTCGGTGCGCCAGTGCCGCTTGCAGTCGGCCTGCGGCAGCACGCTGCCCTGCCTGTCGTCGGTGACGTGGACGACGACGTACAGCGCGTCGTCGTACCAGGTGACCTTGCCGGTGGCGGAGCAGTCGGCGGCCGAGTCGCACGGCGAGCCCTCCCACAGCCGCGACAGGTCCAGCGCCGGTCCGGCGTACTCGCCCGGCGACTCCGTGCCGTCCACCGTCGGCGCGGCGGCGGCGTGCGGGATCGTGGTGACGGGGACGAGTTCGAGGGCGGCCTTGGCCACGTCCTGTCCGCCGGACGACGTCGTGGTGATCGTGTAGTCGTAGTCGCCGCCGGAGCCGCCCTGGTCGGAGGTGGGCAGGGAGGCGTCGGTGTTGCGCACCGTGAAGGTGACCGAGCCGGTCTTCCCGGCGGCCAGCGTGTATGGGCGGGTGGCGGGCTCGGCGGTGAAGCCCTTCGGCAGGTTCAAGGCGACCGTGCCGCTCTGCGCCGTGCCTACCGTGTCGGCCAGGTCGACGCGGACCTCGCGCGAGCCGCCGGAGGGCAGGGTGAGCACCCGCTTGACCCGGCCGGACAGTTGCGGCACGCCCGTCGCCGCCGCCCAGGAGTCGAAGTCGGCGACCCGCGGCAGCGGCTGCTGCTCGCCGGTGACCGGCGGCTCCACCTCGACGGCGCGACCGGTGGTGCCGGTGCCGTGTGCGGTCGTGAGCGTGGCGCCGAGCCGGACCCGGCCGGGGTTCCCGGCGGGCGTGACCGTGAACGCGGTGGTGCCGTGGCTCAGGCGGCCGGAGCCGGCCACGGTCCAGCCGGCGGGCGCCGACAGCGTGACGCGACCCGGCAGGCTCGCGTGCGCGGTGACCGTGAACGGGCGGCCGGCGGTGACGCCGAACCGGCTCGTGGTGAGGAAGAACTCGGTGCCGAGCGGAAGACCGCCCTTCGCCGGGTACAGCGCGCCCTCCAGGGCCGCGATCGGGTCGTGGTTCCCGCGGGTGAACGGCACCCGGGAGTCGACCTGCGTGAAGTAGTCACAGCCGATCTGGTTCGGGTCGGCGGGCGGGTCGGGATTGTTCGCCCAGCCCTGGCTGGCGTACTCGCGCGACGCCGCCGCCTCGATCGCCGCCCACGTCGGCCCCTGCCCCGAGGCGCGGCCGGCCCAGACGCCGTAGACGTCGGCGGAGGGATCCGCGGGCGTGAAGGCCGACTCGCACGACGGCCCGGCCGGCCCGTGGACCAGGTGCTCCTGGTGCAGCAGCCGCGCCACCCGCCAGGGCCGCAGGTGCTCCTTGGTGATCTGGCCGGGGTACGCGTGCGGGTCCGCCGCGGCGTAGTACGCCTCGATCGCGAGCCGCCCGGCCTCCTGGTGGTTGCCGTGCTGGCCCGGGATCGGCGACGGCGTCATGGTGACGATCACCTTGGGCCGGGTCTCGCGGACCAGGCGGACCACCTTGGCGAGGGTGGCGTCGTGGCCCCAGACCTCGCGGGTGAGCGGGTCGCTGACGGTGTAATAGAAGTCCACCTTGTCGAGGTAGTCGATGTCGGTGACGCCGGCCTTGGCGACGGCCCGGCGTTCCTCGTCCTCGCGGAGCAGTCCGAGCGCGGGGCCCTCCTCGGTGCCGACCGCGTTCCCGCCGCCCTCGCCGCGGGTGATGGTCAGCACGCCGGTCCGCAGGTGCAGCCGTTCGTTCCACTGTCCGAACGTGGACAGGTCGCCCGACTCGTCGTCGGGGTGCGCGCCGATGAACAGCACGTCGAGCCGGCTCGGCGAGCGCGCGCCGCCGCGCGAGGCGGCTTCGGACGCGGCGGATACCGCCGACGCCGTGGACGTGGCGGATGCGGCCGAGGCACCGGACTGCGCCGGTCCAAGGGTGGCCGGGGACGTGGCCGGTCCGAACATGGCCGATCCGGACGTGGCCGGTCCCGACGAGGCGGGCTCGGCCGATACGGCCCCGGATGTGGCGGACCTGATCGCGGCGGCCCCGTACGGTGCGGCGTGGACCGGGGGAGCCAGGCCGAGCAGGCCGGCGGCGAGTGCGAGCGGAACGGCGAGTCTCGTGCGCATCGGGCGTCAGCTCCTCGTGCGTCGCGTGTCCTGATGATCTACCGCACGGCGCCCGCCGGCTATTCCTTGATCGCGCCGGAGAGCATGCCGGAGATGAAGTGGCGCTGCAGGAAGACGTAGATCGCCACGACCGGCGCGGCGACGATCAGCGCGCCCGCCATCAGCATCCGGTACTCGGTCTGGTGCTGGCCCTGGAAGATGGACAGGCCCAGCGGCGCGGTGCGCAGGTCCTCGTTCGAGTTCAAGATCACCAAAGCCAGCAGGAACTCGTTCCACGTCCACATGGCGATCAGCACCACCATGGTCAGCACCGCCGGGCGGCCCGCCGGCAGCAGCACCCGCCACAGCGTCGTCCAGCTCGTCGAGCCGTCGATGCGGGACGCCTCGATCAGCGAGCGGGGCACCGACCGGAAGTAGGCCCGCATCCAGAACACCCCGAACGACACCGACTGGGCGATCTGCGGCAGCATCAGGCCGGGCAGCGTGTTGTCCAGCCCGGCGGACCGCAGGTCGAAGTAGAGCGGTACGACGATCGCCTCGGTCGGCACCATCAGGCCCGCGAGGAAGACGTAGAACAGCACGGAGCCGCCGCGGACGTCCATCGTGCCCAGCGCGTATCCGGCGAGGATCGACAGCGCCGACGCGGCCACGACCACCACGACGACCACGATGAGGCTGTTGGTGAGGTATCGCCCGAAGTGCCCCACCCGCCAGGCGTCGGCGAACGCCCCGAACGACGGGTGGCCCGGCAGCCCGAGCGCCTGCGCCGCCACCGCCAGCAGCGGGAACAGCGCGATCACCGAGAAGGCCCCGAGCACGGCGTACGTGGTGACCCGTTCGGCGCGCGAGATCGTGGCGACGCGGCTCATGACCGGCCCTCCACGAGCCGCCCGACGCCGGCGGTGACCGCGAACACGATGACCGCGATCGTGATGCCGATCGCGCAGGCCAGCCCGACCTCCCCGGTGTTGAACGTGCGGTTGTAGACCTCGTAGGCGGGCACGCTGGTGGCGTCGCCGGGGCCGCCGCTCGTCGTCATGTAGATCAGGTCGAAGTTGCGCAGCGCCGCGATGATGGTCAGGGTCAGCGCGACGGACAGCTCGCGGCGCAGACCCGGCAGCGTGACGGCGAAGAACTCCCGCACCGCCCCGGCGCCGTCCACCCGGGCCGCCTCGTACAGCTCGCGCGGGATCTTCTGCACCCCGGCCAGGAACAGCACCATCGCCAGCCCGATCTCCACCCAGGTGCCGATCAGGCCGACGGACGGCAGCGCCCACGTGAAGTCGCCGAGCCAGCCGCGGGCCAGACCGCCCAGCCCGACCAGCCGCAGCGCGCCGTTGACCGGGCCGTGGTCGGAGTAGATCCACTGCCAGGCCACCGCCACCGCGACCATCGCCACGACCTGCGGCAGGAACAGCACGGTGCGGAAGAATGTCAGGCCGCGCGGCCGCGCCCTGGACATGACCGCGACCAGCACGAACGCGATGCAGCACGGCAGGACGGCGTAGAAGAACAACAGCTCGATCGCGTGCCGGAACGCCCCGCGCAGGCGCGGGTCGGTGACCGCCTGCGCGTAGTTGGCCGGCCCCGCCCAGGTGCCGACGGTCAGCCCGTCCCAGTGGAACAGCGACAGGTACGCGCCGTGCAGCAGCGGCACGAGCAGGAACACCGCGTAGACGGCCAGCGCCGGCAGGACGTACAGGTAGCCGACACGGCGCGGCTCGCCGGGCGGCCTGCGCCGCGGCCCGGCGGGCCGCCCGGACCGCCCGCAGCGGCGCCCGGACCGCCGTCGCCCGGGTGCGTCCGGCCACGGGCGGGAGCCTTCGGGCGGGCCTCCGGGGCGCCGCTCGGCCGTGGGCTCGCCGACCGTCACTTCTTCGCCAGGAAGGCCGCGTAGTCCTTCTGCGCCTCCTGCATCGCCTGCTGCGGCGTCTTACGGCCCGCGGTGATCTCCTGGAGGACGCCGCCGAGCGTGTCGAGGAACGTGGTCGTCGAGTAGTCCAGGTACGGCACGAGGATGTCCTTGTCGCTGGCGGTCTTCCACGCGGCGGCCAGGTCCTGCCCCACGGCGCTGGCCGGCCGCGCGGTCGGCGGCGGCAGCGCGGCCAGCCCGCCGGTCTGCGTGACGACGTCCATGGCCTGCGGCGAGGTCATGAAGTTCAGGTAGGCGGCGGCGACGTCCGGGTGCTTGCACTTGGAGGTGATCACCAGCGGCAGGCCGGGGCCGCCCAGCGTCGCCGGCTGCGCGCCGCCGGGCTGCGCGGGCGGCGGCAGCATGTAGCGGACCTTGTTCCCCATCTTCTTCTGCAGGTCGGCGGCGAACCACGGGCCGCCGATGAGGAAGACGCCCTCGCCCTTGGCGAACGGGGTCGGGGAGTCGTTGTACTTGTCGGCGTTGACGCTCGCCGGGAAGTACCCCTTTGTGGACCAGTCGGCCAGCATCTGCGCGGCCCGCACGATCGACGGGTCCGTCCAGGAGCCGCGGCGGCCGAACACGAGGTCGCGCAGCGCGTCCTTGCCGGTCGTCTGGCCGAGCAGCACGCCGAACTCGTGGATCGCCGGGAACTTCTCCAGGTTCGCCATATAGATCGGAGTCTCGCCCTTGGCCTTGGCGAGCGCGAGGTCCTGCTCGAACTCGCCCCATGTCGCCGGAGGCTTGATGCCGAGCTTGGCCAGCTTGTCGGTGTTGTAGTAGATGCCGACGGCCTCGCCGGCCATCGACACCCCGTACAGGTCGCCGGTGCCGATGGTCTTGCCGTCCGGGGTGACGCTGTTGAGCTGGGTGAGCCCGGCCGGGTAGCGCCTGCGGAAGCCGTACGCCTTTTCGTACGGGTCCAGCGGCAGCAGCGCGCCGGCCTTCACCAGCGCGGCCATGATGCCGTAACCCTGGTTCGCCTCGACCACGTCGGGCGGGTTCGCGCCGGACAGCGCCAGCCGCAGCGTTTTCTCCAGGTCGGAGAACGACCGTGACACCCGCTTGATCGTGACGTTCGGGTACTTGGCGTGGAAGGCCGCGTTGAGCCGCTCCATCTGCTCGTTCTGGCCGCCGAGCACCTCCTGGTCCCAGACGGTGAGGGTGACCGGGCCGGCCTTGGCGATGTCCGTGCTGATCGAGCTGGGCGCCTTCGTCTTGGGCTTGCCGCCGCCCGAGCCGGGCGCGCAGGCGGAGGCGGCGGACACGGCGACCAGCGCCGCTGTCAGGACCACGAGCGGTTTCCGCATGGGGGCTCCTCCGGGCTAGCCGAACTGCGGCAGGTACGCGCGGTGCGCGGCGAGACCTTCCGACAAGATCTTCTCGGCGGTCGATTTGTTCGTTACCAGCGGATGGGCGAGCAGGGCGTGCAGCGCGAGGCGCTCGTCGCCGGTGACGGCGGCGTCGGCGGCGAGGCGCTCGTACTCGTGGATGGCGTGCGTGAGCCCGCGGACGGCGCGCGGGATCTCGCCCATGACCAGCGGCGTCGGGCCCTGCCGGCCGACCACGCACGGCGTCTCGACCACCGCGTCGGCCTCCAGCGTGGCGATCGAGCCGTCGTTGCGGGTGTTGAGGATCAGCCGCCGCCGCTCGTCACGCAGGATCGCGCAGATGACGTCGACGGCGAACTCGCCGTGCTCGCCGCCGCCGCGGTCACGGCTCGGGTCGGGGTCGGGCTTTTCGGCCTCGGCGGCGACCTGGGAGTAGTAGCCCGGCAGCATCGCCATGATCTCTTCCGCCCGGGTGCGGCCCTTCGCGCGCAGCTCGCGCACGACCTCCTCGTGGAAGAAGTAGTACTTGCTGTAGGAGTTGACCAGCAGGCCGAGCGCCTTCCCGAGCTCGGCCATGCGGGCCGGCTCGCGGTGCGGCGTGGCCCCGCCGGGCGGCGCCATGTCGGCGAGCCGCGGCGCGATGTCGATCTCTTCGCCGTCCAGGCGGACCCGCTCGGCCCACGTGCCGTGGTTGGTGCCGATCCAGTCGATCTCCAGGCCGCGGGCCGGTAGGCCGAGCAGCCCGGCCCACACCTCGGTGTCGCCGACCCACTGGTCGCACAGCCCGATGATCCGGGCGTCCGTGTGGCGCAGCACCGCGTCGGTGACGATGTTGGTCGGGTTCGTGTAGTTGATGATCCAGGCGTCCCGCGGCGCCTCCCGGGCGATCTCCAGCAGCACCGGCACCGATCGGCAGGCCATCAGGAAGCCGCCCGGCCCGATCGTCTCCTGCCCGACGACCCCGTGCTTCAGCGGGATCGACTCGTCCAGGTGCCGGGCCGGCAGCCCGCCGGGCCGGAACGTGGTGAAGACGAAGTCGGCGCCGTCCAGCGCCGCCTTCAGCGACGTCTCGGCACGGACGGACAGGTCGGCGTCGCGGGCGCGGAACATGCCGCGGGCCAGCCGGGTCATGACGTCGAGGTGCTCGGCGTCGATGTCGTAGAAGACCAACTCCGCGCCTGCCAGGTCGCCGGCGCGGTGCAGCAGGCCGCGGATGACGCCGGGCATGTATCCGCTGCCGGCGCCGACGACGGTGATGCGCGCGCTCATGGGGGTCACGCCTTCCGTACGGTGGGTTCGGCCCGGGCGACGGTGTCCGCCGAGGCATCGGGGATATACGGCACGATGAAGGCGTAGTCCCGCAGGATCTCCTCGGGGACCTCGCCCGACTCGCCGAACGCCGCGATCTCTCCCCAGCACGGCGACCCCAGCGAGCCGCTGAGGTGCCGCACGGACAGGCCCGCGCACAGGTTGGCGAACCGCAGCCGTTCCAGGAGGGACCACTCGGCGAGGGTGCCGTAGACGAAGGCGGCGGCGAACACGTCGCCGGCGCCGGTCGGGTCCAGCGCCCGCACCGGCAGCGCCGCCGCCTCGGCCCGCTCGCCGGTCGTCGTGTCGATCGCGATCGCGCCGTCGCCGCCCCGCTTGACCACGACGACCGGCACCCGCTCCGCCAGAACGGCCAAGGCCTGCTCCGGCGAGGAGGTGCGGGTATAGGCCATGGCCTCGACGGCGTTCGGCAGGAACACGTCGACCAGCCCCAGCCGGTCCAGCACGTCGGGCGACCACGTCTCGGTCGGGTCCCAGCCGACGTCGGCGACGACGGCCGCGCCGTTCCGCCGCATCTCGGCCGCCCAGCCCGGTACCGGGTGGTCGAGGTCGAGGAAGCAGGTGCGGGCCCCGGGCGGCGAGCAGACCAGCTCCTCGGGCAGCACCGGCATCGGCCGGTGGTAGGTGACCATGCTGCGGTCGGCGTCGTAGGCGAGCGAGACGGTCACCGGCGTCGGCCAGCCGGGCAGCCGGCGCGAGCGGGATAGGTCGACGCCCTCCTGCTCGGAGATGGTCCGCCACAGGTACGCGCCGAACATGTCGTCGCCGAACGCCGCCGCCAGCCCGACGCGCAGGCCGAGCCGGCTCATCGCGACCGCGATGTTGGCGATGCCGCCGGGGGCCGAGCCGAGGCCGTCGGTGACCAGCTCGGTGCCGGGCGGCGGAAGGCCTGGCAGCCCGGTGAAGATCATGTCCATGAACACGGTGCCGGCGAGGAAGACGTCGAGCCCGTCCTCGTCGCCGTGCAGCAGCTCGCCGGCCGCCTCGCGGTCGGCGCAGGGGTCCTCGAGCCGCGGCTCGGGCGGTCGGCCCGGGGGCGGGATGCTCGGGCCGGTCTGATCCATCGGTGCCTCCCTGACGGGGGAGCTCGGACGTCGATCTATGACCTTACGCGTATATGGACCGTTCCCACGATGGTTAACGGAAGAAGCCTTCGGTGTCCGGTCGCGCCGCGTGACTTCTGAACGCCCTGCCGACGCCGTCGCGGCGGCCGGCGGCGGGGCCGGCCGGGCCTCCGG
>JBEHYF010000198.1:0-8619 GCA_048498315.1 Actinomycetota bacterium
GGCCTGGGGTGCGTGGCGAGCCCGGCGGGGCGGTCGACGCGGGCGGTGCGGCGAGCGAGCGGGGTCGGCGGCGCGCGCGGGCGGGGTGTCGGGTCAGAGGAAGGTGCGGCCCTCACCCCGGTACGTGGGGACGGTCGCGATCACCTGGTCGCCGTCCACGAGGTGCAGGGCGGCGAACCGCTCGCACAGCTCCCCGGCCTTCGCATGCCGGAACCACACCCGGTCGCCGATCGCCAGGCCGTCGGCGGCCGTGCCGAGCAGCGGCGTCTGCACCTCGCCGGCGCCCTCGTGCGGGTCGTACTCCAGCCCGCCGGGCAGGTACGGCTGCGGTATGCGGCTCGGGTCGCCGGGGCCGGAGGCGAGGTAGCCGCCGCCGAGCACGGTCACCACGCCGGGGCCGGGGCGGCGTACGACGGGAAGGGCGAACATCGCGGCGGGCCGGCCGGAGAAGTTCGTGTAGTGGTCGAACAGCACCGGCTGGTACAAGCCGGAGCCGGCGGCCACCTCGGTCACCGCCTTCTCCGCGGCGGTCTTCTCGACGCTGCCGGTGCCGCCGCCGTTGACGAACTCCAGGTCGGCGACCTCGCGCACCGCGCGGACGATCGCGGCCCGCCGGCGCGCCAGCTCCAGCCGCGAGCGGGCCTGGACGAACCGCAGCACCCGCGCGTACGCCGGCCGGCCCGGCGGGGCGTCGCCGACCCCGGCGATCTGCGACTCGTACGCCATCAGCCCGACCAGGCGCAGCCCGGGACGGGCCGCGATGTCGCGGGCGAGGGCCGCCGCGGCGGCCGGGGTGCGGACGGGGGAGCGCAGCGCGCCGATGCGGATCCGGCCGCCGGCCGGCCGCCAGGAGGCGTCGATGTCCAGGCAGACGCGTACGGGCGCGCCGCCCGCGGCCGCCTTCTCGATCAGGTCGAGGTGCTCGGGGCAGTCGACCATCACGGTGACGGTGGCAGCCGCCCGCTCGTCCGCGGCCAGCCGGGCGAGGGCGGTGCGGTCGGCGGTGGGATAGGCGACGAGGATGTCGTCGCTCAGCCCCTTCTCGGCCAGCCACAGCGCCTCGGGCAGCGTGAACGCCATCACGCCGGCGAACCCGTCGGTGGCCAGCACCTGCTCCAGCAGCGCGCGGCAGCGCACCGACTTGCTCGCCACCCGGATCGGCTTGCCGCGGGCCCGCCGGACCAGCTCGCCCGCGTTGGACCGGAACGCCTCCACGTCGACGATGGCGAACGGAGCCTCCAGGTGCTTCGTGGCCAGGTCGTACCGCTCGCGCAGCGTCATGCCTGCAGCCTGCCACAATGGTGGCGAATATGAAAAGCCTTCACATAACTGGGCGGGCGGCGAGCGCGTGCACGGTCGCCGCGAGCGCGAGCGGCACCGCCAGCGCCAGCGCCAGCGCCGGAACCGCGATCCCCGAGTCGTTCACCGCCCCGCCGACCAGCGCGGTCACGAACGCCCCCGACAGCCCGGCGCGCAGCATAGGGGCCCGCTCGTAGGCGAGCTGCAGCCCGCCCGCGCCCGCCCGTCCCGGCCGGTGCAGCACCAGCAGCAGGAACAGGAACGCCGCCACCACGATCGGCACCAGCGTCGGGTTGCCGAAGGTGTGCACCATCGCCCGGAGCTTGCGCTCCAGCCACGGCAGCGCGCCGCCCGCCACCAGGTCGCCGAAGAACCGCCCCATGTGGGTCTGCTGCTCCGGCGGCCGCAGGTAGTCGATGAACGCCACGCCCAGCACCGCCGTCATGCCGGCCGCGCGCAGCAACTGCAGCCGGATGAACGACACCCGCCGTCCGCTGACGAGGATCGCGGTCGTCGCCAGCCCCGGCACGAACGCGATCAGCCCGCCGAAGTCGCTACCCCACGCCGTCCAGCTGTCCAGCAGCGCGGCGGTCAGCGTCATCGCCAGCACGACGGCCACCGCCGCCCGGCGGCCCCGGCGCGGCTCCAGCCACTGCGCCACGCCCGCCGCGGCCAGCAGCGTCGAGGTCGCCAGCACCGCGAACCCGATGTTGCCCATGCCGTAGTAGCGGCCCCCGACCAGCGGCGAGTAGCCCATCAGGCTGTCCATCTGCAGCCGGCTCCCGGTCACCAGGTCCAGCCCCAGCACGGCCGCGGTCAGCCCGGCGATCACCGTGCCCGCCCCGAGCACGCCGCGCCGCCACGGCCCGCATGCGGCGACGGCGAGCACGAGCGCGTCGAACGCGGCGATCCCGGCGATCATCGCGACGGCCGGGTGCGGGACGCGCCACCAGGGCACGAGGTTCACCAGGAACGTCGAGACCGGCACGGCCGCCGCCGCCAGCGCCGTCAGCCGGGTCGCCCCCAGGATCCGTTCCCGCCGCGCGCCGCCCCACCGCAGCCGCAGCGCCACCGCCGCCCCGCCGTACAGCAGCACCTGGCCGACCACGAACCAGGCGAAGAACCGCGAGACCACCCCGCGATGCGTCTGCGCCGCCACGTCCGCCGCCCGCAGGTCGCGCACGGCGCCGGGCAGGCCGGCCGGCCGCGCGGTGTCCGCGCGCAGCGGCTTGCCGACCAGCCTGGCCGGATACGGCATGGCCAGCGCGTCCAGCATCGTCGCGGTCAGGTCCGGCAGGATGCCCATGTCGGTGCGGCGCGTGGAGCCCGAGCCGAGGTAGCGGCCGGCGTGCCCGGTCCCGGTCGCCAGCATCGCGCGCAGGTGCGGTGTCGGCCCGTCGTCGGACACCCCGGCGACCACCACGTCGGTGCCAGGCGGCAGCGCGGCCAGCACCGACCCGATCAGCGCGTCGGTACGGCGCGCCCACCCGGCACGGTCCGTGCCGGTGGCCGCCCCCGTGACGGCACCGGTGTCGACGATCACGGCCTGGCAGCGCGCCCATGCGCCCGGCGGCAGCGCGGCCGGGGTGGCGGCGTAGCGGTCGACGTACCCGGCGGCGTCGGCGGCGGCCAGCGCCGCCCCCGGCCCGACGGCGGTCGTGCAGCCGCCCGCCCGGTGGACGGCGTCCCCGAGCAGGCCCACGACGCCGAAACCCGCGTTGCGGCGGCGGATCTGCGCGACGTCGCCGACGACCGCGCCGGCCCCGGCCGCCGTCACTGCGACGGGGCGGTGGCAGAACGGGCCGGCGGCCGACCGCGCGCCCGCCGACACCGTCGCCCACGCGTCGGCCGGACAGGTCAGCCGGCCCACCGCGCGCACCGACATCAGCCCGATCGCGGCCCGCCCGGCGAGACGCCACAGGTT
The DNA here is from genome assembly GCA_048498315.1 of Actinomycetota bacterium. Taxonomy (GTDB): domain Bacteria; phylum Actinomycetota; class Actinomycetes; order Streptosporangiales; family Streptosporangiaceae; genus Actinoallomurus. The sequence continues at coordinate 3,224 of JBEHYF010000198.1, forward strand.
CGGCGTGCCGGTGGCGCTCACGTCGCGCCACCGCAGTCCCGGTACGCCGATCAGGGCGACGTGCCGCGCGGGCGGGACGGCGGTCTGCCGTGCAGGCCCGGTGGTGACCCGCCGCGCGGCCTCGGTGGCGGCCTGCCGGGCGCCCGCAGGGACGTCCGGACGTGCGGGGGAGCCGAAGGCGGGCAGCGTCGTCGCGGCGATCAGCGCCAGCACGGCGGCAGGGCCTCTCAGCACCTGATCATCTCCCTGGGCCGGCGGGGGCAGGTGGCGTGAGCATCGCGGCCTATTGCGGCGTCCCCGCGCAGCGCGCGTTATACGTCCCGGTCCGCTGGATGAAGTCTGGATGAAGTATGGCGGTCGATGGGCGGTACACCCAGCGCTTCCGGCCGCATGGCCGCACTCTTTGCCCCGCGCTGACGCTCGCCGCCACCACGCCCCGGCGTCCGCGGGCCGTGCGGGTGCTCGCCCGCCGTCGCGCCGGCGCTCGCCAGCAGCCGGCGTACGCCGGCCGGCGTACGCCCGAGCTCCGCCCGCATCGTGCGGGTGAGGTGCGCCTGGTCGGCGAAGCCCACCGTGGCCGCGACGTCGGCGAGGCCGCCGGCGCCCTGCTCGATCAGGTCGAGCGCCCGGGAGACCCGGAGCCGGTTGCGGTAGCGCGTCAATGTGAGGCCGGTCTCGCGCCGGAAGACGCGGCTGAGGTGGTACGGCGAGACCTGCAGCAGCCGGGCGAGCGACATCAGCGTGGCCGCCTCCGGCTCGTCCGCGAGGAGCGCCTCACGGGCGGCGAGCACCAGCGCCCGCCCGCGCTCGCCCGGCGCGCGCACGCCGGCCGACGCCGGCATGGCGGCCGGCCGCGGCGGCGGCGTGTCGCCCGGTGCCGGGGCCGTACCCGGCGCCGGCGGGAGCCCGCCCGGCCGCGGCGGGCTCGGGTGCCCCGTAGGCTTCGGGGTGACGTTCGCGGCCGGCCGTGCCCGCGCTTGGGCGCGAGATCCGTACGGCCCGACATCCAAAGCTCGAAGGTGGGACATGTCCGAATACGTGCTGACGCTGTCGTGCCCCGACCGGCCGGGGATCGTCGCGGCCGTGTCCGGTGCGCTGGCCGAGCGCGACTGCAACATCGTGGAGAGCCAGCAGTTCGGCGACCGCAGTACCGGGCGTTTCTTCCTCCGCATCCAGTTCGACGCGCCGGACGGCCTCGACGACGGCGAGCTCCGGGCGGCGTTCGGCGCGCTCGCCCCCGAGTTCGCCCTCGACTGGCGGCTGTACGACCGGGCCGTGCGGTGCCGCGTGCTGATCCTCGTCTCCAGGCACGGGCACTGCCTGAACGATCTGCTCTACCGGCAGCGCTCGGGCCTGCTCGACGTCGACATCGTCGGCGTCGCCTCCAACCACCCCGACATGCGGCCGCTCACCCAGTCCTACGGCATCGACTACCACCACCTGCCGGTGACGGCGGAGACCCGCGCCGCGCAGGAGGCGGAGATCCTCGCGCTGGTCGAGCACTACCAGGCCGACCTGGTCGTGCTCGCCCGCTACATGCAGGTGCTCTCGGACGACTTCTGCGGCAAGCTGCCGGGCCGGATCATCAACATCCACCACTCCTTCCTGCCGAGCTTCAAGGGCGCTCGTCCGTACCACCAGGCGCACGACCGTGGCGTGAAGCTCATCGGCGCCACCGCGCACTACGTCACCCCGCGGCTCGACGAGGGGCCGATCATCGAGCAGGAGGTGGCCCGCGTCGACCACACGCACGGGCCGGAGGAGCTGATGGCGGTCGGCCGCGACATGGAGTGCCTGGCGCTCGCGCGGGCCGTGCGCTGGCACGCCGAACACCGGATCCTGCTCAACGCCGAACGGACCGTGGTGTTCCGCTGAGTTTCCCGTTACCCGGCACGGAGCCGCACGTCCGATTACCGTCCGCGGTCTAGTCTCGCTTCGCAGTGACGATCAGGGCGGTCGCGCGGCCCGGGCCGGCCGCCGCGGCGACGCCGCCGGCCGCCCGCGAAGCGGCCGTCCACGCCGCGAGGAGGGCCGGAGATGGGCGCGTTCGAGGAACTGCTGACCCCGGACCGGTCCGATGCGCACCGCGCGGCGGTCCGCGCGTTCCGGCCGCGGAGGGTGCCGGCCGCGGTGGCCGCCGCCACGGCGCTGGCCGCGCTCGGCGCGGTCGTCGCGGCGCAGGTGATGGCGTGGCGGCTCGGCCGTCCGTTCCTTCCGAACGGCGTCCTGCACCACGCCGACCGGCTGGCCCGCCGGCTGCCCGCCGACGATCCGGCCGTCGTCACGCTCGGCGGCAGCGTCGCGCTGGCCGGGCTGCTGTTCCTGCTGGCGGCCGTGCTGCCCGGCCGGAGCCGGGTGATCCCGCTGTCGGGCGACGATCCCGGCCTCGTCGCGGGCGTCCGCCGCCGGCATCTGTGCGCGGTGCTGCGCGCGGCGGCGCTGGAGGTGCCCGGCATCACCCGGGCGCGGGTACGCCTGCGCCGCGGGCTCCGGACCCGCGTCGTCGTGCGCGCGGTCACCTGGTACCGCAATCCCGAGTCGCTGCGCGAGCAGGTGGCCGCCACCGTGCGGGCGCGGCTCGACGGGCTCCGCCTCATCCGGGTGCCGCGCGTCACGGTACGCCTGCGCGGACGGGACGACTGAGGTGGCCAACCGGCTCTGGCTCGCGGTCACCGGGCTGGTGTTCCTGGCCGCGGGCGGCGCGGTCCCGGCGGCGGCGCTGGGCGCGTTCGGGCCGGAGCGCGCCCACCGGCCGGTCTGCACGGCCGCGATGTCCCGGTGGATCACGGCGCACGCGCGCCTGTGGCCGGCCGTCGTCGCGGCCGGCTGCGTCGTCACGCTGCTCGGCATCGGGTGGCTGGCCGCGCAGGGCCGCGGCGTGGTGCTGCGCCGGCTGGCGATGGGCGGCCCGGGCGCGGACGCGACCCGCATGGGCGCGCGCGTCGCCGTCCGCACGATCGGCGCCGACGTCGCCTCGTACGAGGGGGTGCGCGCGGTACGCGGCCGGCTCGTCGGCCGGCCGGCCCGGCCCCGCGTCCACCTGCGCGTCACCTGCGACGAGACCGCCGACCTCGCCGGCCTGGCGGTCCGCATCCGCCGGGAGGCGCTGGCCGCGCTGCGGGCCACGCTGGACCGCGCCGACCTGACCGCCGTCGTGGTCTTCGCCGTCGAACCCGCCCGGCCCGCCCGGGAGGAGCGTGCGGACAAGGCCGGAGGCCGCCGATCCGGTCGCCCGTCGATCAGCCGCCGCCTATCATGATCAAGCGATTCTGACGGTCCTCGATGGGGTGCGACGTCGTGCGGGTGCTGCTCCTCGCCGCGGGTGCGGCGGTGCTGCTGGCCGCCTGCGACAACGCCGCGCAGACCGCCAGGAACCCCGAGCCGGCCGACAGCACCCCGCCCGCCCGGATCACCGTCCACGAGCTCAAGGTCGGCCAGGCCGTCACGCTCACCGGAACCGACGACGCCGGGCATCCGGGCCGCCTCCGCCTCGCCGTCAGGGTCGCGCAGGTGCTGGCCACGGCCCACGGCCGCGGCGCCTACGAAGTGCCCGGCCGCGGCGAGCGGTTCGTCGCCGTGCGGTTCGTGCTGAAGAACGTCGGCACCGCCCTGTACGACGACGGCCCGGACTACGGCGCGGCCGTCGTGGACGACGACGGACAGACCTACGATCCCATGGTGGCGGCGGTCACGGCCGGGCCCGGGTTCGGGCGGGTGGTGCGGCTGCGGCACGGCCAGGCGTGCGCGGGCTTCATCGTGTTCGCCGTTCCGAAACAGGCGCGCATCGTCGACGTGCGGTACGCGCTGAACGCCGGCCTCGCCACCGACCGCGCCGAGTGGCGGGTGACCTCGCCGCACGCCGCCACGGCCCGGCGTGCCGCCGGCCCGCGACCGCTCCGCCGGCCGGCCGGGGACGCGGTCAGCGGCGGACGGCGCGGATGACGGCGGTGGCCATCGGCAGGTCGAACTCGCCGGACGCGGTCTCCGGCGTGGCGCGCAGGTAGGCGACGACCGCCGCCAGCAGCTCCTTCCGGTCCTCCTCCGGCATGATCAGCACGTGCGAGTGGGTGCCGATCGTCGCGGCCATCGACTCCGGCGTCCGGCGCTGCGCGTGCGGGAACGACTCGTCGTCCATCGGCCCGAACGCGGCCCCGAGATCCGGCCCGTCGCCGGGGTTCCACCGGCTGAACGACGGCCGGTTCCGGGCCACCTCCCGCAGGCCGCGCACCCACGGCACCCGGTCGTCGTCCATGTTCCACAGGCCGGCCAGCACGCCGCCGGGCACCAGCACGCGGGCGATCTCGGGGAACGCGCGCTCGGTGTCGAACCAGTGCATCGCCTGGCCGACGAGGACGGCGTCGACGGAGCCGTCGCGGAGCGGGATCCGCTCGGCGGTGCCGGCCAGCGCCCGCACGTCCGGCAGGCCGCGGCGCAGCTCGGCGAGCATGGCCAGGTCGGGTTCGACCGCGACGACGTTCTTGGTGTGCGCGAGGATGCCCTCGGTCAGCTTTCCCGTGCCGGCCGCCAGGTCGAGCACCCGCAGCGGCGTGCGGCCGGCGACGGGCGCCAGCGCCCAGCGGATCGCCGCGTCGGGATAGCCGGGCCGCTCGGCCGCGTACGCCGCGGCCTGGCCGCCGAACGACGACGCCCTGCGCGCCATGATCTCGGCTTCGGTACCGGGGGTGGGGGAGCCGTGGTCCATAGGAGGACCGTAGCGCTATCGGCCGGACGCGGCCGGGTCGCGCCGCGCGGGCCACGGTAGGTCTTAAATACGGCCTGAATGGCGACCGGTCGCTAAAATGGCTCGTATGGAGACCATACCCATCACCGAAGCCAAGGCGAGGATCGCAGAGTTGGCCGACCGGGTAGCGCGTGAGCATGACCACTTCACGATCACTCGCAACGGCCGTGCGGACGTCATGCTGATCTCCGTCGCCGAGTACGAGTCGATGCAGGAGACGCTCGACATTCTTTCCGACGACGAGACCCTGGCCGACCTGCGCCAGTCCCGCGAGGACTTCGCCGCAGGCGACACCTTCGGCACCGACGAGGTGCGCGCCGAGCTTGAGCGCCGCCGCACCGGAGCGGCATGACCAGCGGATCTGACGACGCCACCGAGCCCTACATCGTCCTGCTGTCTCGCCAGGCGCGGCGCAATCTCCACGAGCACCTGCCGCTCGAGGTGGCCGTCGCGGCCATGGAGACGATCGAGGGACCGATCGCCGCCAATCCGCATCGGGTGGGCAAACCGCTGGACGAGCCCTTCGACTGCTACTACTCGGCGCGCCGGGGCACCTACCGGGTCATCTACCGGATCAACGAGGAGAAGCACGCCGTCGAGATCCACTCCATCCGCCACCGCCGCGACGCCTACCGCACCTGAGAGTCGATCAGGC